>JALVKL010000215.1 GCA_027033775.1 bacterium | reverse complement strand
GAGTTGGAAGAGTTGGCCAAGGAGGAATTAAGGGAGCTGGAAGGTGAGAAGGAAAGGCTTGAAAGAGAGCTCAAATTGTTGCTTTTGCCCAAGGATCCCAGGGATGAAAAGAATATCTTTCTCGAAATTAGAGCTGCTGCTGGGGGAGAGGAAGCTGCTCTTTTTGCAGCGGAGCTTTTTAGAATGTACTCAAGATATGCGGAAAGAAAAGGGTGGAAGGTTCATCTTCTCGATGTGAATGTTACTGGAAGGGGAGGATATAAGGAAGCCATAGCTTTAATAGAGGGTAAAGGGGCTTATTCCAGACTAAAATATGAAGTAGGTGTACACAGGGTGCAAAGGGTTCCAGAAACAGAATCTGGAGGCAGAATTCACACCTCAACGGCAACAGTGGCTGTTTTACCAGAGGCTGAAGAGTACGAAGTTGAGATAAAACCTGATGAATTAAAGATTGAAACATTTAGGGCTTCTGGTCCTGGTGGTCAGCATGTGAATGTAACAGATTCTGCCATAAGAATAACACATATTCCCACAGGTATAGTTGTTCAGTGCCAAGATGAGAGATCCCAGCATAAGAACAGAGAAAAGGCCATGAGGATATTAAGGGCAAAGCTGAAAGAGATGATGGAAAGAAAACAGCAGGAAGAGATCTCTGAAGAAAGAAGAAAGCAAGTGGGAACTGGAGAAAGAAGCGAAAAGATAAGAACCTACAATTTTCCACAAAACCGTGTAACAGATCACAGAATCGGTTTGACACTTTACAAACTTGAAGATATTTTGGATGGAGATTTGGATGAGATTATTGACGCTTTGATAGCCCATTATCAGGCTGAGAAGCTAAAGAATCTAACGGAGGTATGAGCAATTGGTTAAAGCTGATATTGTTGAGAGGGTGGTGGAGGCTACAGGACTTAGCAAAAGTAAGGCACGTCAAATAGTTGATGCAATCCTGGATGAAATGTTTAATGCTTTGGTTAGAGGGGAAAATGTCATAATAAGAAGATTTGGCACCTTTGAGGTGGTTAGATCCAACAGATTGAAGGGAAGAAACTTAAAGACTGGTGAAGAGGTAAGAATAGATCCTCGGATGGTGGTAAGGTTCAGGCCAAGTAAAAAGTTGAAAAAGGTGATTGAAGAGTAAATATCTTGCAATTTTTATCCTAATTGTACTGTTCGTCTTATATTTCAAATATAGACTGCCAAACTATAACATAAGAACAGGAATTGGAAGGATCACGGGCAAAATAGTCTCTGATCCTTTACCAAATACTAAAGCCATCATTCTGAAATCAGATGTGTGTAAGTATAAGCTCTTTGTCTCTTTTAAACACAGCCTTGGTTATGGCGATAAGATAAGGGTATGGGGGTTAATCTTTAAACCCCATGATTTCAAGAATCCGGGAGGTTATCCTCTATCCCTTGAAATGAAAAGAAAAGGGATATGTGCCTATGTGAAGGTTAAAAACTATGAGATTCTCAAAAGATCAGATTCAATATGGTCCAGGGTACATTCACTTAGGATAAGTTTGGTAAAACGCTTCATTGATGTTAGTGAGCCTTTTAGAACTTTTGTCCTTGGTCTAATTCTCGGGGCAAAAGAGGCAATAGATAAGGATAAAAGGGAGGTATTTTATAAAACGGGACTGGGACATCTGCTTGCAGTAAGCGGTTTTCATTTTGGGATAATACTTGGTTTCACATTCTTTATATTTCTTCTGGTTCTGAAAATACTTAATATAGTCGTTTACCTTCCCTTTGAGTTTCTACCTTCAAGACTGGCTCATATTATGAACATATCCATTGTGCCTTTTATACTAACACTTACAGGTTTTCATATATCTGCTGTGAGAGCTTCAATTATGTATGTGGTGTATGTTATTTTGTGTATATTTGAAAGGGACATCTCTCTTTTCAGGATAGCCACTGTAGCACTTTTTATTATGCTATTAATAAATCCCTTGGATATAGTATCTGCTGGGTTTCAATATACTTTTGTTGCCATATTTTCCATAGCATTTCTTTTAGAGAGATTGGAGAATACTGCTAGGTTTAAAAAGTTTGTTTTAATAAGTGTGTGCTTATCTTTTGTATTGGCACCTATAACAGCCTTTCATTTTCACAGAATATATCCCTGGGGATTAATATCCAATACAGTTTTTCTTCCAGTATTCTCCTTTATCATCCCCATATTAATAGCGGTTCTGTTTCTGAGTCTTTCTGGAGTTAACTTGATTCCAGTTTGCAATTTTGCTGTTAAGCTAATCTTTAATTTAATAAAAAGTATCTCTAAGTTTCCACTTTCAGAGATATTCATAACAAAGAATCAAACAATAATTATATTAGTCTTATCAGTAGCCCTTTTGTACCTGATATCAAAAAGAAGATTTTTTGTGTTGTTGGGTGTTGTAAGTCTTCTTTTGCTTGTGGTCTCTTATTTCAAGACAAAAGAGCCAAGGGCAATCTTTTTTGACATGGGCAGAAGAGGCTGTGCCACATTAATTGTTGGCAAAAAATCAAATTTACTTGTCGATGCAGGCTCATACAACAGGTTGGGCTGTCACGAATTG
>JALVKL010000214.1 GCA_027033775.1 bacterium | reverse complement strand
TTTTTATATTTCGACAAACAAAATGGATTAAATAGCTGAAGGTGAAACTTTTATGCTATAATGTATATACGCTTATGCAATAGGAGCTATATATGTATAGCTTAGAAAGCTTAATTTCTTTATTAACAATGTCTCAAGATGAGCTTGCATGTAAAGTGAAAAAAACAATATTAAAATCCAAATGGAGTTACACCAGCGCTAATAATGCGTATATCTATGCCAATTTTGATCCAAACAAACCTAAACCCGTACTGGTTTCACATCTAGATGTATATAAAGATAAAGTGCCATCGAAAAGAGAGATTATCGTGATAAATGAGATCATTGCTCTTAAACCAGAAAGCAAGAAAGTATTAGGCGGAGATGACAGGTGCGGAGTATGGATTATGATAAAGCTTATAGAAGAAGGCTATACAGATTTTGCGTATCTTTTCTGTTACGATGAGGAAAAAGGATGTTGTGGCTCAAGGCAGTTTAACTTAGATGACGGTTTTACCTGTGTAATAGGATTGGATAGAAGAGGAACCGGAGAATTTGCCTTTTATAAAGGTCATAATAGAGCCTTTTATAAGCTGTTTATTGATTTAGGTTTAGCTCCGGTTGAGGGGTCAAGATCAGATTGCGCTATTGTTTCCGATAAAATGGGTATCGCGAGTATTAATCTTGCTATAGGGTTCTATCAGGAACATACCTCAGATGAATACATTGTCTTTCCTCAAACAGTTAAGGTGCTAAATTTATTGAAAAACAAAAGCTTAACTGAGAAACTGTCCAATAACTTTTTCTTCACAGAAAGCTCTTTTCCAGATATCCTATAAGCCATTTTGCTGGTTTTCTTAAATATTTCAGCACTAGTGCTATTTTCAAAGCCTCGTATTCTGATCTTTATGCGCTAATATAAGAAAGAATATCAATAATGAACGGTTCTTTAATATCAAAGCCTTTCCTTTCCTGAAAATCAGCAGGAAGAATATACTCCCAGCCAGCAGATTGAAGGATTTTTATCACTCTATCCTAGACATCCCTTTTTTCGGTTATGAGTCTCATGTTTCCCAGCCTTCGGATTTCGTGAGATTTTTCAGTTTATCTTTAAGCATCGGGATATCGGCGGTAATAATGTCCCATATAACGCTTAAAGACACGCCAAAATAAAAGTGGATGACTTTATCCCCAGTTCTGGCAATTTCCCGCCATTCTATCTCTTGATATTTGCTCTTTAAGTCATCTGATACATTCTTAGCAGCTTCCTCAAGAATTTCAATGTTTCTTACTACTGTATCGATTATCATTCGATTTTTGCGGAACTCCTCATAAGAGAGGTTTTTTGGTGTATTCGAGTATCCTTTCGCATGCAATTATCATATCAAAGACAAATTCTTTATCTCTTCGCTTAGAAATATATCAATTCCTTTTTAATTTCCTCCTTTACATGTTTTATTCTTATGGTTTCAATTCCATCAGGAGTCAAAATATCAACTTCCTTACCAAATAGTTCCTCAAGAAAGTCAACAAGTCCGCAAAAGTTCTTGAAAGTTGCTTTACCTTTTTCAAACTCAACAACAATGTCAATATCGCTTTTTTCTTTTGCTTCTCCCCTCACAACAGAGCCAAATAACCCTATCTTCTTAACTCCGAAACTCTTTATTATTTCCATATTTTCCCTTAACCTTTTAATTACCTCTTCCTTGCTCATATCTCCACCTCTTTTAATCTTATCTCTCCACTCATCAATTTATGAAGCATTGTTTTAAAGAGTTCTTTTAACACCTTCTTTCTCTTTTGCTCAACTTCTATTTTCTTATCAACTGTGCTTAAAATGTGTGCGATTTGTTTTTGTTCTTCAAGTGGGGAAAGGGGATAGTATAAGTTGCAATCTTGGGACGAGTTAATTGAGGGATACTAGCTCCTTCAAGGTTAACTTTAACATAGGTGTTGATTGCTTCCGCTGCAAATTTAATGTCCATTTTGATCTTTGGAGTTAGAACAAGCAATCTTATAGTCGCATTGAATTTTTCACATCATGGCACAGTACGGCCTAAGTTTCCCCTAGCTGTAATAGTTATGGAATTTATCGTTTTCCAGTGAATTTGAATAAATAGGAGACCAATTTAATTTAGAAATATCACCACCAGCGAAAATATCAAAAACCTCCCCCAACCTCATAACTTCCCAATCCTCAGGAATTAAGTCGATTTCTATTTGTTTGAAGTTGCTGGTACTCATTTTAGACCCTCCAAATATTCAACGGTTCGTTTCAAAAACTCCTCAGCATTTTTATATGCGTTTCTGCTTGTTCCTTCGAAATTTTAATAACGGACTCAAAATCGCCTATCTGCCTGTCTTTGAATGCTTCTATTATGTAAGTGTGAAGTGATGCAGGGAGTAAGCCGGTCTTAACAAAATACTCGCCAAAATTGGCAATAACTGCTGAATGCTTAGAAAGAATAAAATCTTTAGTTAGAAGTAAATATGCCCTTGAGACTGAAAAGTCATAGTGTTCGGATTCGTACAACCTTTTAGCAGCATCAATGCTTCTTTTTGCTTTTTCTATCAGATCGCCGATTTCTTTACTTATCATACCTTAATACCCTCTTTTTTTTACATTCAACAAAAACGGTGTCTTGTACTTCTCAAACTCCTCCTCGGTAAATAAGAATTCAGAAATAACAACATCGTATTTCAGAGACAAGGAATTAGAAACATCTCTTATCCTTCGTATCATATCTTGGGATGGTTTATTATCAAAAACGAGAAGCAAGTCTATATTAGAGCTTTCTACTGCATCCCCTCTGGCAAAAGAACCAAAAAAGTATGACAAGTTTAAAGTGTGATCCTGCAATTCTCTCTATCTTGTTTTTGAATTCATCAATTATTTTTTAACTGCCATCTGATTCATTTATCATCCTCCAAACCCTATTTTACTTAATATTACTTTTAACTCTCTATCAATTTTCTCCCTCTCTTCCTCAACTTTCGCAAGCTCAACTAAAATATCCTCAACAGGTAAAATTTCTTCCTTCTCATCAACAGAGACATACCTTGAAAGACTTAAGTTGTAGTCGTTCTTTCTTGCCTCCTCTATGGTTATAATTTTTGAAAAAACCCTCAATTTCCTAAGTTTTGTGATTTATTTAGAATGTACAGGCATTTCAACAAGAGTTATTTTTTTATTTTCCACACTATAGTGTATGTATGGCCAGGTCTTTTGTTGAGCACCCTTTCTGATTTTAGTGTTACATTCTTTATTTTTATCTCAACGGGAAACAGCGCTTCAATTTCTTTCTTAGACCAATAGTATATTTTTATGTAGAATTGTTTAAACTCCTTGAAATTAGTGTTTGATCCATCACTTATGATTAGTGCTCCATCTTTCAATTTTTTGATAAGCTTATCAAATATATTTGAGATAGGTTCGTAGTCCAGTTTCACATTTCCAAGGTAGAATACCCCGCTACCACCTTCGTCTATACCATCACCTCTGTGAACAAAAATATCCAGTGAGTCATCGTTTAGTTCTAATATAGCGAATTGACCAAACCCTTTTCTTAAAATCAGTCTCTTCGTTCTATCTTTCACTTTAAAGTCATAGATAGCGTAAGCAGGCGCAATTTTTCTATAACATCTTCCAGATATTAGTGAACGCATATAGATCCATCTGGAATCAAAATCGCCCAGCACTACTTTCTTGTATTCTCCAAACCTTTTTAAATGGTTTTCAAAAACCTTCAAAGCACCTGAATTGAAATTAAGATCAGCAAAAATAAACTCATCCACTTCATTTATAAATGTATGTAAGAAGTACAAAGCGTCTTCAATTCCACAAGAAGGATACAAAAGCCTTTTCATTTAAATGCACATTATTTGTTTTTTATGATACACGTTTATCATATTTAAAAGTCAGTTTAAAGTTTTTTAGCACAAAACTTTTTACTTTTTAGCCATTTCCATAGCTTCCCAGGCTTTCCAATATTAGGCTACCAAATTAAAAGAGATTATTTTAAATTTATTCTACGGCGCATGTCTTTTATCCATTCCACAATACAAGGACGCATGCATATGACCGCTTCCTAAGTAGTTTTAATAAGCAAGTATAAAACTTTTATTTTAAAATGGTTCTCTTACTTTCCCCTTTTACACTCCTTCAAAACTTTAATCTCAACCCTTCTGTTCTTTGCCCTGTGCTCTGGAGTATCGTTTGGATAAAGGGGTTTAGATTCTCCGTATCCCACTACAACTATTTTCTCCTTAGGTATTCCCTTTGCTATAAGGTAGTTGGCAACGGATTGTGCCCTCTCTTTGGAGAGTTTCAGGTTGTATTGTTCAGATCCAACGTTGTCTGTATGCCCTTCTACTATAACTTTCTGGTACTCCATGTCAGATAAGAGGCTATACACAGTATCAAGGAGTCTCATAGCTTCAGGTTTTAGCTGATAACTGTTGAAGTCAAAGAGGATTCCAGATCCCACAGTAATTTTTGTTTCACATTCAGACTCTTCAAGCCTTGCAGGGGCAAAATCTCTTATATCAAAGGGAACTTCCTTGCCATTCTTTACAAGGGAAAGAACGAGGGCTACTTGGTACCTTGGCCCTTGGAAGTACTGGACTTCAATTGTATGGTATCCTCTATTAAGCTTTACGCTTCCCGTTTTCTTTTTTGGTGGATGGATTCCGTCATTATCAATAACCGTTTTCCCATCAATAATCAGTTTTGCTCCATCGTCGCTGAGTAGAGAAAAGGTGTAAATTCCTGTTTTCGGTATAAAGACCCTTCCTTTATAATCTATTGCGAACCATTCAAACCGCTCTGTAACACCAGGGAAACCACTGCTGAAGTCTCTTGGAGTAATATTTAGAACGGCCGAGTATATTTTTCCGATGGGTTTTAACTTTGAAAAGTCCGGAAGCCTGTCTGTTCCGGGAGGTATGGCGTACACTGTTCCCTCAAAGACAAAGGGATTTTTCTTCGCAGAACCAAAATAACTCCTCTTGACCTCTGCAGTGGCCGTTCCTTCTTTATAGAGTTTCTTTATCTTTTTTGCAGATAGAGGATAGTTATAGATGCGGAATTCATCAATTGCCCCTTTAAAGTCCGGATCGTTGAAGCACCAGTTGGAATGGCCTATGAAGTTTCTTGTTCTTTCTACATTAGCAATGCCATTTCCTGTCTTTTCTGCTTTAAGCTGCCCATCTATGTAAATCTTCATCTTGTTGCTTTTATTGTCTATCACTGCACAGAAGAACTGCCATTTCCCGTTAACTATACCCGGATACGTAAGCCTGCCTATGCTTCTGTTATAGTATCCATCGCTGTTTATCCAGCTTTCTAAATCTATTCTGTTTGTGTCAGCAAGCCTTCCGAATACTACATTGTAACCACCTTTTTCTCCATTTGTCCTGCCAAGGTCTACTATCTTCTCCCATCGGCGGTTCTCCTCAAACTTTACCCAGCTACAGATGGTGATTCCCCTATTCCAGATTTTTCCAATGGGAGGGATAGCTATATAGTCTCCTCCAGGTTGGCCACAGCCGTTGTCTCTGTCTATAGCATTAAAATAGAGGGCTTTGCCCTTCGCTCCTTTCACACACTTTGGGGAACCGTGAATTTCTCCATCCAATCCATTGCTACTCAAGTCCTCTGCTCTACAACTATCAAAGCTGTAATAGATAATGAGCTTTTTAGATGAACCCTTAGCGGGTTTTAAACTGGCTAATTCCCTTATTTCTTTTTCAGAAAGGGGGTAGTTGTAGATTCTCAGCTCATCAATACTTCCAAATAGATACTGGTTCCTCTCAAAACAGTCTCCCAGGCAGTCCTGATCTTCTCCTAAAACGAGAAACTGTATGGTAATGGGTTTGTTTCCAGAGTTGTAAGTGAAGAACTTATTCCCGTCGATGTAAAGGGTTGTGAACCAACCACTTCTTACATAAGTGAGATTGTGAAACTTTCCATCCATCAGGTTGAAAGGAGTGGAATACCAGCATTCATCGGCTATACAGAGCTCTATTCCATTGTCTTTGTTCCTCCAGCTTGAGCTGAACTCGTTGAAGCGTTTACTGTTTGCTCCCTCTACGAACATGTTGAACTTACCACTCTTTTTATCTATCTTCACCCAGAAGGAAATGGTAAAATCGCCGAGTGTTAAAGACTTATCCATAGCAATGTAGTCCCTGTTAGGGTTATTAAGCGAAAAGGCCTTGCCCTTTACTCCATCTGTGCAGGATGGAGCGCCTACAACTGTTCCGTCATAACCATTTCCAGAGGCATCTTTTGCTGTGCAGTTGTCAAACGGGTAATATAGGAGCAATTTTTTCTGTGTTTGTGGGTGTTTCTCCTCCATCATGAAAGGAGTGCAGTCTCCCAATCCCCTAACCCTCGAATCTCTTTCTCCTCCTAAGGCAACCATCCAGATTGAGGTATGAAAAGGCGCAGATGAGAGGTGAACCAACCTTTTAAAGGTGTAAGTCCCCAGCTTTTGGGCTTCAAAGCTGTTGTCTATTAGTTTTTCAACTTCCCAGTGGTTATTCCTGATTTCTACTACAGATCTAACATATCCCGGGGTATTTACTTTTAATTTACCAGTTAGGAAAAAATCGTTTCCCATTCTGTAAGCTTCGTAGCTCAGTATTTGAAGATTTGCGTTGGGAGGTGGACCCTCACCTTCCTGATAGAAAAGGAAGGCTCCGTCGTTGTAAGCCATATCTGCAGCTACTGCATCTTCAAACTGGAAGTAATAAGAGTGTTTTCCCCTCTGGTAAACTTTAAAAAATCTGGGATTCTCAGAAGAAACAGGGCCAAACCATCTACCGTACCAGTGAGTCTTCACCAAAAACCTTACCCTATCTCCTTCTTTCAATCCCTTAATCTGGATAGGAGCTCCTACTGTAGGTCTTGGACCTACAAATTCAACTAAAAAGACTGGGGGTTCGTTATTTATTTGGTAATAGATTCTGGAACAAGCTGCCGCATCGAACCATTTCATTTTAAAGTACCACGGTCTTGATGCATCATCAATGACTATTTCTCCAGACACAGGTATTTCCGTTGCCGCTTTTTGTACTTCTTGGGCTTGCCTTTGAATGTCCTTAAATTTTTGTAACAGGTTTGAACCTTCTGCCATTACAAAGGTAGGCTGAAGTAAAAAAATGAATCCAAATAGAAGTTGAATAAAAGTTTTCATCTCATCCTCCTCGAACTGTTCAATTGTTATTTTTAATTTTATCACTTTAAAAGCGTCTATAAAATATCTTCCTACTACAGCGTATACCTTTCAACATGTGTAGCACATAATAATTAAAGCGAAGTGAATGGAGTAAAATACATTTATTGATTTATCTGAAAGATAATATCGTAAAATTCTTTTTTTAAATCATTAAAATAAAAACGTTTGAAAATGGATTTTATTGCTGTAGCAGCATTGCCATCCCCATACGGATTTACAACACTCTCAAGTTTTCTTTGAAACTCAGAAGAATAGAGAGTATCAAAAGCCCTTTTAATGTCATTATAATATGGTTCG
>JALVKL010000213.1 GCA_027033775.1 bacterium | reverse complement strand
CGAAGGATATAAAGACCATATTTCAGGATATATGCGCTGTATTAGAGGGTAAATGATTATATTAAAAAGTGAAGACGAAATTGAGTTGATAAAAAAGGGTGGCGAGATTCTGGCTAAGGTATTAATAGATTTAAAAGATTTTATTAAAGCGGGGATGAGTACTTGGTTGATAAATAAGAGGGCAGAGGAGTTGGTGAAGAAAATGGGGGGCAGGCCTGCTTTTAAAGGCTATAAGCCAGCTTTCTCTAAAAAGAAGTATCCTTATGCCACTTGCATTTCTTTAAATGATGAGGTAGTTCATGGTCTTCCCTCTAAAAAGAGAGTGCTTAAAGAAGGGGACATAGTGAGTGTGGATATGGGTGTAGAATATAAAGGGTACTACAGCGATGCTGCTTATACATATATAGTGGGGGAAGTGTCAGAGAGTGTGAAAAGGCTTGTGGAAGTTACAAAGAAAGCTCTTTATATGGGGATTGAGAAGGCTGTTGCAGGAAATAGAGTAGGTGATATAAGCTATGCTATAGGCTCTTATGTTAAGTCTTTTGGATTTTCTCCTATTAAAGATTATTGTGGACATGGAGTAGGGAAAAAGATTCATGAGGATCCAGCTGTTCCTAACGATGGTGAGCCTGGTAAGGGGGAGCTCCTCAGACCTGGAATGACTCTGGCTATTGAACCTATGGTTTCTATGGGAAGTGGTAATGTGAAGGTTAAAGAGGATGGATGGACGGCTGTTACCGAGGATGGGAGTCTTGCTGCACATTTTGAGCATACAATTGCTATAACTGAGGAAGGACCTATAATACTAACAGACTGGGAAAAGGATGCCTAAGAAGGATAAAGGAATAGAGATGGTAGGAACCGTTATAGAGCCTTTGCCCAACGCCATGTTCAGAGTTGAGCTGGAAAATGGATTAAAGATTTTAGCCCATGTTTCAGGCAAAATGAGGATGAATTTTATTAGGATACTTCCAGGGGATAAGGTTAAAGTGGAAATATCCCCTTACGATCCCACAAGGGGTAGAATAATCTACAGGCTGTGAGGAGGGTTTATCTATGAAGGTGAGGGCTTCTGTTAAGAAGAGATGTGCTCACTGTAAAATAATCAGAAGAAAGGGAGTAGTGAGGGTGATATGTAAGGATCCGAGGCATAAGCAAAGACAAGGTTAGGAGGAGTATAATGGCACGTGTTGCAGGAGTGGATTTACCAAAGAATAAAAGAATAGAGATAGCTTTGACTTACATTTTTGGTATAGGACTTTCTTCAGCCAAGAAGATATTGGAAAAAGCAGGTGTTAATCCAGATAAGAGGGTGAAGGATCTTACCCATGAGGAGATTAGCAAAATAAGAGAGATTATAGATAAAGAGTATAAGGTTGAGGGTGAGCTGAGAAAAGAGATTGCCATGAATATTAAAAGACTGATTGATATAGGCTGTTACCGAGGACTCAGGCACATAATGGGGCTTCCTGTAAGGGGGCAGAGAACAAGAACCAATGCAAGAACCAGAAAGGGTCCTAAAAAGACAGTTCCAGGTAGAGGTAAAAAGAGGGGAGCTAAGAAGTAATTTAGTAGGAGGATTGACTTCATGGCTAAGAGAAGAAGAGGTGGAAGAAAGCGTGAGAAAAAGGTGGTTCCCGCTGGGATTGCTCACATTCAATCCACATTTAACAATACCATAATCACCATAACTGATCCCCAGGGGAATACTGTGTGCTGGGCTAGCGCTGGCACTGTTGGTTTTAAAGGCACAAGAAAAAGCACCCCTTATGCAGCTCAGCTTGCTGCCCAGGCAGCTGCTAAAAAGGCTATGGAGCAGGCTGGTATGAGGCATGTGGAAGTGTATGTCAAAGGACCTGGTCCTGGCAGGGAAGCGGCTATAAGAGCTTTGGCTGCTGCTGGTTTAAATATCACTTTAATAAAGGATGTCACTCCGTTGCCTCATGATGGCTGTAGACCGCCGAGAAAAAGAAGGGTTTAAGGAGGTAAGCCTTGGGTAGATATACCGGTTCTGTTTGCAGGCTTTGCAGAAGAGAAGGAATTAAACTTTTTCTTAAAGGCTCTAAGTGCATGACCGATAAATGCCCTTTGGAAAAAAGAAATTATCCTCCAGGTCAACATGGAAGGCGAAGGATTAAGTTGTCGGAGTATGGGATAAGGTTAAGGGAAAAGCAGAAGTTAAGAAGAATATATGGAATATCGGAGAACCAGTTTAAGAGATATTTTGAGATTGCTTCTCGTCAGAAGGGGCTCACCGGTGAAAACTTAATTAAACTGCTTGAAAGAAGGTTGGATAACGTTGTTTATCGGATGGGTTTTGCCACATCTCGTCGCGATGCAAGGCAGTTGGTTGTTCATGGTCATGTGATGGTTAATGGAAGAAAGGTGGATATTCCCAGTTATCTTGTTAAGCCTGGAGATGTGATTGAGATAAAGGAAAAAAGCAAAAACTTGGAAAGAATTAAAAATGCAGTGGAGATGGCAGAGTTTAGAGGAGTTCCCAGCTGGATGGAGGTTGATTTAGAGAATTTGAGGGGAGTTTTTAAGTCAATTCCTGAAAGATCAGAAGTGCAGATACCTGTGAATGAGACTCTGATAGTTGAGTTCTACTCCAAGTAAAGGGAGGAGTTTAATGTTTGATACTTGGAATTTTATAATTAGGCCAACAAAACTGGTTATAGACCAGTCAACTCTTAGTGATAGGTACTGTAAACTTGTAATAGAACCTTTGGATAAAGGTTATGGTATAACTGTGGGGAATGCTTTGAGAAGGATACTTCTTTCTTCTATACCCGGTTATGCAGTTACTGCTGTAAAGATAGAAGGAGTTTTCCATGAATTTTCTTCTATTCCAGGGGTAAGAGAGGATGTTACTGATATCATACTCAATATAAAAGAGCTTAACCTTAAAGGTGATGCTGAAGAGCATGTAACCCTTTTAATCGATGAAAGGGGACCTAAAAAGGTTTACGCTAAGGATATAAAATGCCCTCCCAGCATCCAAATACTCAACCCTGAGCTTCACATTGCAACCCTTGATTCTGAAGACGCACAATTGAAGATGGAAATGATTGTGGAGGAGGGTAAAGGGTACCTTCCCACTGAGGAGAGGAATTTGCAGGATTATCCTATCGGAACTATCCTTGTTGATGCTGTCTTTTCTCCTATAACTAAGGTCAATTTTTCTGTTGAACCGGCAAGGGTAGGCAGAGCTACAGATTATGACAAGCTTATACTGGAGGTATGGACTAACGGAGCTGTCAGTCCTGTAGAGGCTATAAAAATGGCAGCTCAGATACTGAAAGATCACGCTGATATAATAGCTTCCATAGACGTTGAGGAATTGGTTTCGGATATAAAAGAGTCTAAAAAAGAGGATACAGCTGCCACTGAACTTGAGGAAAAATTGAATATGGACATTGAGGATCTTAATCTGTCTGTGAGGGCTTATAACTGCCTTAAGAAAAAGGGTATAAATACTGTTAGGGAACTTGTAAAACTTACCCCAGAAGAACTTATGGAGATGAAGAATTTTGGTAAAAAATCTTTGGAAGAGGTGAAAAGGGTTTTGGAGTCTCTTGGCTTATCTTTGGGGATGGAACTTGAGGAAGAGGCGGAGGAGGCAAAATGAGGCACAGGAAAAAGGTGGTTAAGCTTGGAAGAAAAGCAGAACATAGAAAAATGATGATAAGAAATCTTGTTACATCTTTGCTTAAATATGAGAGGATAGAAACCACCACTGCCAAAGCAAAAGCTATGAGGCCTTGGGTTGATAAGATTATAAATCTTGCTAAAAAGGGAGATCTTTCCAGTAAGAGAAGAGTCTTTTCCTATCTCACCGATAAAGAGGTGGCTTATAAAATAATAAGGGAAGCCTCTGAAAGGTATAAGGACAGAAATAGCGGATATACCAGAATTTATAGGGTTGGGTTTAGAAGGGGAGACAACGCTGAGCTTTCAATTATTGAGCTTGTAGACGCTAGAATAGAGGAATCTTAAATAAAGCCTTTGAGATTGAAGAAAGTTATTGTTGTAGGAGGGGGGCTAGCTGGAGTAGAAGCGGCTTTTGCCTTAGCAAAGTTGGGTGCTGAGGTTATTCTTTATGAAATGCGCCCTTTTAAAACTACACCTGCTCATAAAACTTCATATCTTGCAGAGCTTGTGTGTAGCAATTCGTTAAAGTCTGAATCTCCTGATACGGCTTCTGGACTTTTAAAGGCAGAGATGAAAATGCTGGGTTCTCTTGTTATACACGCTGCTTATAAATTTCGTGTCCCAGCAGGCAAGGCTTTGGCAGTGGATAGGGAAAGGTTTTCCCAGTATATAACAAGCGTTATTGAGTCTATGGAAAAGATCCAGGTGGTAAGAGAGGAGATTACCTTTATACCCTCTGAGAGGCCGTGCATCATAGCAACTGGACCTCTCACCTCAGATTCCCTTTCGGAGTCTATAAAAGCATTTTTTGGAGAGGAAAATCTCAGTTTTTATGACGCTATAAGCCCAATAGTGGATGGCGAAACCATAGATTATAGCAGGACTTTCTGGGCAGACAGATATGGAAAGCCAGGCGAAGGAGATTATTTGAACTGTCCCATGACAGAAGAGGAGTATGAAAGATTCTATAAAGAGCTTTTGAATGCAGAGTGTGTTGAGTTCAGGGAATTTGAAGCTCCCCGTTTCTTTGAGGGATGTATGCCAATAGAAGAGCTTGCTAGAAGGGGAAGGGAAACTCTACTTTTTGGACCTATGAGACCTGTTGGATTGATAGATCCGAAAACGGGAAAGACTCCCTTTGCAGTTGTTCAGTTAAGGAAAGAGGATAAAGAGGGGAAGATGTTTAATATAGTGGGATTTCAGACCAAAATGAAGTGGCCAGAACAAAGAAGAGTTTTTAGGTTAATTCCTGGTTTAGAGAAGGCAGAATTTTTAAGATATGGAAGTATTCACAGAAACACCTATTTAAATTCTCCGAGGGTTCTTCTTCCCACTTTGCAGACGAAGAAGGATGAGAAATTGTTTTTCGCTGGGCAGATTACAGGGGTAGAAGGTTATCTGGAATCAGCTTCCACAGGTATTATTGCTGGGATAAATGCTTTTAGAGTTCTTTTGGATATGCCCGCTTTGGTTCCTCCTGCTGAAACTATGATTGGATCACTTTTAAGATATATAACCGATTCTTCTTTAAAGGATTTTCAGCCTATGAACGCCAACTTTGGATTGTTGCCTCCTTTAAAAGATAAAGTGAAAGACCGAAAAAAGAAGCGTTTTCTTCTTTATAAGAGGGCTGTTGAGAGCATGGAAGCTTGGATTAAGGAAAACAACCTTGAGGTTCTGAGATATGGGATGGATCAGGGAGACTTTAAGCAGGGTTAAAAAGGGCAAAAGGATAGATCAGAGTTTATGGGTAAAATGTCCTGGTTGTAATGAGATTGTATACAAAAAAGAGGTTGAGAGAAACCTAAAAGTTTGTCCTAAGTGTAATTATCATTTTCGTATAAGTGCCAGGGAAAGAATTGATATGCTTATAGATAAAGGGACTTTTAGAGAATATGATAGTGGGCTTTCCCCTTTGGACCCTCTAAAGTTTAAGGATACAGAGAAGTACAGAGACAGGTTGGTTAAGGCTCAGAAAAAGACAGGTATGAAAGATGCTGTTATATGCGGAGAAGGAAGGATAAATGGCATAGAGGTTGAGCTTTGTGTTTTTGAATTTGGCTTTCTTGGGGGTAGTATGGGCTCTGTTGTGGGAGAGAAAATAACAAGGGCTGCGGAAAGAAGTGTGGATAAAAGACTGCCTTTGGTGATTGTCTCTTGTTCTGGAGGAGCTAGAATGCAGGAGAGCATTTTGTCTTTGATGCAAATGGCCAAAACCTGTGCTGCCCTGACAAAGGTTTCAGATGCTGGTCTTCCTTTTATCTCTGTTTTATCAGATCCCACTACAGGTGGGGTTTCTGCCAGTTTCGCTTTGTTAGGGGATATAATAATTGCAGAGCCTGGTGCGCTTATAGGATTTGCTGGTCCCCGTGTAATTGAGCAAACTATTAGACAGAAATTGCCTGAGGGTTTTCAAAGGGCTGAGTATCTGCTTGAGCATGGTTTTATTGATATGGTTGTGGATAGAAAGGAGTTGAAGGAGAGGCTTTATAAAATTCTTTCTCTTTTTGGAGGACAAAATGTCTCTAAGACCTGACGGAAGAGCTCCCGATAAATTGAGAAGGGTGAGAATTATCAGAGGTTATATAAAGCATGCAGAAGGTTCTGTACTGATTGAGGTTGGAGACACCAAGGTTATATGCACTGCCTCTGTTGAAGAGGGTAAGGTTCCTCCTTTTTTGAAAGGAAGCGGTAGCGGTTGGGTTACTGCGGAATATTCAATGCTTCCCAGATCTACCCAAACACGAATTATAAGGGATGTAACTAAAGGCAGGATAAATGGAAGAACTCAGGAGATACAGAGATTAATAGGAAGGTCTTTGAGGGCTGTGGTTGATCTTGAAAAATTGGGGGAAAGGACTATTTGGATTGATTGTGATGTCATTCAGGCTGATGGTGGTACTAGAACGGCTTCTATTACAGGTTCTTTCATAGCTTTATGGGATGCTGTGGATTATCTTTTGAAAACTGGGGCTATATCCGAAAATCCTATAAGGGATTATCTTGCAGCGGTGAGTGTTGGTATCTATAAAGGTGTTCCTATATTGGATTTAACCTTTGAGGAGGACTCTCAGGCAGAGGTAGACATGAATGTGGTTATGACTGGGTCGGGAAAGTTTGTTGAGATTCAGGGAACAGCGGAGAAAAAGCCTTTTGGAAGAGATTCTCTTAATGAACTTTTAACACTTGCGGAAAAGGGAATTAAGGAATTAATTAATTTCCAAAAAAGGATTTTGGAGGGGTGAAATTTGCTATGAGTACTGTGGTAAAGGATTTTGAATTTAAAAATGAGCGAGAGTGGTTCTCTTTTTTCGGCAGAAATGAAGAGAACTTAAAGCTTATAGAGAGCAATTTTAATGTGAGGATAATGGCAAGGGGCAACAAGGTTTCTATCTCTGGTAGTGATTCTGATGTAATGAAGGTAGAAGCCCTTCTGGATCAGATATATTCCCTTCTTCACGAAGGTCATCATTTAAGAAAAAGGGATATAGAGTTTTCCATAAAGATGGTTAAAGAGGGAAACGGTGATTTTAAGGGCCTGTTTGAGGAAGGAATATATATTTCCTCTAAAAAGAAGCTTGTTGTTCCAAAGAGTGAGAATCAAAGAGCATATATAGAAGCTATTAAAAACTATGATATAGTCTTTGGCATAGGACCTGCTGGAACAGGTAAAACTTATCTTGCTATGGCTATGGCTGTGAGTGCCCTTATGAAAAGGCAGGTGGAGCGCATTATTCTAACAAGACCTGCAGTTGAGGCTGGTGAAAAGCTGGGGTTTCTCCCAGGGGATATGGTGGAGAAGGTCAGCCCTTATCTTAGACCTTTGTACGATGCTCTATTTGATCTTGTGGATTTTGACAGAGCGGATAAGTTTATGGAAAAAGGTATAATTGAGGTGGCTCCCCTTGCCTTTATGAGGGGA
>JALVKL010000212.1 GCA_027033775.1 bacterium | reverse complement strand
TAACATATCCTTGTATGCATATAAGACAAACGGTTATCATCATAGCCATTATATGGTATTCGTTCTTTACAAGACCGAGAGCAGCTATTAAACAGCTTGATGCAGCAGGTGGATGTAGTATATCTGTTAGAACCATTATCATACCTGAAAATCCTAAAGCTAAACCAGCTACTATAAATTTCATTATTTGAGAAATCCCCTGTGGATGTATAAGTAAAGCCAGCTTGAAGAGAAGATATCCCGTCATTATACCTATCAAATGTCCCAATATGGTGTTTTTGGGAGCCGACATGGGGGAGGAGGGGGCGTAAAATATGAGAAATATAGAGGGACCAAGGGAAGGAAAGATAAACATCCAAGAAAGAAAATGGGCAGCTATTCCCATAATAGCAATACTCACTAAAGAGGCGATAAAGATAAAAAGGGCACTCAAGAAACGCACATTAAGCTTTGTTGTTAGATACCAGAATCTGATTCTACTTAATTTGCTTATTTGCCAAGCTATGCGGTCAAAAAACTTGATGACTCCCCTCCTAAAAAGTATATTGTAAGCATGTTTTTTAAAAAGATAAAGAGGTACTCAGCCCTTTTATCCGGTAACTTTGAGGAGATCTTTAAAGACAAGGAAATTCCTCCTCTTCCAGAGGTTGTTTCTAAACTTTTGGAAGCTATAAATGATCCTGAAATACATCTTGAGGATATAGCTTCTATTATAGCTACAGATGCAGGCTTAAGTACTCAGATATTAAGGGTGGCCAATTCAGCTCTTTATAGTTTCCCAGGAGAGATAAAAAGTATACGTAAGGCCATCTCTCTTTTAGGTGTTAAAAGGATAGAGCAGATAGCCATTTCTTATGCTGTCAAAGAGGCCATTAAGGATCCTAAAAGAAGCGGTTTTGATTTTAACATCTTTTGGAGCGTTTCTTTATACAGAGCCATTTTGAGCAAGGAGTTTTCACAGAAGCTTTCCCTTGGAGATCCTGACGAGGCTTTTACTGGAGCTTTATTGCAGGATATAGCTCTTCCTGTTTTATTAAAGGATTGGTTTGATGTTTATGAGCCTGTTTATAAAGAATGGCTCTCCTCTGATATTCCTTTACATGTTATAGAAAATAAAAAGCTTTCTTGGAATCACGCTCAGGCTGGAGCTTGGCTTGCCAAAAGATGGAAATTACCTGATCTGCTTGTTTGCTGTGTGGGCTTTCATATTGAGAGTCTTTCTAATATTGAGGAACTAAATTTGTTGAATACTCCTATTACAACTGTTATTCTGTCCTCTCTATTTCCCGTGGGTAGCAGAAAAGATAATATTGAAGATATTATAAGAGAAGCGGCTAAATTTGGACTTTCTGTAAAAGATTTAGAAGCCATATCTCTTTTAAGCTACGAGATTCTTAATGGTTTAGCTAACAGTTTCGGTATAAAAAAGGTAGCTGTTAAGCCCTTTAGTAGTTGTTTAAAGGAGTAAAAGGTAGTTTTCTTTATCTATTCTTATCTCTTTTCCAAAACAGTCTTTTGTCTTCTTTGTTTTCCGGATGTAATTTGCCTCGAATTTCTTTGGGAAGCTGCACCATCTTTTTTTCTTCTCTGATAGTAGGTGAGTATCTGTCACCGTCTTTTCTTACCTGCATCTTAATCCCTCCTTTGTGGTGTTTAATTATAAATATAACACATTTTGCTAAATATTCAATTGTTTATTAATGTTTTACATAAAGAGAAAGAAATAATATTCACAAATTAATAACATAGTTATTTTTTATGTTGTTTTCAATGTTTAAAAATTTTTATTTTTTAAAATACTTTACATGATTTTCTATTTAGTGTATTCTTCAGGTGAGATAATAAAGTAGGAGGTGTTTTATGGCGCTTATAACACCAGAGCAGTTTGTCGAAAGGCTAAAAAAGAGAAATCCTATTCGTATCTATATGAACGGAGAAAAGATAACTGACATTTTTGATCATCCTGTAACAAGAACGGTTATAGAATCTAACAAAGCAAGTTATATGTGGGCTCTTGATCCCAAATATAAAGATATAATGAGCACTGTATCTCCTCTTATTAACGAAGAAATAAATCGTTATACGCATGTGTGCCAGAACAAAGAAGATCTCTTGGCTAAAGCCAATGCAGGTTGCTTTACTGCTGAAAAGTTAGGTACTTGTATATATCGATGTGTAGGCTTGGACTGTTTCCACGCCACTTGGGCTACCACTTGGGAGATGGATCAGAATCTCGGAACAGAGTATCATAAAAGATTTATAGAATATCTGAAATATGTTCAGAAAAACGATCTTTCTGTAGCAGGTGCACTTACAGAGCCAAGAGGTCCAAGGGATAAAAAGCTGAAGGACTGGCCCAATCCCTATCTTGCTTTGAAGCTTGTTGAGAAAAAGTCTGATGGTATTGTGGTTAAGGGGTATAAGATAAATATATCCGGAGCTTACGCCAGTGATGAGATAATGGTACTTCCACAAGGAACCAGACGCCCTGGTGAAGAGGATTATGCCCTTGCCTTTGCCATTCCATCTGATGCAGAGGGTATAACCTATATATGCCAGTATAACGCCTATTCAGCTGAAAGGCTTTTAACTGACGATATAT
>JALVKL010000211.1 GCA_027033775.1 bacterium | reverse complement strand
AACCTCTCCTCGTTAACGTCTGAAACGACAACCTGAGACGGAAGGAGAAACTCCCCTCCAACGAGAGCATCTATAAAAGCTTCAGCCATGTTTCCACCACCGATAAAACCAACCCTAACGTTCATCTCCACTCTCCTTTGGGATTTGCCTATATTATAAAATCAAACTTCAGAGGGAAACGGAGCTCCCTTCAAAGTAATATGCCCGGGTGGCGGAACTGGCAGACGCGAGGGACTCAAAATCCCTTGCCCTTATGGGCGTGCGGGTTCAAGTCCCGCCCCGGGCACCACTTTAGAAATTAACTTTCATAGAGATCTGAAAATTCCTGCCAGGCATCTCGTAGTTTTCAACGTAAAAGTAGAAATTTGTTGGAATACTACTTGGTATCGTCGTCCACTATGGATAGAGATTAAAAAGCTTCGTAAAGAGATAGCCAAAAGACTTTATATGCTTGCTCTTGAATATTAACCCGCTGAAAGATCCCAAGATTAGAAGATTTACATAGATGATGATCTTAAGAGTTGGTATCGTAATGCTCTTAATTCTTTAGCCGACCCAAAGCATCTTAGACCTTCAATCATTCTAAAACGCCTAAAGGGAGCAATAGAGGAAATAAACGAAAAGACCAACTTACGAATGGAGCTCCAGCAAACAGAAGAAGGTAACCAATGTATAAATTGCTCCTCCAGGAGCAGAGAAAATAGAGATTCCCTTTGACAAGCTTACATCAGAAGAGAAGACAATCCTTGTAGCTTATCTAGAGGCAGTAACAGAGGAGAAGAGAATAGAAAACATCTGGGGTTTCTGCGTTCTATGACGACGGAGCAGGTTAAAGATTGGTTTAAAAAGGCAGAACAATACTTTGAGTCTGAGACCCAGAACGACAACGAAACAGAATTCAAAGAAAAGCTAAGACTGATAGAGATTCTTAGAGAGTGGGGAAGAAAGCACTTTTTAACGTCTATTTTGGAAAGGACAAGATTCATAAGGCCTATGAAAGCAACAAGAGATTAGTCTTTGTTTGTGCAGACGAGATCTTGGCGAAATTGATAGTTGATACTAGAGCGTTTTGGAGACAAGCTAAATGAGCTTAAAGAACTGTTTAGTAAGGAAGTGGAATTTACAGGGAAGGACCTGAGGAGGTAATTTCCTGCTTTTAGATTTGCTTTATTGTTCCAACTTAACCGTCTGCTTCCAGGAGGAATTTCTGTATCTGGCATTCAGGTCAAGGTTGAAGTGCATAAAATTCTATTTGTGCGAACTCCTTTTGAGAGAATAACCGCTATGCGTATTCTAAAAGCAATAATTCCAATCGTACAAAACCAATCAGGTATCCGTAAACGGCCAACTTACTCTCCTTATTGTGAAAAAGGGTATCTCACACTTTTTAAGGTATAGTTTCCCACCAGTTAAAGCAAAAAACTTAGGTAGGATATTTTGAATTAAACGGGTGTTTTGTAAGGGAAATAAAGGAAGAGGAGGTCAACTTGGAAAAGGGAAATTCAATTCTCCTGAGTTCCTTTTTCTTTAACAAATTCTCCTGATACTTTTTCTCCAGAGGTAGCTAGAGCTTTCTATGAAGGTTGAGGATGTTTTCCTTTTTGGCTTCACTCGATTCCTTTGTGATGGTAAGTGTATTTTTCTATCCTTATGTTTTTGATGAATTCTATATTCGGAAGGTTTTTTCGTTGATTTAAGTTGCTGTGTAAGAAATTTTTTTCTTGAGATTGAACCATTTGTCACGAATACTCTTATGTAAGTTAAGGATATTGTATTTTAATTGAACTGGATCTTCGTTCTTGGGAAAAGGTTGGTTTAATAGCTTTTGTAGTGCTTTGATGATCTTATTTGTTTCGGTTTTAAAATTCTCGAGTTGTCTGATAATTTCTTCTATATTGAGTTCGGTGTTAATTAACTTGATTTGGAATACTAGTTCTTCTGAGCCAGGGTAATACAGAGAGAATCCTACTCGAGGACTTTTTCGGGAAAAGGAGGAGTTTACATCGAAATCTTCTGGATTATATGTTGGATTATATCTTCCATCCCCTAATTCATGTTCATACCTTAGTATGTTTTCTTCGCCTAGAATTCTTAATGCAGTAGAATTAATTTTAATAGATTTTACAAGATATGCTGCTTTAAGAAGTAAGTTGATAACTCTAAAGTGTTCATAGGTGTCTACATTGGCAATGTATTCAAGATCGTAAGAATTGGATAGTTCTTTTTCTATTAAGCGAGGTATATCCAATTCTATGATTGTTTTCTTAGAAACATAAGGCTTAAAGTAATCGATAAATTTTGAGAGAAATTCTACCAAGTAATCTTCAAAAATTAGATCTATTAGTTCGAATAAATCCAACGGTGGTTCGTATTCCCCATTTATGTCAAGCTTTTTGCTAAGCTCCTTTAAAATAGGAATAGAAATTTCCTCTATATTTTGAGATGATTTCATGGAGGTAAGTATTATTTTTTCATTCCTAATTTTGATTCTCGCAAGATTTTTTGGAATATAAGTAAAGTACTGTAAAATGGCTATTGTGGATATCCCAAGGACAAATTCCTGAATTTCCTTATCCGGGATTTCCCGTAATAATATTTCCCAGTC
>JALVKL010000210.1 GCA_027033775.1 bacterium | reverse complement strand
CTCTGGAGTCCTGCATCCAGATTGCCAAATGAATTGTATTTGTCGGATACCAGTCCAAGCCAAAGCGAAATCTCCCAAGTAAAAAGCCATCCTGCGCTTTGCCGTAAGGTGGATTGTCTCCGTAATATTTTTGATTAAAATTGTTCCTCAATTCATATCTGAACCTTATCTGTGAGGAGAATTTTATCTTGGCTCCTTCAGCTTGGAAGGTGTATATGCTAAAAATAACGAGGCTTAAAATAATCGCATATCTCATCTTTTTCTCCATAAAGGTTATAACCGCAATTTAATTAAAATTTCAACCTTGATTTGTCATATGCGGTTATGCTAATATGCAAAATGTGAAGAATTTAGAAAAGGTATTTAAAGCCTTAGGTTGTGAGCCCAGACTTTGGATACTGTGGCTTTTAAGTCAAAGCTCCCTTTGTGTTTGTGAGATTATGGGTATTTTAGGCATTACTCAGACTACAGCGTCAAGGCATTTGGGTTATTTAAAAAACGCTGGATTGGTGGAGTCAAAGAGGCAGGAGCA
Source organism: bacterium (assembly GCA_027033775.1). Classification (GTDB taxonomy): domain Bacteria; phylum Thermosulfidibacterota; class Thermosulfidibacteria; order Thermosulfidibacterales; family Thermosulfidibacteraceae; genus JAADEW01. The sequence goes on along the minus strand of JALVKL010000210.1, from coordinate 2,077 downwards.
GTGGATGATTTATTATCTTAGGAAAGATCTGCCTTCGAGAATAAAGGAGATCGTTGACCAAACTGTTAAGGCCATTTCTGAGCTTCCTGAAGCTAAAATTTACAAAGAGAGGCTAAAGAGCATAACTTCAGATGAAAGTTATAGACTAAATCGGGTGAGGAGGTAAGCCATGTTGGACGAGAAACTTTTAGAGTTGGGATTTGCCTTTCACGGGCATAAGTGCCCTGCTATGCCTTTGGGATTAAGGGCTGGCTTAAGGGCTATGGAGATTTTGGGTGTGGAAAGATCAAAGGACAAGGAGCTTTATGTAATTTCGGAAACAGGCAAAGGCCATGCAGCAAGCTGTTTTTTGGATGGTGTAATGGTTGCTACAGGATGCACTTATGGAAAAGCCAACATTGAAAAGAGGTATTGGGACAAGATGGCCTTTACTCTAATCGACACTAAAACAAATAGAGCTGTAAGGGTATCACTGAAACCTGAGTTTTTTGCCAAAGCTTTACAGTCTCCCTTTGTTGAGCAAAGAAAAAAGGGAGTTCCCCCTCAGGATATTCCCTTTGAGATCTTGAAACCTCTGCTGGATAGAATTGTTAGCATGGCTTATGAGGAGTTCCTTAATGTAAGCGATATATTTGAGTATAAATTTGAGAAAAAGCCAGGGTGTTTCACCGCTGTTCCTTGTGCAATTTGTGGTGAGCTTACCTTTGAGAAGTCTCTAAGGGTTAAGGAGGGCAAGCTGGTATGTATACCTTGTTCTGGATACGATAAATGAGCAAAATACTTTTAATCGTAGCAGTATTCTTTGGTATAGCCTTTGTCTTTTCAATGCTGGGGATGGGAGGCTCCCAGCTCTACATCCCCATTCTTTACTGGTTCGGTATGAACTTCAAACACGAAGCCATACCTTTAGGACTTTTTCTTAACATCCTTACCTCAGGCTCTGCCGCTTATACCTATTATAAAAGCGGACTTGTGAAGGTAAGGTTGGCGCTTCCCTTTGCCCTCACCATGGTGGTTTTCGCACCCATTGGAGCTTTCTTAGATTTTAAGGTTAATGTGGCTTACGTGATTCTTGTTTTTGCCCTGTTCACTATAGCCTCTGCTGTTCTTGTTGTCTCTGGATACAAGCCGAAAAAGAAGGTGGAAAGCAAGAAGGCAGAAATCATTTTGGGAGTTACGGCAGGATCTGTTTTGGGTTTGGTGGTGGGTTTTGCTGGAAGAGGTGGTGGAGCCATGGTTGTTCCTATACTCATTATCTCTGGGCTTGAACCAAAGAATGCCGCCGCCACTTCATCTTTTATAGTAACTATTGCTGCTATATCCGGTTTGTTAGGGCATCTGCCTAAGGCTCATTTCAACATTCCCTTAACCATAGGCTGTGCCCTTGCTGTTATCGTAGGTTCTCAGGTGGGTTCCCGTCTCATGGCAGAGAAGATGAAGCCCAAGGCAGTGAAGTATGTTTTTGCTGCTGTGCTGTTTGCCGTTGGTGTGATACTTCTGAGAGACGCTATTACATTGCTCCAAAAGCCTCATTAGATAAAAGAGTTGTTTGGTGGAGAGTAAAAAGCTTAGAATTCTTTTTGTTTGTACAGGAAACTCTTGCCGTTCCCAAATGGCGGAGGCTTTATCTAATCACTTTTTCAAGGATAAAATAGAAGCTTTCTCGGCTGGTCTGGAACCTAAAGAAGTGCATCCCTTAGCTAAAAAGGTGTTGGAAGAAATGGGAATAGAAACTCATAATTTAAGAAGCAAATCTCTAAGTGAGTTTGATAACTGGGAGTTTGATATGGTTGTTACTTTGTGTGATTCAGCCAAAGAAAATTGCCCCTACTTTCCAAATGCAAGAGCACATATTCATGCTCCTTTTCCCGATCCTTCCGAAACTGAAGATATTAATTGTTTTCGCTATGTGAGGGATAAGATTTTAAATTGGTTAAAGGAGCAATTTGGATGATTATTCACTTATGAGCTTTTATTCTTCTTGCTACTGGAACCTGATTCTTTAGTTTTTCTTTGCTTGCTATGGCGCTACCTAAAGGAAATCTTCCGTATTTTACAATAACTTGGCCTTCATAGA
>JALVKL010000209.1 GCA_027033775.1 bacterium | reverse complement strand
TCCCTCACATCAACACCCATAGCAACCTTAAAATCTTTTTCGGCACTTTTTAGAAGCTCAAGAAAATCTTTAATGAGAATCACGGGAATGTTATCTATACAGTAATAACCAACATCTTCAAAGCTCTTTAAAGCAGTGGTTTTACCTGCCCCTGAAAGTCCAGTAACAAAAACAACCTCACTCAACTCCTCTTCCACCCTCTTTTTCTCTAAAAACGAGATCTTCAGACTCTACTTGAGTGCTGTATCCTGCAAGTCTGAGAAGGTGAAGCCTTGCAGCAATTTCCACCAAAAGGGTTATATTCCGTCCTGGTGTAACAGGGATACTGACATAGGGAATTTCCACTCCCAGTATATTATAAGATTTATCCCCAACACTTATCCTCTCAAATTCTGTCTCCGCACCCCATCTCAAAAGCTCAACCACCAAGTCTACACGCTTTCTGTTCCTTATAGAGGAAACACCAAAAAGATCCTTTATATTAACTATACCAAGCCCCCTTACCTCCATAAAATGCTGTATCAAAGCGGGAGAAGTTCCCCAGAGTATATCTCGTTTCTTTTTTATAAGAACAAGATCATCGGCAACAAGCCTGTGTCCTCTATATATGAGATCCAAAGCACATTCGCTTTTGCCTATACCGCTTTCTCCTATTATTAACACCCCCACTCCAAAAACATCCACCAATACACCGTGAACACTTACTTCAGGAGCCAGCTTATCTTCTAAATAGTCGCTGATAACCTCTATACACTTGGAACTAACAACAGGAGATCTAAAAAGAGGAACAGAATGCTGATTTGCATATTTGATAAAACAATCGGGAAAATTTAAACCTTTGGTTATCAAGACGCAACAAATCCCCGAGGCAAAAAAATCAGCTGCTCTAGAACATGCAGTCTCTTCGTCCAAACTCCAAAGATAAGAAATCTCAGTTTCGCCCAACACCTGAACTCTATCAATATGAAGATGATTAAGATAACCAGCTATAGCAAGACCAGGCTTTTGGATTCTATAATTTTCAATGGCATTATAAATCCCATTTTTCCCTGCCAAGAACTCTAAACGAAGCCTATTCTTTAAATCATCATAAAAATCCTTAACCAGAACCCTCTTCTTCAAATTTCTCATCCTCTCTGCGGAAAATCTCCATTATCTCCTGTGAAGAGGAGGCCTTCATTATACTCTCCCTAAATTCGGTGTCCTTCGCTATCTTGGATATACGAGCCAATATAGACAGATAGTCTTCAGGAACATCCTCAGGGGTAAAAATAGTGAATATAAGATAAACCGGTTTTTTATCCACAGAATCAAATTCTACCCCTTTAAGTGATCGTGCGAAAGAGACTATAACAGTTTCCACAGATTTCAACTTGGCATGGGGAATGGCAACACCCCTTCCTATCCCTGTACTACAAAGGCTTTCCCTCTCCATAAGAGCAGAAAAATATTTCTCCTCGTCGCTGACTATTCCTCTTTCATGCAAAATTTTTACTATCTCTCTCAAGGCATCTTCCTTCTTTTCTGAAGAGAGAGACTCTATGATAGCCTTTTCGGTAAGATAAGAACATAATCTCATCTTTATCAATCCGGAACAATTAATCCAAAATTGCCATCCTTCCTTTTGTAAATGACATTAACCTTTCCTGTCTCAGCATTTATAAATACCAAGAAAGATCTATTATCCGCCTCCAACTGAAGAACAGCCTCTTCCACAGACATAGGTTTTGAGTCTAATTTTTCCTCTATGATAGACCTCTCCTCTGTAGAAGAAGCCTCTGTTAAAAAACCGACTTCCGCAATAGATTTGGAACCTCTAACCCTTGACTCTTTTATCTTTTCCTTCTTCCTTCTTAGGGTCACCTCCATAGTATCAACAACTTTATCAATGGAGGTGTACATATCGTGAGATTCCTCAGAACCATGGAAAACCCCCTCTTTTGAGGATATGGTAAGATCCACCATTCTTCTGAATTTCTCTGAAGACAAAACAACATTGACTGTGATGGGCTCCTCTAAATATTTTTGAAGCCTTGAGACCTTCTTTTCCACATAATCCTTAAGAGCTTGAGAAAGCTCCACATTCTTTCCAGTAATGATTATCTGCATTTCTCCCTCCTTGCCCTCCTTTTTGAAGAAGAAGGTATTCCAAGCTCCTCTCTATACTTTGCCACAGTTCTTCTTGCAATATCAAATCCTTCTTTATTTAAAAGATCGGCTATCTCCCTGTCACTCAAGGGTCTAAACTTGTCCTCCCTCTCAATAAGTTCCCTTATTCTTCTTTTAACTTCGAACCCTTTATCTGAAAAGAAATATTTGAGTAAATATGTCCCCTGAGGAGTATGAACATATTTACTACTAACCACTCTGCTTATGGTGGAGATATGAACCCCCACTTTATCCGCAACATCTTTCAGAGATAAAGGTTTTAAATAGGCAGGCCCCTTTTCAAGAAACTCATGTTCAAATTCCACAATGACTTCAACTGTCCTTCTCAAAGTTTTATTTCTCTGCTCCACTGCTTTTAAAAGGGCGAGGGCCCTTTTCATTCTTTCATTTAGAAAATCCCTCACCTTAGGATCGAGATCTAAACGTCTAATAAGAGATCTATACTCTTCATTGAATACAAGTCTTGGCA
>JALVKL010000208.1 GCA_027033775.1 bacterium | reverse complement strand
CCGGCATTTGCTTCCTGATAAATGTCAAGGAAGTAGTTGTAGTGTCTCCTTATCTGTGTAACTGTTATTCTTCCTCTTCTTAGGGTCTGTTCAACAAACTTTTCCAGTTTATCTTTTACTATCTGCGGCCTTTCGGTTTCTCTTTCAAAGAAGCTCCTAACAAGCTCCTCTGGGCTAATTTCTACCATACTTTCTCCTCCTGTAAATCGCGATTGCAAGGGGAATGTAAAAGAGATTATCTATTCTTTCGCTTTCCTCTTCTGAAAGGTTCTCAGAGTAAACTTCTATATACTCTGTAAACTTGTGAACAACTTCTTCAAGGTTATCTCTGAACTCTGGAGCTCTGGCAAAGAGGTAGTAAAGGTAAACCCTCCACATCAAGTTTCTGTTTAAATTGTCTGGAGAAAACTTCCTTTTTTCTTCTTTATCAGGAACTATTTTGTTCGCCATTTCAGAAATTTGAAGTAGCTTATACAGGAATGCCGTTGATAAACCTGATTTTCCTTCCTCTAAAAGCTCTTTTTCTAACAGCTCTGGTAACTCCTTGTAGGCTATAGATAGTAGCTTTCTAAGGTTCATTAGCGGATTCTTAAATCTCTCTCCAAACTTCTCATCTTTTTTACAGCAATCATCGGTATAAACGTAGGGTATTCTTTTACCCATAACGGAAATTGTGCTTCTCCACTTCTTAGCTTTTCCAAGAGCTCCCTCCCCCTTTTCTGCGATGAACTCAACAGGAAGGGTAGGCTTGAGGAGCTCCACCCCGGCAGAAATGGTCATATTCCTATTCTCGCAAACGTACTGGTAGAAGAGAGCTCTCATATCCTCAGTGAACTTTATAACCTCCTCCCACGGACCAATAAGAAAAAGGTCGTCTCCTCCAGAGAACACGCTGTAGATGTTTCTGTATTTAGTTTTAATCAGCTTTTCCTTTATTACCTCTGTAAAGAAGTAATCAAGCATTCGGCTCAAAGCCGCAAACCGGGAAATTGACAGTAGCGGAATTTCCTTACCATCCCTTTTATGAGTTGCAAATCCTGAAATGAAAATGAAGCCTAACCTGTCAACGTCTGCTTTCAGAACTCCAAGGAAAGGCTTCCCAAATAGTTTTCCATTCTCTTCTCTTAAAGATTCTAAAGCTATATGACCAAAGGTTTTGGGTTTTCCAGCAAGGTCTTTAAGCGTCTCGCCTTTTTCAAGAAGTTTCTCTTTTCTATACTCCTCTTCAATAACCCTTAACTTCTCGGGAAACTTTTCAGAGTATTCGTCAACTTCGCTTTCAGTAATAAGCGGTATGTAATTCTCAATAAACTTAACAGGAAGTCCTTCAAAACTTGAAGCATTAAGGGAAATTAAAAATTTCTTTTCGTCCAATTCAACACTCTGTAGCTTATTTTCATCTTTTATCAACTCAACGTCAGGAAAAGGAAACCAATCGTCTTTTTCAAAATTTAAGAGAACGTATTTTGCTTTGGGAAGATTCTCTCCTTTCTCTACAAGCCAATTACAAAACTTACATATCGGTGTGTCATTTTTTTTCTTATAGATAGGTCTAACTCCACAAATATGGCAAACTCCTCCACTTTCAGAAACTTTTTTAGCGTAATCTCTTGAGACAAAAAGGTTAAAGTCTTCAGAGCCAAAGAGCTTGAATCTCGCCTCCGTCTCTGCCTCGTGGAGCTCCCCTAACTTTCTCTGAAAGTTCTCAAGTTTTAGGTCGTTTTCCGTCAGGTAAACGTACGCAATCTTTATCTTTATCTGCCCGTAGAACTTTTGAAGGAGAGCTCTCTTAATTTCTCTTCTAACTTCCTCTATTCTCTCTTCAGTATCGCTGTATTTAGGAAGGAGAAGCAGAGCCTTTCCGCCAGCATTAAGGAAAACAACTGATGAGTTAACTCCAAAAGTATCAGTAAACTTCCTGATAACGCTTTCAAGGGCAAGAGATACCATAAAGGAGCGAGCTCTGAGGATTTTTGAAGCCCACTTTTTTGTCTCTTTTGACTTCTGGAAAATGAAACTTTGAATTCCAGAGAAATCAACGCTTAGAAGAACAAATTTTTCTAAGTTCTCTTTAGAAAGACTGTCATAACCTTCAACTTCATGATAAGCCTTTAAAGCCGTTGCTATGGCAGAGGAAGTAAACAGGTGGTCTGCAAGTGGAATATCTGGAACGGAAAAATTTTTCATACTATAAGTATTTGAAGGAACTGCCCAGAGATATCGGAGAAGGAGAGATTTCAGCGCCTCAAAGTTCTGGTTAAACTGTTCTTTGTGTTTTTTTACCTTTTCTTTAAGGTTAATCCAATCCCTTAAGAATCGGTTGTACAAATTTCTATAGGATTCTTCCATTCCTGCTTTTTCAACAACATTTACAGGAAAAACAGCATCTACAGTTAAAGCGTCAGGAAGGTAACTCTTTCTGACAAACCTAGACTTTGAAGCGCCACCCTCTCTCCCCTCTTTTTGAACATTTTCAGCTATTTTGTCTATACTTTCGCAACTTACTTCCATAAATATTGGAAAGAGAGGCCTATATTCATTCTGATCCTCATCTATATTCTCCAAAACTTCCACTCTTTCGTGTCCAGAACTTAGCTGGTCTGCTTTCTTCACTATTTCAACATCATTTTTAAATTCTTCACCGTCAAACGGAACA
>JALVKL010000207.1 GCA_027033775.1 bacterium | reverse complement strand
TACTAAATTTCCAACTCCTTGTGTCAATTTGAATCTTGTCAATTAAAAGGATTTTTTTTATATCTTTTAAGCTGTCCTTTTTATTCCTTGCTCCATACTTTTCCAAAAGGAACTCGTAAAAATCAATTAATTCTTTTCTTGCATCCTCAGGTAGTAATGTAAGGTCTATTTTTTCCATCAGCTTCATGTTAACCCCCTAAGATCCCTTCTACTACCTAGTTTCGGATCACCAACATATTATAAAAAGCTTGCTCATTAAAGCAATGCTCAGGTTCCCCAGAATGTTTCCTATAATCCGGCTTAAATTTATTAAACCTCCTGGCAAGCAAAAGTACCAAAGGTAAGCCAACGTAACCAAGCCCTATTGTGCAAATTTTGCTACATTCTACAAAAATTTCTCATGCTGTCAACCAAAACTCTTTGGCAGTTTCCGTAAAACAAACTCTCTAACCTTTTCAGCAACTCGCACAGCTTCCTTAGCATCATCTAATAAAGGCTCTTCAAATTCAGGATAACGAGTTTCAACAGCATACGGAGTAAGTAAAGAAACTTTGTCTTTAAGATCCAAGAAATCTGGATCTTTTCGCCCTGCCAGTAAAATCAACTGCTCAAGTATATGGGTTTTGTTTAGATACTTCTCAGCAGCCTGTTGAGCATGAAAGCAGATAATATCTGTAAGAGGATCAGGATTATTAAGTTCACGTAAAGCCGCTTGTAAATCTCGCCGTGCCTTTTCCAACCATCCCTGGACAAGATCAGCCTTACTTTTTTTCATAGAGCACTTTCCCTTTTTTTTAAAATACTGGTTATAAATGCCTGCGGCACATCTTCCCAAGCTTCTGCTTCCTCTGGCGTGTAAACCAGTATATCCATTGGGATAAGTAAGTCTGCCAAAGCCCGGTAGATAGGTATGGAACGTTTGTAGCGCGGAAGGGTGGAGTCCATAATCACAAGGATATCAAGATCGCTTCCCTCATGAGGCTTTCCATAAGCATAGGATCCAAAAAGAATAATTTTTTGTGGATTAAAACTTTGCACTATACGATTTACTATTTCTTGAAGCAGATCCTCATTTGCCTCTCTACTCTTGGTCAGTGGAGCAGGACTCATTTTAAACCAGCTCCTTTTGAAATGATACCCAATTTTAGACCACCAAAAGTTTCTTTTTAATTCATGCCACAGCAGCCTGATTTTGTCCATAATACACCTAATCCAGTTTCCCATTCCCGGTGCCTGATAATATCTTTTCTCACAAGTACAAGACTTACTCCGGAACCTCTCAATCAGTATGTTTTCCTTAAAGCCCCTTAGAGACATTGAGCTTAATGCCAAGATCCTTGAGGAATTTTTGTGAACTCATTTCCCATAAACTGCTTGCCTTTGTCTGATACGACCAATGCAATGTTTAGGTCACTTTGAGTATTCTCTATAACTTTGGCAAACTTCTACATTTTTATGTAAGGAGCTTTGTGTATTTCTGCTGTCTATTGTGTGTTCTTTGTTATAACTCCTTTTTAAAAGGTAAACCTACAACACATATTTATTTTCCCTTAAATGAAATGGCATTTTCATGGAACTACTACTTACTCCACGATAATCTTGCTCTTAAAATCGATATCCAGAAAATCTATACTTTAAAAACCTATAACTTAAAAAACACAAAAACACATAAGCTCCAAAAGTTCCCATGCACACACCAGGGACCCCCATCTTTAAGACTAGTACAAACATGTAATTCAAAGCCGCATTTAATGCAATACTTATAAGGGCAATCACAAACAATGGCTTAAGCCAGTTGATAACTTGAAAAGTTCTATATGTAATAGGCCAAAAAAACATAAAAGGAAGGCTTAAAGCGTAGAATCTTGCAGCTTGAGTTGTAAGGTCCACATCTTTAACCGAAAAAGCACCGTATCCAAAAAGAAGCTTCACCAAAAATCCTGCGCAAAGCATAAAAATAAGGGACAAAGGTATACTTAGTTGAAAGATTTTTTTTGCATAAAACTTGAGTTTTGCAAAAGGCTCTCTAGCCTCAGAAAGAGAAGTAATTGCCATGTGCTCCAACCTAAGAATCCCCCGAGGAATACTAGCCACCATGAGTCCGTATGTTAACGCGGAAACCCCCTTTTCTCCTAAAAGGGAAGCAAAACTTCTGTCCACCACCACAAACAAGCGAAAAACTCCATAAAGAGCACAAAGGTAAAAAAACTGTGTCAGTATATCCTTAACCACAGGGTCAACATAAATCTTGAAATGTAAAAACCTTCTTCCAACAAAAAGCATATAAAGAGTAGCCACAATTTGTGATATGGATATAGAAATTGGTATAATCCGCCAGTCTCTTAAAAAGTAAAGTCCTGCTGCTGTCAGAATAAAGCAAGACAAAGAAAAAATGAACTCTCCCATAAAATAAGCGGTAAACCTTCTCACGCTCCTTAAAACAGCGCCAATATGATGAAAGATAAAACTTAAGAAAAGATAAGGAACAAGTAAAAAATAAGATTCTTTTAAAAAATTTCTAACCTCTCCTTTAAAACCAACTGCAATGTGAGAAATCAAAGGATAAAACAAAATAGCTAGGAGTACCACCACAACAGCAAGCGCAATAGTGAATGTGAAAAGAAATCCGCTTAATCTTTGAAACTCAACCTCACTGCTTTGT
>JALVKL010000206.1 GCA_027033775.1 bacterium | reverse complement strand
AAACTGGGGCTGGTGATAATAGATGAACAGCACCGATTTGGAGTTATACAGCGCAAAACCTTAAGGGAAAAGGGAGAAAACTGTGATCTTCTGGTTATGACGGCAACCCCTATTCCAAGAACATTGGCTCTAACTGTTTACGGAGATCTGGACATATCTGTGATAAAGGAGCTTCCCAAGGGAAGAAAGCCCATAGTCACAAGGGTCATTTATCCAGAAGACAGAGAAAAGGCTTATAAATTTATTGAAACGCAGATAGAGAAGGGACGCCAGGCTTATATTGTGTTTCCTCTTATAGAAGAATCGGAAAAGCTAAAGCTTCCCTCTGTGTTGGAGATGTATCCTGTAATTAAAGAAAGGTTCTCTAAATACAAGGTTGAATTGCTTCACGGAAGAATGAAAGGGGATGAAAAGGAGAAAATTATGAGGAAATTTAAAGAAGGAGAGATTCAGATATTGGTGTGTACCACAGTTATAGAGGTTGGAATAGATGTGCCAAATGCTACAGTTATCATGATAGAAGGAGCAGAAAGATTTGGTCTTTCCCAGCTTCACCAGTTAAGAGGGCGTGTTGGAAGAGGAGAACACAAATCCTACTGCCTTCTCATGGTGAGCAACAGGAAGAATTTGTCCGATAATGCTGAAAAGAGATTAAGAGTGCTTGAGAAAACCACTGATGGATTTAAGATAGCTGAAGCGGATCTCCTTTTAAGGGGTCCTGGTGAGCTTTTAGGAACAAAACAGTCGGGAATGCCAGAGTTTAAGGTGGCAGACCTACTCAAAGACCAAGAGATACTCTCTGTCGCAAGGAGTTATGCTTTTAAAACTGTGGAAGAGGATCCCTTGTTAATGAAAGGAGAAAATAGACTCTTAAGGGAATTGCTCTTTGAAAAAGGCATTATGAAAAGGGTAGCCTTTACCGAAAGCGGCTGATCCTGTATAATAATTTTTATGATAGTAAAAAGTCCCTGGCCAAGTGTAATGCCTATACCTGAGGTGCCTGTTTATAAGCTCATAGAGGAAACTACTAAAAGATTACCTGATAAGGTCTGTATGATAAATTTTGATGGAAAATCCTATACCTTTTCTCAATTGAACGCAGCTATTACCAGGTTTGCCAAGGCATTAAAATCCTTAGGGATAGAAAAGGGCGATGTGGTTGCTATAGATATGCCCAACTCCCCTGAGTATGTCATAGCCTTTCACGGGATCTTAAAGTCAGGTGCCACCATAACCACTTTAAATCCCCTTTATAAAGAGAAAGAGATAGCCTATCAGCTTAACGACTCAAAGGCAAAGGCTATTATAACTGTAAATCCCATTCTTCCTTTAATAGAAACCTTAAAGGAAGATACCTTTTTAGAACACATAATTGTTGTGGGGTTTCCTCAAGAGAAAAAGGGAGTTTTTGATTTCTGGAAGCTTATAGAAACATCTTCTGATGTGAAGCTAAAGGAGGAATTTAATGTAAAAGAGGATATAGCTGTTCTACCCTACTCCTCTGGAACAACTGGATTTCCCAAAGGGGTTATGCTCACCCATTTTAATCTGGTCTCAAATATAAAACAGACCTTAGGGACAGGGGAGATTAAAGAAGAGGACAGGGTTTTGGCGTTTCTTCCCTTTTTCCATATATATGGGATGACTGTTCTTATGAATGTGGTTTTAGCTGCTGGGGCAACCATTGTGATAATGCCAAAGTTTGAAATGGAGGCCTTTTTATCCCTTATGGAAGAATATAAAATCACGAAGACCTATATAGTTCCACCAGTGGCTTTAGGTATGACCCTCTATCCTGACCTTAAAAAGTACGATTTATCCCATCTTATCTCCATTACCAGTGCAGCGGCTCCTTTACCTATAGAGGTGGGCAGAAGGCTTCAAGAGCTTTTACCTCACGTGATTGTGAAGCAGGGATACGGTATGACAGAGGCAAGTCCTGTGGTTACCATAAATCCTCTTGAGAAAGAGAAGGTTAAACTTGAGTCTGTAGGAGTTCCCATTCCGGACACGCAATTAAAAATTGTATCTTTAGAGGATCCCAAAAAGATTCTGCCTATAGGAGAGGTTGGGGAACTTGCTATAAAGGGTCCTCAGATAATGAAAGGTTATCTGAATAGACCTGAAGAAACTAAAAAGGTGTTAACAGAAGACGGATGGTATCTATCTGGAGATATAGGTAAATTGGATGAAGATGGATATCTTTATATTTTGGACAGAAAAAAGGAGATGATAAAATACAAAGGTTATCAGATAGCCCCTGCGGAATTGGAATCTGTGATAATGTCCCATCCTGCAGTTGCTGACGCAGCTGTTATACCAAAACCTGATCCTGAAGCTGGAGAAATTCCTAAAGCCTTTGTGGTTCTTAAAGAGAATGTTAAAGTATCTCAAGAAGAGCTTATGAGCTTTGTAGAGGATAAAGTGGCTCCTTACAAGAAGATAAGAGAGATAGAATTTGTTCGTGAGATACCTAAAAGTTCAACGGGGAAGATTTTGAGAAGAGTACTTATAGAAAAGGAAAGAACTGGTGGACGGGAGGGGACTTGAACCCCCAACCCCCGAGTTGCAAACCCGGTGCTCTCCCATTGAGCTACCCGCCCATCTTAAATTTTAAATATAAATATTTGGAAGCGCTGTAAAGAGGAAATACCCTTTCAAGATGGGTTTCT
>JALVKL010000205.1 GCA_027033775.1 bacterium | reverse complement strand
TCAGAACAAAAATTAGAAAGGGAGGATAAGTTATGGGAAAGGTAATAGGTATTGATCTTGGGACCACCAATTCTGTGGTTGCTATAATGGAAGGGGGACAGCCTAAGGTTATACCAAATCAGGAAGGCTCAAGAACTACCCCTTCTATGGTGGCTTTTACTAAAGATGGGGAGATTTTGGTTGGTGCACCTGCTAAAAGGCAGGCAGTAACCAATCCAGAAAATACCATCTTTTCCATCAAAAGGTTTATGGGAAGAAGATACGAAGAGGTTCAAGAAGAAATCAAGATGGTACCTTACAAAGTGGTTAGAGGTCCCCATGGTGATGCAAGGGTGGAAGTAATGGGTAAGGTATATTCTCCCCCTGAGATTTCCGCTATGATTCTTAGAAAGCTGAAGGAGGCAGCTGAAGAGTATCTTGGTGAAAAGGTGGAAAAGGCTGTCATCACGGTTCCTGCTTATTTTAACGATGATCAGAGGCGTGCTACTAAGGATGCGGGGAGAATAGCTGGGCTTGATGTTTTGAGGCTTGTTAATGAGCCTACAGCGGCTGCTTTGGCTTATGGTCTTGATAAAAAGAAGGGTGGTAAAATTGTTGTGTTTGATCTTGGTGGTGGAACCTTTGATGTTTCTATTCTTGAAGTGGGCGAAGGTGTTTTTGAAGTTAGAGCTGTAAATGGTGATACCCATTTAGGTGGAGACAACTTTGATCAGAGGATCATAGATTGGCTTGTGGAAGAGTTTAAAAAGGAGACAGGTATAGATCTATCCAAAGATCCCATGGCCATGCAGCGTCTTAAAGAGGCAGCAGAAAAGGCAAAGATTGAACTCTCCTCTGTTATGGAGACTGAGATAAATCTACCCTTTATAACCGCTGATGCAACAGGACCTAAGCATCTTATAAAGAAGCTGACCAGGAGCAAATTTGAATCTCTCATAAGGGATCTCGTTGAAAAGACCATAGAGCCCTGTGAGCTTGCTATGAAGGACGCTGGTGTAACCCCTGCTGATATTGATGAAGTTATACTTGTGGGAGGTTCTACAAGAATTCCTCTGGTTCAGCAGATAGTAAAGGAGATCTTTAAGAGGGAGCCTCGTAAAGATATAAATCCTGATGAGGCTGTGGCTTTAGGAGCTGCTATACAGGCAGGTGTTTTGACAGGTGAGGTAAAGGATATACTTCTTTTGGATGTTACTCCTCTTTCTCTTGGTATAGAGACTTTAGGTGGAGTTATGACTGTGCTTATTCCCAGAAACACCACAATTCCTACAAGGAAGACAGAGATATTCACCACTGCCGCTGACAATCAGACCACAGTGGAGATCCATGTGCTTCAGGGTGAGCGTCCCCTTGCAAAGGATAACAGGACTTTGGCCAGATTCCATTTGGATGGTATTCCTCCTGCTCCAAGGGGTGTTCCCAAGATTGAGGTTACCTTTGATATAGACGCCAACGGAATACTTCATGTTTCTGCAAAGGATCTTGCAACAGGAAGGGAGCAAAAAGTAACTGTTACCGCCTCTTCTGGTCTCACTGAGGAGGAGATAGAGAGGATGATAAGAGAGGCTGAAGCGCATGCTGAAGAGGATAGGAGAAAGAAAGAGGAGATAGAGTTGAGGAACCAGCTTGATAGCTTGGTTTACACTGTTGAAAAGACCTTGAACGAAAATAGAGAAAAGATTCCTGTGTCTGAGATTGGCTCTATTGAGTCTGCCATTTCTGAGGCAAAGAAGGTTCTTGAGGAAAAAAGAGGTATTGATGAGATAAAGCGTGCCATTGATAACCTCACTCAAGCTTCTCATAGGCTTGCTCAGTATATGTATCAGCAGGCTGCAGCTGCTGGTGGAAGTGCTGGAGGTTCTGCTGGTTCTTCTTCATCTTCGGAGACCACATCTGCGGAGGGAGAGGTTATAGACGCAGATTTTGAGGAGAAAAAGTGAAGTGGGAGGAGCTCCTCCCACCTCACTTTCCTCCCTATGGGGGGATTAAATGGCTAAGAGGGATTACTACGAGATACTCGGTGTGCCAAGAAATGCATCACAAGAGGAGATTAAAAGGGCTTACAGGAGGCTTGCGAGAAAATACCATCCCGATGTAAATCCTGGAGATAAAGAGGCTGAAGAGAAGTTTAAGGAGATTACTGAGGCTTATCAGGTGCTTTCCGATCCTGAAAAGAGGAAAATGTATGACAGATTCGGCCATGCCGCATTTGAGCAGGCTTCTTCGTCTCAGGATTTTGGTGCTTCTGGTTTTAAGGACTTTGATTTTGGTAATTTCAGGATAAGGTTTGATGATTTCGGTTTTGATTTTGGTGGTATAGGAGATCTGTTTGATCAGTTTTTCTCCTTTGGTTCAACTCGCACAAGAACAGCTAAGGGAAAGGACATAGAGTATACTGTGGAGATAACTTTAGAGGATGCCTATAGAGGATTGTTCACCGATATAACTGTAAATAGAGGTGGGAGTATTGAAACTGTAAGGGTAAGGATTCCACCAGGTGTGGACAATGGCACAAAGATAAGGATTGCTGGGAAGGGAGAGCCGGGATTTGGAGGGCCTCCAGGAGATCTTTATGTTATAACTAAGGTGAAACCTCATCCTTTCTTTGAAAGAAAAGGGGATAATCTCTATTGTAAAGTGCCTGTGGCTTTTTGGGAGGCGGTCTTAGGGGCTGAGATAGAGGTTCCTACTTTGGATGGAGTTGTTAAAGTAAGGGTTCCACCTGGAAGTCAGTGTGGTCAAAAGTTGAGATTAAGGGGTAAAGGAATGCCGAGATTAAGAGGCACAGGTTACGGAGATCTCTATGTGGAATTAAAGGTGGTTACACCTGCTAATATAGACGGTAGAACAGCTCAACTCTTAAGGGAGATAAAGGATAGATTTGCTGGATTTAATCCGAGGGAGGAAATTATCAGAAGATTTGCCAGGAGGTAAAGGTGAAGGGGGAAGACAGAAAAAAACCATTGTATCAGATAAGTGCTGTTGCTAGGATGTTAGGGGTTCATCCCCAAACATTGAGATTGTATGAAAGGGAGGGACTCGTTAAACCGGCAAGATCAGAGGGCAATACACGTCTTTATTCTGATGAGGATGTGGAAAGATTAAGAACCATCGTAAGCCTTACCAGGGATTTAGGGGTGAATCTTGCAGGGGTGGAGATTATACTGAGGATGAAAGAGCAGATAGAGGAGCTTCAAGCTGAAATAGAAAAACTTACAGAATTGCTGAAAAGATACATGGAAATAGAGGTTAGAAGAATGCAGGAGCCTGGTCTTATTAAAGTTCCTCTGGCTAAGCTGGTGAGAATAGAGATTGTGGAGGATGAAAAATGATAAGTTTTGATAGATTAACAGTAAAAGCACAGGAAGCCATTAAAAGGGCAAGAGATATCGCTCTTGAGAGAAAACATCAACAGATAGAGCCTGAGCATCTATTTTTAGCCCTTATAGAAGAGGAAGGGGTATCTTCTGAGATACTAAAAAAATGTGGTGCGGACCTTTCTCTTATAAAGTCAAGGATTACAGAAACCCTTGACAAGTTTCCTCAAGTTTCTGGAGTGGGTGAGATCTATTTGTCATCCAAGCTTTCTTCTGTATTGGATAAAGCAGAAAAAGAGGCCAAAAATATGGGAGATGCTTATATAAGCACTGAGCATCTTTTAATAGCCATGGTGGACGAGCCTGGAACTTATGTGCATGATATTCTTTTGTCTTTGGGAATAAAGAAAGAAGATGTGCTAAAAGCCCTTTCTGATGTTAGAGGTCCCCACAAGGTAGTAGATCAAATGCCTGAAGAGAAATACCAGGCTTTAAAGCGGTATTGTGTGGATCTCACCCAGTTGGCTAAAGAGGGAAAGCTCGATCCGGTGATAGGTAGAGATGAAGAGATAAGGCGTGTTATTCAGATACTGTCCCGTAGGAGAAAGAATAATCCATGTTTGATTGGAGATGCTGGGGTTGGTAAAACAGCCATTGTGGAGGGTCTTGCCCAGAGAATAGCTAAGGGAGATGTTCCCTCTACCTTGAAGGATAGATCCATATTGGCTTTGGATATGGGAGCTCTTCTTGCTGGGGCTAAATATAGGGGGGAGTTTGAGGAAAGATTAAAGGCAGTGATAAAGGAGATACAGGAAAAAGAGGGAAAAATAATCCTGTTTATAGACGAGATACACACCCTTGTAGGGGCTGGGAAGGCTGAAGGAGCCATGGACGCAGCTAATATCTTGAAGCCTGCTCTTGCCAGAGGAGAACTTCACTGTATAGGTGCCACCACAGTGGAAGAGTACAGGAAGTATATAGAGAAAGATCCAGCCCTTGAGAGGAGATTTCAGCCCGTTTATGTGAGGGAACCCACAGTTGAGGAGACAGTCTCTATATTGAGGGGTTTAAAGGAGAGATACGAGATACACCATGGGGTAAGAATCTCTGATTCTGCCATTGTGGCTGCAGCCTACCTTTCTGCAAGATATATATCTGATAGAAGGCTTCCCGATAAGGCAGTTGATCTTATAGATGAGGCAGCTGCGAAACTTAGGATGGAAATTGACAGTATGCCTTCAGAATTAGACGAGATAGCAAGAAGGATAAGACAGCTTGAGATAGAAAGGGAGGTTGTAAAGCTTGAAGGGGATCCTGCTGGCAGGTTGGAATCTATTGAGAGGGAGATAGCCGATTTAAGGGAAAAGTTTAATGAATTGAAGGCTCATTGGGAATCTGAAAAAGAGGCTATCCAGAGGGTGAGACGTTTAAAAGAGGAGATAGAGAGGGCAAAGCATGAATTGGAAGTTGCAGAAAGGTTAGGGGATCTGGAGAAGGCAGCGAGAATAAAGTATGATGTTCTGATGAGGCTAAATAGAGAGCTTGAAGATGCCAATGCAAAGCTTTCTGAGATTCAAAAGAAAAAGAAGCTTTTGAAAGAGGTGGTGGATGAGGAGGATATTGCCGAGATTATTTCAAAGTGGACAGGTATTCCTGTTTCTAAGCTTTTAGAGGAAGAGGCACAAAAGCTTTTAAGGATGGAGCAGGAATTGCACAAAAGAATAGTTGGCCAGGATGTGGCTGTTAAAGCTGTTTCGGATACCATAAGGCGTGCAAGGGCTGGTTTATCTGATCCTAATAGGCCTTTGGGCTCTTTTCTCTTTCTCGGTCCTACAGGGGTTGGGAAGACAGAGCTTGCTAAAGCTTTGGCAGAATTTCTTTTTGATGATGAAAATGCCATGATAAGAATAGATATGTCTGAGTATATGGAGAGACACTCAGTTTCCAGGCTGATTGGTGCTCCTCCTGGCTATGTGGGCTATGAAGAGGGAGGGCAACTCACCGAAGCTGTGAGAAGAAGACCTTACTCCGTTGTGTTGCTCGATGAGATTGAGAAGGCTCATCCTGAGGTGTTTAACATACTACTTCAGATCTTGGAAGATGGCCGTCTAACTGATTCAAAGGGAAACACGGTCTCTTTTAAAAATACTGTTATAATCATGACATCCAACATAGGATCCGAGTTTATTACAGCACCTGAGGCAGAGTTTGGAACTCCAGAGTATGATGTGTATTATACTAGGATGAGGGATAGGGTTCTTGAAGAAGTGAGAAGGTATTTTAAACCGGAATTCCTAAACAGGATCGATGAAATCATAGTGTTTCATTCTTTGGGTAAAGAACATGTGAAGAAGATTGCAGATCTCATGCTTGAAAAGGTGAAGGAAAGGTTAAAGGATAAGAGAATAACCCTCGTTTGGACTGATAATTTAAGGGAGTATCTTTCCGAAACGGGATTTGATCCTGTTTATGGAGCCAGGCCTTTAAGAAGGGTTATTCAAAAACTTGTAGAGAATCCTTTGGCAGAGATGATATTAAGTGGTGAGCTGAAGCCAAAAGATACTATAAAAATCGACGCCAATGAGAAAGGGGTGGTTTTTATCAGGGATGAGAGGATTTTAAAGGAGGTGGCTTAAATAATGGAGGATAGGGATAAGAGGACAAATCATTATGAAGTGCTTGAATCCGAAGAGGAGATACAGGACATAGAAGAAAAGGACATTCACGATATATTAGAAGAGTATACAGTTCCTACTACCGAAGAGGGTTTTTCTGCTTATTTGCGTAAAATAAGTGAATTTCCTGTGTTGAGCAGGGAAGAGGAGATTGAGCTTGCGAGAAGAGCCAGAGAAGGGGATAAGGAGGCTTTTAAGAAGCTCGTTGAGTCCAATTTGAGATTTGTTGTCTCTGTAGCCAGTAAATACAAAGGTTACGGGGTTCCTTTAATGGATCTCATAAATGAGGGCAATCTTGGCTTGATACAGGCTGCTAAAAGGTTTGATCCTGAAAGGGGAGTTAGGTTCATTTCATATGCTGTGTGGTGGATAAAGCAATCCATTATGCAAGCTCTTGCCGAGCAATCAGGAGTGGTTAAGCTTCCTTTGAAGCATGCTTCTGTGCTTATAAAAATTCGCAACAAATATGAAGAGCTCTTTCAAAAATTTGGCAGAGAGCCCACTGTAGAAGAGGTGGCAGAGGAGCTTGGTATGGATCCTCAGGATGTGGAGGATATTTTAAGGGTGGCAAGGATTCATCTTTCTCTGGAAGCTCCAATTAATAGAGATGAGGAGGACACCACATTTTTAGATCTTATGGAGGCTACTATACCTTCATCGGAAGATGAGGCTGTCAAGTCTTCCCTTGCCACTCAGATTGAAGAGCTTTTAAATCAATTAAAGCCCAGAGAGGCTTTTATAATAAGATGCAGATTTGGTATAGATACCGAAAAACCCATGACTTTAGAGGAGATAGGCAAGATTCTTGGGGTGAGCAGGGAGAGGGTAAGGCAGATAGAGGCAAGAGCCCTTCAGAAGCTTAAAAGGCTTGCATCGGCAAAGAGATTAGAAGATTATCTTAACTGATGTGGAGTTGGTTTAATCCTGTTAAGATAGTTTTTGGAGAGGAAACCTTCAGCACCCTTGAGGATCACTTGGAGCCCTTTAAGAGGATCCTGGTCATTACAGGAAGAAGGTTTGTTAAAGAGAGTGGCTTGGTAGACAGATTTTCTGTTTTGATGAAAAACAAGAATTGGTATTGGTATCATAGAGTTACCCCAGAGCCTACTTGGGATGTGGTTCAGGAAGCTGTAGATTTTGCCAGAGATTTTGATCCTGACTGTGTTGTGGGAATAGGTGGAGGAAGTGTTCTTGATACCTCTAAATTGGTCGCTTCCTTTTGTAAATCATCCCTTAGGGTTAGGGACTTTATTGGCAAGAGGGTTGATTTGAAAAGGGATATCTTTTCCATTTGTGTTCCCACCACTTCTGGTTCAGGTTCTGAAGTTACTCCATATTGTGTTGTAATTGATAGGGAAAAGAAGATTAAATCTCCCATTACATCTTATGCCAATTATCCAGATTTAGCCATTGATGATCCAGAACTTACTTATGGCACTCCTTATGATATAACAAGGAATGCAGGAATTGATGCTCTTTCTCACTGCATTGAAGCCTATCTCTCAAAAAGGGCTTCTTCCATGACGAGTCTTTTTTGTATCGAAGGGATAAGATTGATTTTCAGACACTTGAAGAACGCTTTGGAAGATGACCATGTGGCAAGGTCTAAACTTATGTTGGCTTCCCTTTATGGGGGACTGGGTATATCCAATGCAGGCGCTGGTTTAATCCATCAATTGGGACACGCCTTGACTGTATTAAGGGGTTTTTCCCATGGCTATACCATGGGTATATTTATGGTGCCAGTCCTTGAGTTTTACGGTGATTCTATTAGGGAAAAGTTAT
>JALVKL010000204.1 GCA_027033775.1 bacterium | reverse complement strand
ATCCTTATCCAGACCTTACCTCCTCTTTTCACATGCCTTGTAATAGCCACTCTGGCAGCTTCTATCTGCTGAGCGGTTATCCAGCCAGGCTCAAGAGCCTTTAAACCAAAGTCGCCAAAGACTATATCTGCTCCTCTGGTAGCAATTCCTGTCATCCTGCCCCTTTGCTGCTTTCTGTATTTTACCCTTTTAGGCGCTAACATCTGCCGTCTCCTCCACTTTTGCTCGCTTATCTTCTATAATTTCGCCTTTAAATATCCATACCTTAACGCCAATGACTCCGTATTTTGTAAGGGCCTCTGCAAAGCCATAATCTATATCAGCCCTTATGGTCTGAAGGGGAAGTCTCCCTTCTCTATACCATTCAGTCCTTGCCATATCAGCTCCTGCAAGCCTTCCAGAACACTCAACCCTTATACCCTTAGCACCAAATTTTAAAGCAGCATTTATAGCCCTTTTCATAGCCCTTCTATGGGATACTCTTCTTTCTATCTGCATAGCTATATTTTCTGCCACAAGCTGAGCATCTATCTCAGGCACAGGAACTTCCTGCACATTTATAATAAGCTGACCGCTCGTCATCTTCGCTATATCGTTCCTCAATTTCTCTACTTCAGCCCCTTTCCTTCCTATCACCAATCCTGGCCTTGCTGCATAAATGTCTATTTTCACTTTATCCGCTGCCCTTTCAATTATAACCTTGGAAATACCTGCATGATAAAACCTTGCCTTTATCAAATTCCGTATATTCAAATCTTCGTGAAGTTTTTTTGCGTAATCCTTTTTTGCAAACCATTTAGATTGCCAATCCTTGGTTATCCCTAATCTAAAACCAATAGGATGAACCTTCTGACCCAAACCATCACCTCCTATCTTCTTTCATCAAGCTCTATAGTTATATGGCTCAGTTTTTTTCTTACAAGATAAGCTCTGCCCATCGCCCTTGGTCTTATCCTCTTCAGCATAGGACCCTGATCAACATAAATTCTCTTAACATAAAGGGCGTCAACATCCTCTATATCAGGAGAAGCCTCTGCATTGGCAACAGCCGATTTAAGAAGCTTTTCTATTATTCTGGCACCCCTTTTAGGGGTAAACCTCAAAATATTAAAAGCCTCTTCCACATCCTTGCCTCTTATCATATCCGCTACCACTCTTGCCTTCCTTGGAGATATCCTTGCATACCTGAGAACAGCCTTTACAGCCATTTTAACCACCTCATCTGCTCACCTTAGCTTTTTTCTTATCTTCACCATGGCCATGATATGTTCTTGTAGGAGCAAACTCCCCCAATTTATGGCCAATCATCTGTTCTGTAACATAAACTGGAATAAACTTTCTTCCATTGTAAACAGCAAAGGTATGGCCAACAAACTCTGGAATAATGGTGGATCTTCTGGACCAAGTCTTTATAACCTTCTTTTCCCCTCTTTCGTTCAACTGCCTAACCTTCTTTAATAACTTAGGATCAACATAAGGGCCTTTCTTTCTAGATCTTCCCATCTACAAATACCCCCTATTTTTTCCTTCTCTGAACAATAAACTTGTCAGAAGCTTTCTTAGGTTTTCTAGTCTTCATACCCTTTGTACACCATCCCCAAGGACTAACAGGGTGCTTACCTTTTGTTTTACCCTCTCCACCCCCATGGGGATGATCCACAGGATTCATAGCAGTGCCTCTAACATGAGGTCTTCTACCAAGCCATCTGTTCCTACCCGCCTTCCCTATCACTATGTTCTCATGATCTATGTTGCCCACCTGACCAATAGTGGCCATACAATTCACATGTATCAACCTTACCTCTCCAGACGGCAATCTTATATGGGCATAATCGCCTTCTTTAGCCATAAGCTGGGCATAAGTACCAGCAGCGCGAGCAATCTGCCCACCTTTACCGGGAATAAGCTCAACATTATGGATAAATGTTCCCAAAGGAATATTTTTAAGGGGCAAAGCATTTCCCACCTTAATTTCAGCATCTGGCCCCGACATAACAGTATCTCCCACTTTTAGACCTTCCGGAGCCAATATATATCTTTTTTCACCGTCTGCATAATGCAGAAGGGCTATTCTTGCCGACCTGTTAGGATCATACTCTATTGCAGCAACCTTGGCTGGCACACCCCATTTGTCCCTTTTAAAGTCTATAATTCTGTATTTTCTCTTATGGCCTCCACCCCTGAATCTTACCGTTATCCTACCCTGATTATTCCTGCCCCCTGTAGATTTAAGGGGAACCACAAGGGATTTTTCGGGCTCATCCTTGGTTATCTCTTCAAAGGTAGATACTGTCACAAACCTTATACCAGGAGAGGTAGGTTTAAATCTCTTTATTCCCATCTCTTATCAGCCTCCTCAAATGCTTTCAAAGAATTCAATGGTATCCCCTTCTCTAAGCTTAACAATGGCTTTCTTCCAATTCTTGCTTTTAGTTACAATTCTTCCAATTCTCTTTCTTTTACCTTTAATATTAATAGTATTCACCTTCTCCACCTTTACGTTAAAGAGCTTTTCAACTGCATCCTTTATATCCTTTTTCGTTGCCTTGGGATGAACCTCAAAGGTATATTTGTTTTCTCTTTCTTTTAACATCATACTCTTTTCCGTTATTATAGGCCTTATTATTATCTGATAAGGATCATTAAGAAATTTCATGACGCTAACCTCTCCTCTATTATTGGAAGAGCAGA
>JALVKL010000203.1 GCA_027033775.1 bacterium | reverse complement strand
GTATAAAGCCTGAGAGAAATAGGGAAAGGTAAGTTCCCCGCTTCTAAAAGGAAAGATATTGTTAGACACAGTGTGAATGGAAACAATATGAAAGGCCTTTGGAACAGAAAGATCCCCTGAAAGTAAATAGCTCCATCTTATAGCCCTTAAAAGAAATGATGCTATATATAAGAGAAAAGCCAAGAATATGGGAAAAGAGAAAAAGTATTTTGTGTTCTCCTTGAGTTCCCCCAGATCAATCTGGGTAATTATTACAATTAAAACAACTACTGTAATTAATATGGTTATTATTTTGTTTCTCACCTGTTAATCTCTATCTGTTGTATAAATTTAGTTTTTCAAATTTACGTATCCTATAAACCCTGTGTCTGGCATATTTTTTAACTTCGAGAAGCAAAAAGGTCTTCCCACGATTTCTCACCTTCAGGACAACTTTGTAATAGGGCAATTCTGACTTTTTCTTTCTAAAGGTCTTTTCTCTGGTTATTATAAAAAACCTGCTAGGCATGCTTTTTAGATTTCTAAAGTTTATTTTAGGTATATAAGGTCTTCCAAGATAAAACTCCAAAGCGGCATCATAAGAGCCCATCCTATAAACAGGATAGCCATTTATTCTCTTTTCAATAAGAGCAGCCAGCGGTTTTGCGCTTCTCACTTTCACATCGTATTCAGGCAAAATCTTTCCGAAATACAAAATGTAAGTCAAAAAAATCATGGCAAAGGAAAGAATAAGAGTTTTCTTTCTCTCTTTTGTTTTTAGAAAGTAGATTAAAGATACTGAAGGAGGCAAAGATAAAAAATGGTAAATTACAGGAATTTTAAACTTAAAAATAAAAGAGGTAAATGGCAAAAAGGCAAGACCCAACAAAATAATGAAAAGAGAAATATCAAAAATCCTTTTTTCATACAGACTTGCCTCTTCCAAAATAACCCTTCTTGTAACCTCACCTGCTATTAATGAAATAGCTGGAGCCATAGGCAACAGATAAACCACCCTCTTTGCCGCTGCCAGTGTAAAGAAGAGAAAAACTGTAAAAAACCACACTCCCGGGAAAATAAATCCTCCACTAATACAGGCGGGGACAAAGAGAATAGACGGAGAATAAGGAAATAAAGAGGCTATGAAATAGAAATACCAAGGTTTCACATGATCCAGTCCTTTTAAAAAGTGCTTAACATTATGGTACAAAAAGAAGCTGTAAGAAAATTCCTTTCCCACCATCAAAAACCAAGGAAGGGCTATTAAAAGAAAAATTGCTACCCCAATAAGGTTATATTTGACGTTGATGGTATAAAGTCTCCCTTTAGCAAATAGATAGATAAATACAACAAGAGCAGGAATAATCACCCCTACAGGCCCTTTTGTTAAAAAAGAAAAGGCACAGAAGATCCAGGCAAAAATATAGAAGATTTTCTTTTCCCTAAAATAAGCCAAAGAAAAAAGATAAAGGGACAATGTTATAAACAAACACAAAGCCATATCAGGGATAGATCTTCTCGCTGTCAAAACAAATTCATTGGTAAAGATAAGAAACAAACCTGCCAGAAAACCAGCTAAGGGATTGTACAACAACTCCCCCAAAAGATAGACTACTGTTATACACAATACGCCACATAAGGCAAAGGGAAATCTTGCAGTGAATTCTGTTACCTTTCCTTTATTTAAAAGTTTGGAGGATGCTATTATAAGCCAATAGGTTAAAATGGGCTTGTCCACCCTCTTTTTTCCTTTAAGAATAGGAACCAGGTAGTTTTTTTCCTCTATCATATTTCTGGCAGCGTGAGCATACCGAGGCTCATTGTTGTTCCACAAAGAGATTCTGCCAAGATTCAAAAAGATAAGAGAAGCGCTAATCAGCCACAAACAAAAGAGAAAAACAAATCCTTTCATCCAAGAAATTTTTCCTACCAAAGTTCAAAGCTTCAATTGAAAAAGATTAAAATTATTTAACAAAATACCCTAAAACCGTCAAAATCTCCAATTTACGAGTCAGTTTTCAATCCTCAAAGAAGACTTCAAACTCCTTGAATGGCTTTATTTAGGTTTTTTAAGCTACACCAAATCCCAGGTTTTCTACTGACAAAGACACTTCATAAACCTGTAATCTATGGCCCATAACCCTTTTAGCTTCTTTTCCGCTTCTTTCTGAGCTTCGCGGTATTCCTCCGAATAATTTTTCCAATAAGCACAAGCATATCCTTCTTTTATCATTTCAAAACCGTAATCTGTTCCATTCTCTAGATACAAGATCCCCAATAATCTTCCATAATAATCGTATCCTTTAGTTCTAATAAAAACCTCTTCGTGATCCAACAATTCCTCTGCTTTTTCTGCCACTTTTTCGCCTAATTTTTGGATGACCCAATACGGTTTTTCACAATGTCTGCTTTGCCAAAAAAGTTTATGGGTTTTGAATTTTTCAGGCACATCAATCCCCCAAATGTGAATTTCTATCTCCTTTCCATCCTCAGTTTTGACCCCTATGGTAGCGCCATCAATGACACGAGTAACTTCAGCTTTGAAAGTTCGAGCTAAAACCGGCGTGGTAATAATAAGAAGAAGTATTACTAATTTGATTTTCATATTTAAAGAGAGAAAAAATTCTTGACTCAATTTAATATCCACCACCAAAATTTCTAAAACTTGGTAAATTAATGCCCCCGGGACGACTCGAACGTCCGACCCCGAGATTAGGAATC
>JALVKL010000202.1 GCA_027033775.1 bacterium | reverse complement strand
AGCACATAGGAATTTATGGCTATCACAGGGATACCTTACTCAAATTTGTTTCCCTTTCCCCCAGTGAATTGGAAATAAGTGAAGGATTAGAGCAACTGAGAGCTTTGGAAAACGGCATAAAGATCAAGGTGATAGAAACAGATTACAAGGGAATAGGTGTTGACACTCCTGAAGATATATCTAAGGTAGAAAAGCTGTTAGGAGAAATAAAATGAACACAAAGTACATATTTGTTACTGGTGGTGTGATATCCTCATTAGGAAAAGGGGTGGCATGCGCAGCTATAGGAGCGCTTCTTGAAGCAAGAGGACTTAAGGTAACATTTCTGAAATTTGATCCTTATGTCAATGTGGATCCTGGCACTATGAATCCCTTCCAGCACGGAGAAGTATATGTGACAGACGATGGTGCAGAAACAGACCTTGATCTTGGTCATTATGAAAGGTTCACCAACGCAAAGATGGGAAAGGACAACAATGCGACCACAGGAAAGATATACAATTCTGTTATAACGAAGGAGAGAAGAGGAGATTACCTTGGAACAACTGTTCAGGTTATACCACACATCACAGAAGAGATAAAAAGCTGTATAAGAAAGATAAGCAAAGGAGTGGATGTGGTAATTGTGGAGATAGGCGGAACAGTGGGAGACATAGAGAGTCTTCCATTTTTGGAAGCCATAAGACAATTTGGTCTGGAAGAGGGAAGGGACAATGTTTTTTATATACATCTAACTTTGGTTCCCTATATAAAAACGGCCGGTGAGTTAAAGACAAAGCCCACACAGCACTCTGTTAAGGAGTTAAGGGCAATTGGTATCCAACCTGATATGATAATCTGCCGAACTGATAGGTTTTTGCCTGATGAAATTAGGGCAAAAATATCCCTCTTCTGTAATGTTGACAAAAAAGCTGTTATCACTGGAAAAGATGTGGAAACGGTATATGAGATACCCCTTATATTTCACCAAGAGGGCTTAGGAGAAATAATAGTAAAAAGATTGGGGCTTCCTCAGGTAGAGCCGAATCTATCCATATGGGAAGAGATAGTGGACAAAATAAAGAACAGCAAAAGAGAGGTAACCATAGGAATTGTTGGTAAATACGCCAATTTAAGAGATTCCTACAAGAGTCTGATAGAGGCAATAAACCATGCTGGTATAGCAAATAATGTAAAACCCAATATAAAATGGATCAATTCAGAAGATATAGAAAAGGCAGGAGCTGAAAAGTATCTGTCAGACATAGATGCACTAATTGTGCCAGGTGGTTTTGGAACACGGGGTATAGAGGGCAAGATAGAGGCTATTAGATACGCAAGGGAAAACAATGTTCCCTTTTTAGGGATATGTTTAGGAATGCAGTGTGCAGTAATAGAGTTTGCAAGAAATGTTTGCAAATTGGAAAAAGCCAACAGCACCGAATTTGATCCTAACACTCCTCATCCAGTGATACATCTTCTTCCCGAACAGGAAAATGTAACCTTTAAAGGAGGAACTATGAGATTAGGGGCATACCCCTGTGTTCTTGACAAATCCACCCTCTCATACGAAGCCTATAAGTCTGAAGAGATAGTGGAAAGGCACAGACACAGATACGAATTCAACAACGATTACAGAGACATACTGGCAAAACATGGACTTGTAATTGCAGGGGTGTATCCAAAAGCTGATCTTGTAGAGATTGTGGAGATCAAAGGGCATCCATGGTTTGTGGCTGTACAGTTTCATCCAGAATTTAAATCCAAGCCCTTCAAGCCACACCCACTGTTTGTCCACTTGGTTAAAAAGGCTGTGGAGATGAAATATGAAATTTAAGTTCAAGATAGCGGATAAATTTACAGTGGGAGATGAAAGCTCACTTTTCTTTATACTCGGTCCATGTGTTATAGAGACGGAGTATATAACCATGAAAACTGCAGAAAGGATAGCAGAAATCAGAGAAAAACTTAAAATAAATGTTATCTTCAAGTCCTCATACGATAAAGCCAATAGATCATCTATTAAATCCTTTAGAGGTCCTGGGATACTCATGGGGCTTGAGATATTGCAAAAGGTTAAAGAAACCTTTGATATGCCTGTATTATCAGATGTCCATAAGGAAGAAGAGATTAAACTTGCAGAAAAAATCTTAGATGTTATACAGATACCCGCCTTTTTATGCAGACAGACAGATCTTGTGGTGAGGGCGGGGCAAAGCGAAAAGCCTATAAATGTTAAAAAGGGACAATTTATGGCTCCTTGGGATATGGCCAACGTAAAAGAAAAGATACTTTCCACAGGTAACTACAAGATGATGTTCACTGAGAGAGGAACCACCTTTGGATACAATAATCTTGTGGTGGACATGAGATCCATTCCCATAATGAAAAGACTGGGAGTTCCCGTGGTTTTTGATGCAACCCACAGTGTCCAGCTTCCAGGAGGGCTGGGGCATGCCTCTGGAGGACAAAGGGAATTCATAGAACCTTTAGCAAAAGCCGCTGTTGCCGCAGGGGCTGAAGGGGTGTTCATGGAGGTTCATCCTGAACCTGAAAAAGCCCTGTGTGATGGTCCCAATTCCTTAAAATTAGACGATTTAGAGGAGCTTATCAAAAAGCTTATGGATATTTTTGAAGCAACGAGGAGCAAAATTGAGTAAAGATGAGATAATAGCAGAAGGAAAAAGGGTTGTAGAGATAGAGGCCAAAGAAGTATCCAAATTGGCAGAAAGAATAGACGAAAGCTTTGCAAAAGCCGTGGAGATTCTTTATCAATGCAAGGGAAGGGTTGTACTTACAGGAATGGGAAAATCTGGCATTATAGCCAAAAAGATTGCTGCCACCATGGCAAGCACAGGAACACCAGCGTTTTTCCTTCATCCCGCAGAGGGAATGCACGGCGATTTGGGGATGTTAACCAAAGGAGATGTGGTGGTTGCCGTCTCCAACAGTGGAAAGACCAAAGAGATACTGGATATTATACCCATTGTTAAAAGGCTGAGATTAAAACTCATATCTTTAACAGGAGACAAAAATTCGGAGCTTGCCAAAAAAAGTGATGTTGTTCTTGATGTATCTGTTTCCCAAGAGGCATGTCCTTTAGGATTGGCTCCCACATCCAGCACCACAGTGGCTTTGGTTATGGGAGATGCCCTTGCCATGGCGCTGCTTAAAAAGAAGGGATTCAAAAGGGATGATTTTGCTTTGGTCCATCCGGCAGGATCTTTAGGAAAACGGCTAACCCTAAGGGTAGAGGATCTCATGCACACAGATGAAGAGATACCCTATGTTTCTGAAGAAACTCCTATGAAAGATGTGGTTATAGAAATCTCATCCAAAAGGCTTGGGATGACTGTGGTGGTAGATAAAGATTTTAATTTAAAAGGTATAATTACAGATGGGGATCTGAGAAGATTCATAGAGAAATTTGGAAAGGCCATGTTTGATGCAACTGCAAAAGATCTGATGACAAGAGACCCCAAAATTATATCAAAGGATGCCCTTGCAGTTGAAGCCCTCAGTATCATGGAAAAGTACTCCATAACGTCTTTGGTGGTTGTGGAAGACCAAAACAGGGTAGAGGGAGTTATTCATCTTCACGACATTTTAAAATCCGGTATAGTTTAAAGGTGAAAGCTCTTAAGTTCTTTAGAGAAAAAGGCTTGATTCTTGTTGACATCCCTAAACCCTCCATAAAAGAGGGAGAAGTGTTGGTAAAGGTAGAAAGCTGCGCCATATGCGGTTCAGACGCCCGAATACTTAAAGGGGAGAAGGAAGTGAAGGAAGGGATTACCCTTGGACACGAGATAAGCGGTGTAATTGCTGAATCCTTACATCCAGAATACAAACCAAAAGAAAAGGTGGTTATCTTTCCAAGTATATTTTGCAAAGAGTGCGAAAGCTGTAAGGCAGGTTTTTATAATTTGTGTTTAAACAAAAGATCCCTGGGATACATGTTAGATGGAGGTTTTGCTGAATTTGTAAAGATTCCAAAGGAACTTGTACAACTTAAGGCTCTAATAAAAACTTCCATTTCAGAGCCTACAATAGCATGTCTTACAGAACCCTTTGCGTGTGTTATAAATTCCTTTAAAATAATGAGCATACAAAAAAACCAGACATTGCTTATAATAGGAGCAGGGCCTCTCGGTTTAATGCATGTTATAATGGGAAAATTGAAAAATCTCAGGATATTTATAGTGGATCCCAATGAAAAGCGGCTGGAAGTTGCAAAAAATATAATGAGCAATATTGAAACTTTTAACAGTCTTGATGAGTTAGAAAAAAAGAGGATAACGTTTGATGCAATTTCTCTTTGCGTTTTTGTCCCTCAAATAATTTCCAGATTATGCTTTCTTCTTAAGCCCAAAGGAGTCTTAAACATATTTGCAGGGGGAAGATGGGAAGAAAAAGCTCTCTTTATTCCAAATGAAATCCATTATAAAGAAAAGATAATAACTGGAACCCACAGCACAACTTTGGATATGTTCAGAGAATCGGAAAGACTCATAAGGCAAAACCAAAAGATGTTCAAAAAGCTAATAACCCACAAGTTTCCCCTTGAAAATTACAAAGAGGCTTTCGAAACCTATATAAAAAGAAAAGGTCTAAAAGTGGTTTTTTGCCCTTAATATCTCACTTCAAAGGAGCGAAACTCCCCAGTTGGCCTTTCCCACTCCACTTCAACATCTTCTACCCTTGCAAGGGGAGGACCTTCCCAGCACCACTTTATAAACTCATCCAGAGCGCTTTCATCACCCTCTGCTACTATTTCAACCCTTCCATCAGGCAGATTCCTTACCCAACCCTTTAAACCAAGACGGTTAGCTATCTCCCTTGCAGTTGCCCTAAACCAAACCCCTTGAACCCTTCCGCTGACCCATATATGTGCCCTTTTCATACCTTCCACATCAAATCAATCTATTTACTCTATTTCCTTTATTAGGATCGGGTAAAGCCTTTAGCAACCCCTGAATTTGAGTTTTTACAGTGTTATTGGCCTTCTTTAAAACTTTTGTTGAAACATTTAAGGCAAGAGAAAGCTGCTTTAATTTTATATAATCTCCCACTCCGTAAAGCATAATCCACCTCACGATATCACTATCTTTACAGCTGAGCCATCAATAATACCTGAATGAACCTCTCCTAAACTCATTCCCCGCTCTTTTATAAGAGAAGCAGTGTCGTTAAGTAAAGAAAGGGCTTCCTCAAAGCTTCTCAGTCCCACTTTGGATGCTCTTAAATTTTCAGTGGATATCTCTAAAACATCGGATTTTGAAGGAGAACTCAAGCTTTTGGCCTTTCCGTTTTTTTTGTTAGTCTCCTGAATATCCTTTTTATCCTCTATGCTTTTTAAGATCTTTTCCCTTATAATAAAACCACTGCCATCTATAACCATGGCTCAACCTCCTAACCTACTATACTTATAGAAGGTGTATCCTTTGGCTTATCTAAGGAATCCTTTTTGTTCTTCTCTTTCTCCTTCTGTTTGCTGAGAGCCTCCTTCCAAGCAGATCTCAGCTCACTTATGATATGGCAAGCCTCGTCAATGTGGGTGGTATTCTTTTCCTTTTCTGCAAGAAGAATCTTCCACAAAACAAACTCATATAATTTAAAAAGATTCTGTGCTATTTCTCCACCCTTCTCCATATCCAAGCTTGCTATCAGCTCCTTGACGATTCTGTCGGCTCTGGAAAGAGAAAGGAACCCTTGTTTGTAATTACCCTCCTCAAAATTTCTCTTTGCCTCCATGAAAAACCTTATAACTCCGTCATAGAGAAGCAGAACAAGCGTCCCTTTGTCTGCTCCTTCTACCATATTCTTCTGATAAGCCACATAGGAGTTTGTCATTTTATCACCCCCTCCTTGGGTTATCTACGATTTCCTCCCATTAAAGAAGAAAGCTGCATAGAAAGATACTGGCTCTGAGCCTGAAGTCTGGCTATGGTCTCTTCCATAATGGTAAATTTTTGCCATAGCTGCTCCTCGTATTCCGCAAGATATTCATTCTCCCTGCTGATCTCCTTAGACAGATCCTTTAATTTATCGTCCAAATATCCACCCGGTCTTATGTAAGAATAGACAACTCCTGTTATTCCAAAATAACTGTCCAGAATATCGCTCAGCCTTCTTGCAACTCCTTTAACGTTGGCCTCATTAATAGCCATGAGTTTGTAAACCTTGTCAGGAAAATAGTTTATAGCCTGCATAAATTTATCATTGCTCTCCAGCAGATTTTTAATTTCGTCCTTATCTGTGGAATCTGTCACCAAATAGCCTGCTATCTCCGACTCAAATGTGCCAAAATAATCTGTTGTTATGCCTATATCTGTGAGATCGTCATAGGGAGAAAGGTTATCAACCCTCGAAAAGATAGCATTCCTCAATCTCGCCAGAAAATCCTGAAGTTCAGGGCTATTTCTAATTATTTCGTATGAAAGATATTTTTTGTGTTTTTTCTCATACTCCTCTATCTCCTTGTCTGTCATGCTCGCCTTATCCTCTTCAGATAAGGGTTCTAAAAATCGCTTTTCATAATCGGAAAGCTCTGGAGGATTCAGCTTTTTTACAAGCTTATTGTAATCGGCTATGAAAGAAGAGAATTTATCCAGAATCTCTTCAGAATCGGGCTTTATATTCAAGGTGACATAAGAATCGCTCACACCATTTAACTCAAGGGTAACACCACCTATTATATCACTGATGGTGTTGGTAGGTCTTGTATAGGTAACACCGTCCACCTCAAGAACAGCGTCAGTGCCTTTTGATCCCGCGTATTGCTGAGTAGCGCTATTTTTAACGAGATTAAAGGCATATAGGATATTACTGGTGTCATGAGAGCTTCCAAGCTGTATCCATTGAGAATTTGTTCCTTCAGAATCTGGATTTGAAAGAAGAATTATCTTGTCAAGAGCACTATCATAGACCATTTTAACACCAGCAGCAGAGGTATTAACCTTGTATATAAGATCGTTTAGACTATCTTTAGTGACATCCACATAGATAGAAACACCATTTATGGTAAAGATACCAGATGTGGGAACCACAGTTAAGCCCGCTTCGCTCAAAGGAGCAGTGGGATTTATTTTGCCCCCTGTGCTTCCCTGTTCTTTAACAGCACCTTCTACTGCTGTTAATTTAGCTACACTCAAGAAATTACTCGTATCATCAGGAGAGCCTAACCTTATGTCCGCGCCGTTCTCGCTGCTTTCAAGTATGAATCTGTCATTATCCTCATCGTAATAGGCCACAACCCCAGCCCCTGAAGAATTTATCATAGCAAGAACATCCCTTACAGAAAGCTTTGTATAGTCTTCTATGGTTATCCTAACTCCATTTATGGTAAATGTGCCGTTGATGTTCTCATCCACAGTAGCGGAAAAACCGGCATTCTGAAGGCCAACAGCATCAAGATCTATACCCGAATCTGATGAAACGCCACCTCCCCCAATAACCTTCGTAGGTTTTGGTTTCTCCACCTTTAAAGAGGCATCTCTTAGAATCTCAAAATTCCCTTCATTAATGGAATCTGCCTCAAAGGAGAGTCCATCTATAAGATATTGATTCATAAGGTTTTTTAAAGAATCAAGATCATCAGCAAAGACTCTGTTTTCCACATAACCAACTGTGGTGTGTGAGATAGAATCTAATCCCAAAGCTGTCTCAGTGGAGCCACTACTAAAGGATATTCCTTCCCCTTTCACGTCATAGATCACAAGTAAATCATTACCTGTATCTACATTTCTTTCCA
Organism: bacterium; assembly: GCA_027033775.1. Classification (GTDB taxonomy): domain Bacteria; phylum Thermosulfidibacterota; class Thermosulfidibacteria; order Thermosulfidibacterales; family Thermosulfidibacteraceae; genus JAADEW01. The sequence goes on along the minus strand of JALVKL010000202.1, from coordinate 302 downwards.
CCCTTACCAAAACATAGGTTTCATCCACTGTGCCTTTTTCCCCATTTATAGCTTGATTTATGGCGCTCTGAAGATCTTTAGCCACATCGTACAGACTTGTTGTATCAGCCTGATAATCTATACCGGTATAAGCCACAAGAGACTCTCCACCGTAGGTAAAGCTTATAGAAGAACCGGAAGATATATCAGAGGATATAGTGCCTTCAACTGTAGCGCTTTCAGGGGAGCTATTGCCTCTATAAGCATCTATAGAGGTTTTTCCCTTCACATAAAATTGATCCACTGCAAAGTATTTTCCTGTA
>JALVKL010000201.1 GCA_027033775.1 bacterium | reverse complement strand
GTTTAGCCAACATCTTTGGCCACCTCTAACGCCTCCTTCAATGTAAAACGCTTTTCATATAACGCCTTTCCAACAATGATACCGATAACGCCAAAGGGCTCAAGCTTCTTTATACGCTTAATGTCATCAAGGGACGCAACTCCGCCAGAGGCAATCACAGGTTTTTTCACGCTTTCTGCAATTTTTTTGGTTAAACCTTCCTCAACACCGGATAAAGTCCCGTCCTTTGAAATCTCCGTGAAGATTATAGCACTGATAGGGAGTTTATCCACAGATTTCGCCAAATCCAAAACAGAAAAAGAGCTTTCCCTTTCCCATCCCCTTACAGCAACTCTGCCTCTTTTGGCATCTAAACCAGCTATTATCCTTTCAGGAAAGGTTCTTACCAGCCTTTCAAACAAGGAAAAGTCCTCAATTATCAATGTTCCGACAATTGCCCATCTAACACCTACAGAAAAAAGGGTTTTAACCACAGCCTCGTCCCTTATTCCTCCTCCCACCTCTATGGGAAGACCTGTTCTGGCTACTATCTTCTCTATCACCTTCAAATTCCTCAAATTTCCCTCAAAAGCTCCATCAAGATCAACAATATGCAGTCTCTCCGCCCCTTGGTCCTTGAACATTAAAGCCACATCAACAGGATCGTTGTAATACACCTTAGCTGTATTCCTTAAACCCCTGAAAAGACGAACACACTTTCCATCTTTTATATCTATAGCCGGTATCACAATCATAAACTAACTAAGATAATATAGAAATTTCAAAGTCAACTGGATCCTAAAGTTCTTTTAGCACTCATCTTAGAATGCTGCTAATTAAAGTTGACACTCTAAAATCTCGGTTATAATCTAAATCCACGGAGGAGATTAAAAATGCAGGAAAGGGAAAAGGAGATCCTGAAAGAGGTGGTGAGGATACATATAGAAACGGGGGAACCTGTAGGATCCCGTACTATTGCAAAAAGAATGAATTACAGGCTTTCTCCTGCCACCATAAGAAATATAATGGCAGATCTTGAAGAAATGGGATACCTAATGCAACCTCATACATCAGCAGGGCGCATACCCACCGACATGGGATATAGATTTTATGTGGATCATCTAATAGACATGAAACCTGTAAGTGACATTATGGAACAATTTGAAGAGTACCTCAATAAAGAAGTGGAAAAGGCAAAGGATGTGGGAGATATTCTGAAAATAGCCTCTCGCTTTCTCTCCATGCATACCGATCATGTGGGTCTTCTGTTTATTCCTAAGATAAAGGTTTTAAGTGTTAAAAGCGTAAACTTCGTTAGACTGGCTGAAAAGACTGTACTTGTAGTTTTCATTTCAGAATCAGGTATTGTTCAACACAAAGTGGTTAAAACAGAAGAGGATTACTCACAACAAGAGCTTAATAAATTTGCTTCTTATATAAACTCCGAATTCTCAGGCAAAAGCTTAGCTGAAGTGAGAAGGCTTCTCATAAACAAAATGCAGGAAGATAGAAACAGATACGATAAGCTCTTTAACGAAGCTATGAAGCTTTCAAAGAAGGCTATAAGCTTTATAGAAGATGAAGAGTTTGAGATTCATTTGGAAGGCACTGCGAACATCCTGAAACACAAAGAATTGGCTGAAAACATAGAAAAACTGAAAGAGATATTTAAAGCCTTTGAAGAAAAGAGTAAAATAGTGAAACTTATAGATAAATGCCTGAAAGAAGAAGGCGTAACAGTCATCATAGGGAAGGAGTCTGAAGCTGACGAATTTGAAGATCTCTCACTCATACTCACCCCTTGCATCTATAAGGACAGATCCTTCGGAACTATAGGTCTTCTGGCACCCAAAAGGATGGATTACAGTTTTGCCATACCACTTTTGCAGAAGACCTCAGAATATATAAAAGAGATTCTCTCCGGTTAGAAAGGAGGTATGCCCATGGAGGAAGAGACCTTAAAGGAAAATACAAAGGAAAAGGAAAAAGAAACAGAAAAACTCGAAGAAGAATTGGAAACCCTTAAAAAAGAGTTGGAAAAAGCAAAAGCAGAAAGGGAAGACCTATATGATAAACTTTTGAGACTGTCAGCAGAATTTGATAATTTCAGGAAAAGGACCCAAAGGGATCTTGAAAGATTTAAAGAGCTTGCAAACGAAGCTATCATCAAGGAGTTACTGCTCATTCTTGATAATTTTGAGAGAGCCCTTGAAGCTGTTGAGAAAGGATCAGATCTTGAAGCCTTCATAGAAGGTGTAAAGTTGATTCATAAACAGTTCAAAGAGACATTAAAGAGATTTGGGGTTGAAGAGATAGAAGCAAGAGGGGTAGAATTTGATCCCAATATACACGAAGCTGTAATGCAGGTAGAAGACGAAGAGAAAGACAATATTGTAGTCCAAGAGGTTCAAAAGGGCTATAAATTAAAAGGAAAGCTCTTAAGACCAAGTAAAGTTATAGTGGCTAAAAAGAAGCAATGAAAAACACCATGAAGGATTATTATGAGATTCTGGGTGTTCCCCCTGACGCATCACAAGAGGAGATAAAGAGCGCTTACAGGAGACTCGCAAGAAAATACCATCCTGATATAAACCCGGGAGACAAAGAAGCGGAAGAGAAGTTTAAAGAGATAACAGAGGCTTATCAAGTGCTTTCTGATCCTGCAAAACGAGCTGAATACGACAGAATGAGAGCGGGTGGATTCTCTTATAACTTCCAAGAGGAATCGCCATTTTCTAATTTTGGAGATATATTTGAAGAATTTGACAGATTTTTCAGCGATTTTTTTGGGTTTAAAACCAGAACAA
>JALVKL010000200.1 GCA_027033775.1 bacterium | reverse complement strand
CATACATATCAGACGAATTATCAGTACAATCTACGGGGACAAACTTTCCCTCGGGACTAACAGCGCACAGGGTCAGAGTTCCTCTGTATCTCCATTTCCCATCAGTCGATCCACTGGGCGACTGAGACCCATAAGTATACAGTGGTGCCTGACAGCCTTGCTTACTGCGATCCACATCTCTGAAATGGTTTACCTTCTTTAAAGCCTCTGGAGTTAAAAAGATTAAGATATCACCTTCACAGGGATCCTCTGATTGGCGGGATCTGCTTCTCGGACTATTGAAATTTACGGGATTTCCATTCTGATCCCTGAATTCCATATAGGAAAACGTGACGCTCTCAAGGGACACCTCAGAAAGTTTGCCGTTAGGATCCTCTCCCCGGAAGTCACCGGGGAAAAACTTTATGTCTCTTGGATTTGTAGAATCATACCCTTTTAGAGTTACAGTAAGACTGGTCACATTATCGGGTATTTCGACTGGGTCTATTTTAACAGCCACCATGCTTCCATTGACGGTTAAAGGATCAAGAGCTCTGGAGCCTCTGTGGGCTGTGAGAGACCCATCTTTGCCATAGATAATCCATATATGCCCTGCCGAGCGTGATGTAGAATTGAGGGAAATGGTTATGCTTGGTGCAGGCTCGAGCTCTATATCACCGACACTAAGGGGCACTCTTGGGATAAGGAAGTACTCCTTTGTGTATGGAATAAACCCAGGTGCTTTTACCTTTAGCAAGCCGTGCGTCCCTGTGCTCGGGACTATTACTTCGTAAAAACGGAAATATCCTTGGGGATCAGTCAATGTAGAATAAATTTTATCGCCTTCATTGGAGTTGTATTCACCGTTCATATCCATATCTACTAAAAGGTCTACCCTGATCCCTTCCAGGGTGGCGTTGACCAAGACTCCATCTGCGTATTTAACTTTTCCAGTGATAGATACCGATTCAACAGATCTGCTTCCTGGTTGTGCTTCCGATATTGCTTTTATTTTACTGCTTCCACCTCCTCCGCTACAAGAGACGAGGAGAGAAAGGACACATAGCAAAACCGAAATACGCAATATAAGAAATATATCTGAGAGTTTCATTGCCCCCTCCCCCAAGCATAATAAAGGGTTAGGTTATTTTGGCTTTTCATTATAACGCCAAGAGTATACGTCAAGTCGAAAATTTGTAGTCTTTTTGTAAACCTTTTGTAGTCTTGCTCTAAAATTTCCGAATCCTGAAGCAATAAAGTAAAAATGAGTCAGGCTTGACATAAGTTGCATATTTGGCTAATTTGTAATTCAGGAGATATGTAAAATGTTGGATAGAAAAGAGTACACGCGCTACAAGGCAAGGGCCAATATTTTTAAGGCAATGGCGCATCCGGCACGTCTTTTTATAATCCATGAACTGAGCAAAGGAGAGAGGTGTGTAAGTGAGTTAACGGAGATGCTGGGCATGGATGCTTCAACTGTTTCAAGGCATCTTTCTGTGCTAAAGAATGTAGGGATAATAGATAGCGAGAAGAAGGGAACCCAAGTCTTTTACTATCTGAGGATTCCTTGTCTTTTGAACTTTTGCGACTGTGTAGAGAAGGTGCTTAAGGCATCAGCGGAGGAGAAGCTCAGTCTGGTAGAGTAAAATTTTTTATATTTTTATTGTATATTTGGCTTATAAGCCAAATAGATAATTAGCCAAAAAGAGAGGAGGGAGTGATGGGACAGAACAAGAGAGACTCTCCAGAAAAATGCGCCTAAATCAGTCAAAAATTCCTCTTTAGGAGGGTGTCATGAAAAATAGTAGAATTTGGCTCTTTTTATCCATTTTGGCTTGTGTAGGCTTCGTGATAACAGGCTGCAACAGTTCTTTAGTGGAATCCACAAGAAGTGCTCCCATAGAAAAGGCCATTCCCAAAATAGCCAAAGGAGCCGAGTATGTAGGGTCAAATGCCTGTGCAGATTGTCATGATGACATTGCTGAGTCCTTTAAAAACACTATTCATGGCAGGATGGCCTCGTATGAGAGCAAGGTGGTAGGGGTGAATGCAGGATGCGAAGCTTGTCACGGACCCGCCAGCAAACATATAGATGAAGAGGATCCTTCCAAGATAATCTCTTTCAAATCCCAAAAAATCACTCCTCAAGAGAAATCCGCCATTTGCTTGAGGTGTCACACCTCTGGAGATGTGGCTGACTGGAGGGGATGCAGGCACGAGATGTCAAATGTGGCCTGCACCGACTGCCACGTGATCCACAGGGACACGGGAAAATACTCCCTTGTGGAGAAGGAACCTCAGCTCTGTTACAGGTGTCATCAGAAGCAAAGAGCCCAAGCCTACATGCCATCCCACCATCCTGTGAAAGAAGGGAAGATGGTGTGTACCGATTGCCATAATCCCCACAGCTCCACAAACAGATGGATGTTGAGAACGGAAGAGAGGGTAAATGACCTATGCTTCAAGTGCCATGCAGATAAGGAAGGGCCTTTTGTATTTGAACATGCACCGGTTGTGGAAAATTGTGTGATATGTCACGAGCCTCATGGAACAGTAGCTAATAACCTGTTAAAGCAGAATGAACCCTTTATCTGTTTGCAGTGTCACCATATCCACTTCCACGCTGGGTTGGAGGCCCACGAAAGCTACGGCATAGGTAAGATTAATGCTATCCAGCAAGTTATGACCACCAAATGTACCGAGTGCCACTCGCAGATACACGGGTCCAACCTGCCGTCTAACACCAGGGCTGGTATGGGCAGAAGACTTACCAGATAAGGAGGTGTGGGGATGAGACACTTAAAGCATGTGTTGGTGTGTCTACTGACGCTTGTTCTTGTTCCCCTGTGC
>JALVKL010000199.1 GCA_027033775.1 bacterium | reverse complement strand
AAACTGACAGACACTATAGTTGCCATTGCAACACCTTTAGGGGAATCCGCCCTTTCAGTAATTAGAGTGTCAGGAGATGAAACCTTTTCCATAATGGAAAAGGTTTTTAGAAAGGGAAAGGAGAGAAAAAAAGTTAAATTTGAGAAACTTCCCCAAAGACAGGCTATCTACGGATTTGTAGTTGATCCCGAAACGGAAGAGCTGGTGGATGAGGTAATACTCATCTCCTATCCAGAGCCCAAAAGTTACACAACGGAAAACATGGTGGAAATAATGTGCCATGGAGGAACCGTTACACCTGTCCGAGTCCTTAAAACTATAATAAAGGCTGGAGCTCGTTTGGCAGAACCAGGAGAGTTTACAAAAAGGGCTTTCTTAGGAGGAAGAATTGACCTCACAGAAGCAGAAGCGGTTTTAGATATTATTCACTCCACAAGTGAAAAGGCTCAAAAAAGCGCTTTAGCACAACTTACAGGGGAACTCAGAAAAAAGATAGAAGAATTAAGCACAAAATTGAAAGAGAGTCTTATGCTTGTTGAAGCTTCAGTGGACTTTCCAGAGGAAGATATAGAATTCATAGATTACGAAGAGCTGAAAAGAAGATTAGAGGAAGTGGTGGAAGAGATAAACCACCTTTTAGAAAAATCCCAAGAGGGCAAAATACTAAGAGAAGGGGTACCCACTATTATTATTGGCAAGCCTAATGTGGGAAAATCCTCCCTGCTGAACACGCTTCTCATGGAAGAAAGAGCCATAGTTACAGAAATACCTGGAACCACAAGAGACACCATAGAGGAAAAGGTATCCATTAGGGGTATCACCCTGCATATAATTGATACGGCTGGAATAAGAAAAACTTTAGACAAAGTGGAAAAAATCGGTGTGGAGAGAAGCTTAAAAAAACTTGAAGAAGCTCAGCTCATTCTCTTTGTCATCGATGCCTCAACGGATATAGATGAAACAGACATATACATAGCCGAACTTGTTAAAGAAAAGGGAAAGCCCACAATTCTTATTATGAATAAGATAGATTTAGGCAAGAAAGCAGACATCACCAAGCTTCCCATAAATACCGATGAAATAGAAACTGTGGAAATATCCACAAAAACAAAGGAAGGATTGGAATGCTTAAAAGATAAGATACTAAAAGTGCTGGATATAAAAAGCGATTCTCAAGAGAGAGTCTATATTAATGAAAGACACAAAGAGGTTTTAATAAGGGCAAGAGAGGCTATTAAAAGATGCCTTGAAACCTTGAAACTTGGTCTTTCCAATGAGTTTATAGCCATAGATCTTAAAGAGGCTCTAAATAGACTGGGGGAAATCACTGGAGAGACCACCCCTGACGACATTTTGAACATGATATTTGAGAGATTCTGTATAGGAAAGTAAATGGCCACTCTCATTGTGCGTCCCGATAAGATAGGGGATCTTATACTATCAACGCCTGTGATAGAAAACATAAAAAAGGCATATCCTTCAGAGAAGATTTATGTGTTGTGTAGCAGTTACGCCTGTGATGTTATAAAAAGCAATCCCTACATAAATGGTATTATAAAATACAACGGTTCAGGTGTAAAAAAGCTGTATCAAAGATTAAAATCCCTAAATATAGAAAAGGCCATCTCTCTTTTTCCCACCTTTTCCATCTCCTTAGCCATATTTCTATCGGGAGTTAAAGAAAGAGCTGTATCAGGCTTTAAATGGTATCAATGGCTATACAATAAGAGAACTTACTTAAGAAGATCTAAGTGCTTAAAAAAGGAGTGGGAGTATAATTTGGATCTAGCCTCTTTAATATTTCCCAAAATTGAAAAAAAAGGAGAGCCAAAATTATATCTAAAAGAGGAAGAAAAGACCTGGGGGAAAGAGCGCTTAAAAGATTATGTTAAACCCATTATAGGAATATTCCCTGGAGGGGGAAAAGAGAAAAGATGGCCAGTAAGTAAATTCTATAAACTCTGTGAGCTTATAGAAGAAAAACTTGGCACTCCTTTAATACTGTGGGGACCAAATGAATATGAGCTTATAAAAGAATTCAAAAAAAGATGGATCCACCCTGAACTTTTAAACTTAAGAGAAATTATGGCCATTATTTACAATTTAGACGCCTTTGTATCCAACAATACTGGTCCAATGCATATAGCAGCCTCATTTAAAAAACCCCTTGTACAAATATTTGATCCAAGAAAAGCGGTAAGCCCAAGAAGATGGGGGCATGAATATAAAGGAGCGGAAATTGTGATGCCAGAAGTGCCTACATGCACAAAATGCTCCAGAAGTTGCCAATACTTTGATTGTATGGAAAGAATAGATGTTGAGACTGTCTGGAAAAAGCTTTTAAAATGCTTAAGCGAAAAAGGATAATATTAATTACCCTAATTCTGCTACCTTTAGCATTGCTCCTTCTCGTACTTATTAATCTAAATAACATACTCAACTCAAAGGCTTTCATATCTTCCCTTAACAAATATCTATCATCTAAAAATCTAACCGCCAACTACAGAAGAATACATGTCCAACTAAACCCTCTCGCTGTTTATATAGAAGACCTTGAATTAGAAAAAAAGGACCAGTTTAAGGCACACATTAGATACTTATTTATAAGCCATATCCTTAACTCTAAAAAGAGGAGTTTAAGTATAAAAGATGGAGAGATAGAATTAAAACTTAAGAAAGAAAAAAAGCACAAAAAAACCAAAATACCAAGAATATACAGACTGGATGTTGAAAGGTTAAAAATAGACCTAAATAACATACCCATCTATATAAAAAGAATATCAATAACAGAAAACAAGAAAAGTGAGTTTTCCATAGACATAAAAACGACCCACATTCAAGGAACAACCACAAA
>JALVKL010000198.1 GCA_027033775.1 bacterium | reverse complement strand
AAAAGAAAGAAATACCTTCTTATATTGGCACTTCTACTGCATGATATAGGAAAGGGAAAGGGAGGAGGACATTCAGCAAGAGGAGCAAGAATAGCAGCTGAAATAATGAGTAAGATGGGATTTCCTGATAAAGATATCGAAACTGTTATATTCCTTGTAAAACAGCACACCACCATGACGGAATTTGCATTAAGGCGCGATCTTTCAGATCCCAGAGCAATCTCTGCCTTTGCCGAAATAGTGGAGAACACTGAAAGGTTAAAAATGCTTTACCTTTTAACATATGGAGATATCTCGGCTATAGGACCAGATTCTTGGAATGACTGGAAAGGGGTACTTTTGTATGAACTTTTCATAAAAACCTTAAATATACTTGAAGCTGGAATGGTCAAATTTGAGCTTGAACCTATAGATATAAAACTTCTTGCCCAGGAAATATGGAGAAAACTTGGCAAAAAATATGATATAGAGCTTATAGAAAGCGAGCTCAGAAAGATAGAAGAAAAATACCTCATATCTTTATCCCCAGAAACAACAGAAAAAATCATAAAGTCTGTGCTTATGCTGAAAGAAACCACGGATATAATAGTAACGCACAGAATAGACGAATTTGAAGGAAAAAGCGAGATTATAGTGGTTAAAAAGGAGCAGAAAGGCGATTTCACCAAAGTGGTGGGAACTATATCTTCAAGAAGGGTAAACATACAATCGGCTATGGTAATATCCAGAGATGATGGGATAGCCATCTATGTTATAGACGTTACCGACTCTGAACTGAGACCTATAACGGATGAATCTAAGATAAAGGAACTTGAAAACTCCCTTATTAACGCTTTAAAGGGTAAGATCAATGTGGAAGAAGAGCTTAAGAAAAGGCATGTGAGACTGTCCAGAAGAGAAAAGGTTTTAAAAATGGAGCCAAAGGTGTCATTAAATAACTATATTTCAGACAAATACTCTGTGATAGAGGTAAAAGCACAGGACAGATTAGGTCTTTTATACGAGATAGCAAAAACTCTACTTTCCATGAATATTTATATACATCTTGCCAAGGTATCCACAGAAGGTAATAGAGCCGTTGATACATTCTATGTGACCAAAAATGGAAAAAAAATTAAAGAATTTGAATTTCCTGAAATAGTAAGGGCTGTAAAGTCGGCCTTAATCAAATGACAAAATCACATCCTCAAATACAGCAAGACCACTTTCAATCTCATCCACAGTAGCAGTGAGAGGGGGCAGTATCCTCACCACATTATCCGCCGCGGGAACAAGAAGCAGTCCCTTCTTTAAAGCCTCCAACACAAAAGATTTAACATCGACTTTGAGCTTTATACCAATAAGTAGCCCCAAACCTCTTACCTCTTCCACTAAAGAAAAATTTTTCCTTTTGAAAAAGTTAAAAATCACCTCAGAACAGATTCTAACATTATCCAATACACCGTCATCTATAATGGTCTTAACCACCTCATAACCGATCCTGGCAGCTAAAGGATTCCCCCCAAAGGTGGAGGCATGGGAGCTGGTATGAATAGAAGAAGAAACTTTATCGTTAATCAATGTAGCCGCTATGGGAAAGCCAGAACCAAGACCCTTCGCAGATGTTAAAATATCAGGCTCTACCTGATAAAGAGAATAGGCAAAAAGAGAACCACATCTGCCTATACCCGTTTGGACTTCATCAAATATGAGAAGCAGATTATTTTTGTGGCATAGAAATCTCAATTCTTTTATATACTCTTCATTTGCCTTAACAACCCCCCCTTCTCCTTGAACAGGCTCCACCATTACAGCAACAGTTTCGCTATCAATGGCAGATTCTATGCTTTCAATGTTATTAAAAGGAACATGAACAAACCCTTCAGGAAGCGGAGCAAAACCCTCCTTTATTTTATCCTGACCTGTGGCAGAAACCATGGCCAGTGTTCTGCCATGAAAAGACCCAACAGCTGTTATTATTTTATAGGCTCCATTTCTGTATCTTTTTCCCCACAATCTTGCAAATTTAACCGCCGCCTCATTGGCTTCTGCTCCAGAGTTACAGAAAAACACTTTAGAAGCAAAGGTATTTTCAACCAAAAGTTTTGCCAACTCTATCTGCCAGGGGATCAAATAAAGATTTGAAACATGCCATAATCTGCCTGCCTGATCCTTTAAGGCGGATACTATTTTAGGATGACAATGCCCCAATGAAACTGTGGCAATACCAGAGGAAAAATCTATGTATTTTTTTCCTTCGCAATCCCACAAAAACGTTCCCTTTCCCTTAACAAAGGCGACAGGATATTGACTGTAAACAGGAGCTAAATATTTTTCAGCCAGCCTCTGGTAGTCCCTGTTAAGCATAGCTGTGAAGGCCTGAAATTATCAAATTGACACCAAGGTATGTAAATAGAACCGCGGCAAATCCCAAAATAGAAAGAGCAGCTGCCTTCTTACCCCTCCATCCACGCATAAACCTGGCATGAAGATAAGCCGCATATATTAGCCAGGTTATAAGAGACCATGTCTCCTTTGGATCCCAACTCCAATAAGAACCCCAAGCATAATGAGCCCAAGCTGCTCCAGTTATTATGCCCAAAGTGAGAAGGGGAAAACCTACAAGAACAGCCTTATAGTTTATCTCATCCAGTATCTGTTTACTGGGAAATCTATCCCAAAAACCTCCTGTCTTGTCGCCTCTTACAAGATACATGATGCTGGCTCCGCAAGATACAGCAAAGGCAGCATATGCTAAAAAGCATGTTATGACATGAGCTATAAGCCAATTGCTCTGAAGAGCAGGTATAAGGGGTTCCACCTCTTTTCTTATACCTGGTCCTCCTAAAGATGTATAAGCAAGTATTATAAAGGCAAAGGGCATAACAAAAGCACCAAGAGTTTTATTTTTGTACTTCAATTCAAATACCAAATACAAAACCGAAATAGCCCATGCAAAAAAGACCATTGATTCATACAAATTGGTGAAAGGAGCGTGCCCCCACCCCTTTTCAATGGAGATTACTGTCCTCACCACCATGGATATGGTAAGAAGTACAGCTGTAGCGAGATTCAGCAAAAAACCAATCCATCCCACCTTTTTGCTTTTTGTCACAAGAAATATAAGATAAAACACAAAAGAACCCAAAGCGGTAAAGGTTGCCCAAGCAACAAAGACCGTGTCCTTCACTTTGCTACCTCCTAAAGAACTTCCTTTAATTTATTACATATATTCTCTGCCTTTTTCTTGAAAGCTTCCCTATTCCTGTTCACAGAAAACCCTATGATGACTTCTCGGTCTTTACCTTTATCCCTCACCCACACAAATATTCTCTTATGAGACATAAAGAAGGTGATAAATATAGAGATCACCATAAGGATACAACCTAACCACACAAGCCATACACCAGGGTCCTTACTCACCTGAAATACAGTATAGAATGTGGGCTTAAAACCTAAAAATTTAAATTCAAAAGGGGTATTTTTCTTGCTATGTACATTTGGAAAAAAGGCAAACACCCAAGTTCTGTAAAGGGGCTTATCCCCCTTCAAAACCTCTAACAAAGCAGCAGGATTTCTCAACTCATCCGATCTGGTGGTAGGCTGACCAGATTCGGTAAGAACAAAGTCAGGGTAAAAAGCTATTAGCTTAACCTCATAAGGAGTATCATCTATTTTTACCTTCTCGCCAACCATGACACTTACTGTGTACCTTTTTCCAGTATTTTTATCTCTAATTGCAAGGGTCAAGATTCCTTCCTGAGAGGAGTAGACGCCATAGGATGCTTGATAAAAATATATGCCTTTGTATTTAAGAGGATGATTAACCTCTATATTCTTCTCCATCACAACTTTCCCATTATCTATAACCTTCACCTTGCTTATATATTCTTTGGGAACTTCAGGTCTGTTTTTGTAATATACTATCTCAAATTTTTCACATTTTATCTCAAAGGGCAAAATCTTGTTGTTAACTCCTCCCCTTAAAACCACATTCCTAGACTTTTCCCCCTCAACCACCACCATATTGCCAGTGAAACCGAAGATACTTCCTATAAGTCCCCCAATTAAAATAATCAGAATAGAAAAGTGAGTGGCATAAACCCCTAGTCTGTTTATCAAACCCTTTTCAGAGAAAAGATAAACCACATCGTCCTGTTTCAGTTCTTCCTTTATCCCAAACCCAAATTCAGAAAGAACACTCCTGATACCTTCAACAACATGATCAAGGCCCTTTTTGCTTCTTATCCTACATTTATCCTGTAAACTTTCAGCATAATCTATAGGCTGTATACGATTCTCCTTCTTAAAGAAGCGAAGTATTTTAGGGAGTCTATCAAAAGAACATACAATGAGATTGATGGCAAAAAGCACAATGAGAAGCTGGAACCACCAGGAATGGTACATATCATAAAGCTCAAGAGCTTTAATAATTTTAGCAATGCTAGGTCCATAAACCCTCTCATATCCTGTAGGATTAGGCTGCTGCTGTATGAGCGTTCCAATAATGGAGGTGAGGGCTATCAGAAAAAAGAGAACCACAGCAGTTTTTATGGAAGAGAAAAGACTCCACAGTTTTTTCATTCTTACATCTCCTACAAAAAATATAAAATTTACTAAGTTTAAACTGCCAAACCGATTGTCTGTCAATATAGTTTAGGTATTAAACAAAAACAACCTTTACTAAATTGGCTTTATAGACTACATTAGCAATGTAGTGAGGTAAAATTTTGTCAAAGAGAAGTTTTGTCTGCTCTGTTTGTGGATATGAATCCCCAAAATGGATGGGCAAGTGTCCATCCTGCGAAACCTGGTCTTCTTTTATTGAAAAAGAAAATCAGAAAAAGGAAAAAAGAAGCTCACGTAAACTGACCCCTGTAAAATTAGAAGACGTAAAGTTTGAAGACCTTAAAAATTACAAATTCTCATCCCAGCAACTCAACGATTTTTTTGGCAAAGGGCTTGCTCAAGGCTCGGTCATTTTATTTGCAGGAGAACCAGGTATAGGAAAATCCACATTTCTGCTACAACTGAAAAATCTCCTTAAAGATCCGGTAAAGATACTCTATGTGAGTGGTGAAGAAACAGAATATCAAGTGGCAGATAGAGCAAAAAGACTAAAAGTAAAAGATATCTATTTTGTTTCAACAACCTGTGTGGAGGATCTGATAGATATTTTGGAAGCAAGAGACTTTGATATCCTCATCATAGACTCTATTCAGACAATGGTATCCAATGAAAACGAATCTTCCGCAGGAAGTATCCCTCAAACAAAAGCGGTTGCTGAAAAGTTGGTGCATATAACAAAATCAAAAAATTTGACCACCTTTTTAGTGGGACATGTAACAAAAGGAGGAGCCATTGCAGGACCAAAGATATTGGAACATTTAGTGGATGTAGTGGTGTATATGGAAGGAGAAAGAACCTCTCCCATAAGACTTCTAAAATGCCTGAAAAACAGGTTTGGATCTACAGGAAATGTGGTAGTTCTTGAGATGGAACACAGTGGCTTTAAAGAGATAGACAACCCTTCAAAATTTTTTGTATCGGAAAGAAGAGCAAATATACCGGGATCGAGTGTTTCTACAATAGTTGAAGGGAACAAATCCTTTATTTTAGAGATACAAGCATTAGTATCACCAGCCCTTCATCCTACTGTGGCAAGAAGGATTGCTTCTATGTATGATATCAAAAGATTGTATTTGCTCTTGGCCATTATGGAAAAAAGACTTTCCATAAATCTTTCTGCAATGGATGTTTATGTCAATGTTCCAGGGGGAATTTTTGTAAAAGATACAGCCACAGATCTTGCGGTAGTTTGTTCTATATATTCCAGTTTTATTGAAAAACCCCTACCTTCAGATGTGGTGATAACAGGAGAAATAGGACTGGGTGCAGAGGTGAGGATGATAAGGGACATAAATGTAAGGGTAAAGGAAGCTGAAACTCTTGGGTTCAATAAAATTTTGATTCCTGCAAGCAATAGTATTAATATTAAAAATAACAAAATTGAAATTATAAAAGTTGGTGAGGTTAGAGAGGCAATAGAAATATTATTCGGAGAATAAATGTTTAAAGTAGGGGAAAAAGTGGTATATCCTGCCCATGGGGTAGGTATAGTTGAATCCATCGATGAAATAGTTATAGAGGGTAAATCATTAAAAGTTATGAGCATAAGGATAATTGAAACAGATGCCTTAATTAGAATACCTGTAGGGAAAGAGGAAAAGATAGGATTAAGAAAGGTTATGGATGAAGACAAGCTGGATAAAGTTATAAAGGTATTGAAAGAAAGGCCTGAAAAGGAAGAAAAAAATGAGAAGGAAAGGATAAGCTGGACAGTTAAACATAGAAATTATCTGGAAAAGGTAAAAAGTGGCAATATTGAAATAGTGGCGGAGGTGTATAGAGATTTGATGTTGCTTAAAAGAGAAAAGGAGCTTTCCTTTGGAGAAAGAAGAATACTTGAGTCTGCTCAGCAATTTTTGGCATCTGAAATCTCAGAAGCCAAAGGGATATCCCTTAAAGAGGCGGAAAAATTTTTAGAAGAGATGTTCTCTGATGTTATAGTGGAGGAAGGCAATGATAAATAAGATTATTCAGGCTGCAATCATAATTTCTGGAATAATATTTGGAGCACTTTTAGGAAAAGTATACGGTGCATACGAAGGACTGGTTCTTGGAGGATTTATAGGGCTTATAGGTTCACTTCTCATTATATATCTCATCAAGAAAGTGATAGAATTCAAATTAAAAGGTCTATTGGGAACTGCATTGGGAGTCTCCTCTGGTATACTACTTTCTTGGCTCACATCTTCAATGCTTCCTGTATCATTCCCCAAAGTGGAACTGGAATTTATGTTTAAGCTCTTTTTGGGACTCACCTTTGGTTATCTAGGTGGACTATTAGGAGCCAAACTGGCTGAATCCTTTGAAATACCAAAAATGTCAAGATCACAGTTAAAGGTAATCTCCCGAGGCGGAAGCCCCAAAATTTTGGACACAAGTGCTATCATAGATGGAAGAATAGCGGATGTATGTGATACAGGTTTTTTTGAATACACATTCATAGTTCCCCACTTTGTGCTTAAAGAACTCCAACATATAGCAGACTCCACCGATCCTATAACAAGAAATAAGGGAAGAAGAGGATTTGAGGTGCTACAAAGGTTAAAGGACAACCTTTACATAAAAGTAAAAATCACCGATACAGATTTTCCAGACATTAAAGAGGTGGATGAAAAACTTATTGCTTTGGCTAAAAAGATGAAAACAAAAATAATAACCACAGACTATAACCTAAACCAATTGGCCAAACTCCAGGGAATAGAGGTGTTAAACATAAACGATTTGGCTAAAGCTTTAAGACCTGTAGTACTGCCTGGAGAAGAGTTGGAAATATTCGTTGTAAAACAGGGGAAAGACCCACGCCAAGGCGTAGGATATCTGGAAGACGGCACAATGGTGGTGGTAGAAGAGGGAAAAAACTTTATAGGCAAAAAGATCAAAATAGTGGTCACCAGCTTACTCCAAACATCCACAGGCAGAATAATATTTGGGAAGCCTAAAGAGGCAGAAATCAAAACCTCTGCCGAAGCTCCTCATTCAAAAGAGGAAAAGAAGCATTGAATCTTGCCTTTCTCCTTTTAGCAGGGGGAAAAGGGGAAAGATTCGGAGAAAAGAAACAGTGGAAACCCCTTAAAGGAAAATCTTTGATACTTTACAGTTTAGAATTTCTAAACAAAAACCCCCTTGTAAGTGATATATTTATAGGAATTCCTGAGGAAGACGAAATATTTGCCAAAAAATTAATAAAAGATTTTAACATCTCTAAAGTAAGAGGATTTTTTTATGCTGGAAAAGAGAGAAGGGATACGGTCTTCAATGGTCTATTATATATTAAAGACAAAAATTTTGATCTTGTCGGGATACATGACGCTGCCCGTCCTTTTATAAAAGATGGCTTAATTGAGGAATCGGTAAAAATATTGGCACAAAATCCTGAGATTGACGGGGTGATCCCTGTTATTCCCATATACGATACAATTAAAAAAATAGACAAAAATAATATAAAAACCATTGACAGAAAAGGACTCTTCAGAGTCCAAACGCCTCAGATATTCAGAGCAAAACCTTTGATAAAAGCCTATAAGAAAGTGATAGAAGAAGAGATAGAGATAACAGATGATGCCTCTGCTTTGGAAATCTTTGGAGGAAAAATAGTAACTATTGAAGGGGATGAACTCAACTTTAAAATAACAACGAGAAGGGATTGGGAAATGGCCGAATTGATATTAAACAAACCTAAAATTGGCTGGGGATATGATATCCATAGAACAAAAGAGGGAAAAGGCTTATGGTTAGGGGGTATATTTATCCCATGCGATATAACTCTTGTGGGCCACTCTGATGCTGATCCGGTATTGCATGCCATTGCAGATGCTTTATTGGGAGCCTTGTGCCAAGGTGACATAGGAGAGTGGTTTCCTGACACTGATCCAAAATACAAAAGGGCAAAAAGTGCAAGTTTCTTAAAGGAGATCCTAAACAAAAACCCATCAATAAATATATCAAATATAGATATAACAGTAATTACAGAAAAACCCAAACTGAAACCCTACAAGGATAAAATAGCAGAATCCGTATCGCATATACTGAAAATACCTAAAAACAGAGTAAATATAAAAGCAAAAACCAAGGAAGGACTAGACGCCACAGGAGAAGGTAAAGCTATAGAATGTGTAGCTTCAGTTTTGATTATCTGAGATCCATTTATCCAAGGGAATTGCTTCCTCTATAAGCATAATGGGTATATCGTCCTCTATTCTATAAACTAACCTGCATTTATTGCATATTAAAACATTCTCTTTTTCTCTGTAATCCAGATCACCCTTACATTTAGGACACGCCAATACATCAAGAAGTTCTTTATCAATCCCCATAGCTTTTATTTCAATGAATCCTTTGTAGCCACATAATCCCCTACAACCAAAATCCTTTTGATTTTCCCAACAAGACAGGTGGTGGCATCTTCTGCAACCTTTATAACCAAAAGCTTACCGACTATCACATTATAGGGTTTCTGATAAACATAAAGAACATCTCCATTTTTAAGATTACTATCCCTTCCCACATTTAAAAATACCATGTCCAGCAGATCGGCCGTTGCCTTATCCTCAACCAGGGCAACTATTCTGGCAGAAAGCTCACCCTTAGCATCCTTAAATTGGTATATAGGCTCCGGCATTTCAAAGGAAGTGGCTATATCGCCGCTCATCAAAGAAGCCGTGGTTTTTAGTACTTTACACAAAGCATAATCCCCTATCACCTTGATTACCTTAACCAATCCTATATTAGAAATAAAGTAACCAAGCTTTCTGCCAGTATAAGGATCCTTTATAAAATCTCCCACCCTGTATATAAGATATATTTTTCCAGGCTTAATCTCCGTCTTATTTAAGATCTTCATACCCACAAGATCTTCCTGACTGAAGAGGGTTTTATCTATGTCATAAATTTCACTTTGCAGTATCCCGAACTTTGGTGGAAGATTTTTGGTTATATAATCTATAAAGACTTGCTGCTCCCAGTGAAGCAGTGGTTTTTTGGGTTTTTCAATCTTTAAACCTTTTAGTCTTGCCTTAACAAACTCTCTTGGAGGAATCTTAAGGTCCTGACCCGGAAATATCCAATGTGGATTTTTGACCTTAGTTTTATTAGCTTCCCAAATAAAATACCAGTAAAAGGGAGATCCATAGAACCTGTTTGATATGGACCAGAGAGTATCTCCACTTTTAACTTCGTAAATCTTAAATTTTATTGCTTGAACATTGAATACAAAGGCGAAGGAAAAAATAATAAAACCCATTATACAAATATATTTTCTCACTACATCACCTCACACATGTAAACATCTTCTTTATTTTAAAATTACACTTCAGCTCTTTCAACCTAAAAACTGCAGAACAATAAAATATACTATCAGCACTATACCTTCTAAAAAACGCTTTTAACGTTAAACAAGCCCTCTTTTTCATACCCATTTTCTCATAACTATCCACTATAAGCAAATAAGCTTGAGGAGTTAAAAAGGGATCATCAAACTTTTCAATAAATTCACTAAAAAGATTCACAGCTTTATAAAACCGCTTGCCATACCAGTTAACATAGGCTTTTTTAAATAAATCCATCTCAGGAGATTTCCTTTTAAGCACAATACTATCCTGCTCAAAAGCCTTTATACTCTTGACAGTTTTTTCAAAGAGATCCCATTTGGAAAGGGCCTCATCCAATTTAGCCTCAACGAGATACTGCCTCTCCTCAATAGCTGAAAGGCGTTCTTTACAAGAGGAAAGCTCCTTTTGTAAATTATTAAACTCATCCCGACTAACACCAGTGGCACAGCCTATAAAAAGGGCCAAAATCAACGCACACCACTTTCTCAAGGCTCCAATCTCCTGTAAAGGTCCTCTTTTATCTCTAAAATCTTGGAAACAGCCTCATTTACATCCACTGGTATAACTTCGCCTGTTTCCCTTAATCTGATCTCCACTTTGTTATCGGCCAATCGCTTCTCCCCTACCGTTAATCTTATGGGAATACCAACAAGATCAGCATCTTTGAACTTAACCCCAGCCCTCTCATCTCTATCATCGTATAGGACCTCTACTCCTTTATCCATCAAATCAGAATAAAGCCTTTCCGATGTCTCTTTCACCAGAGAATCTCTCATATTGGTAGCCAGAAGATAAAGCTCAAAGGGAGCTACAGATATAGGCCATATTATACCATTTTCGTCGTGTTTCTGTTCCACAACAGCTGCTGCTATCCTTGTAACCCCTATCCCATAGCATCCCATAACAAAAGGCTTTTCCTTTCCATCTTCATCTAAGAAATATGCTTTCATAGGTTCACTGTATTTTGTGCCCAGTTTAAAGATATGGCCCACCTCGATGCCTTTAGAAAACTTTAAAGGTTTGCCACATTTTGGGCAAAGATCACCTTCAGTTACAAAAACCAAATCTTCATACGCGTCAACCTCAAAATCAACACCTGGTGTTATGTTGGCGATATGATAGTCTTCCTCATTGGCTCCAGAAACAAAGTTTACCTTATCCTTCACAGTTCTATCCGCCACCACAGTTATTCTTTTTTTCAAACCAATGGGGCCCACAAAACCCACAGAAGCTCCAGAAATTTCATAAACTTCATTAGGATCAGCCATCTCCAAAGACTCTGCTCCTACCGCCCTTTTTGCCTTTGCCTCGTTCAATTCTCTATCACCGGGTATAAGAAAAAGCACAAAACCCTTTTCTGTTTTATAAATGAGTGACTTCAAAAGCTTAGAAGGATGAACATTCAAGAAATTACTAACCTCATCTATAGTCCTCACATTAGGCGTGTAAACCTTCTCAGGCTTTTTTGGTAATTCCTGCTCTTCATCGGTAACAAAAGTAAACGAAGCCTTTTCCAAATTGGCAGCATAACCACATTCATCACAATACACTATAGTATCTTCACCATTGGGAGCCCAAACCATAAACTCATGGGATACATCCCCTCCTATAGCACCAGATTCAGCTTCCACCACAACAAAATCGAGCCCACATCTTTTAAATATTCTACAATAAGCCTCATACATTTTATTGTAAGAGATATCCAAGAAGTCCCAATCCCTATCAAAGGAGTAGGCGTCTTTCATAATGAATTCCCTGGCTCTTATTATACCGAATCTGGGCCTAGCCTCATCCCTAAATTTTATATGAATCTGATAAAGATTAAGGGGAAGCTGTTTGTAAGATCTAACCTCCCCCCTTACAAGATCCACTATAACCTCTTCATGAGTAGGTCCAAGACAAAAATCTCTATTATTTCTGTCCTTAAACCTTAAAAGCTCCTTGCCAAAAATGCTCCATCTTCCTGATTCCATCCACAACTCTGCAGGCTGAACAACAGGAAGAAAGACCTCAAGGGCACCACTTCTATCCATCTCCTCTCTCACTATCTCTATAATCTTCTTCACCACTCTCCAACCCAAGGGAAGAAAAGAATAGATGCCAGCAGCAAGTTTTCTTATCATACCTGCCCGCAACAGCAGGCTATGGCTGGGGATCTCCGCCTCTGAAGGTTGCTCCTTCAAGGTGGGCATGTGATATCTTGTTAATCTCATTCCACCCTCCTAAAGCCCCTCTTCTAAGTCTCCGTAATCCCTCATGTCCATGTCCTCAGCGGCATACATGGCATCTAAAGCCCTATTTATAAGCTCACCCAAAATTTTAAGCTTTTCCACTCTGTCCATAACACCCTCAAGGTCATCTGGAACTCCTTCCTTAACTATCTGTTTGCAGGCATTCACCACATATATAAGAGAAACCTCGGAATACATAGTAAGCGTCTCTTTCAAAAGATCACTGCCCGGCATCATCTCCTCCTTTTAAAAAGTGAGTCCAAATTCCCCCTTTTAAGCTTCACTACCACAGGTCTGCCGTGGGGACAAGAAATATCAAATCCTTTCTCAAGGAGAAACCGCTTTACAAAAGTGGCATCAGTTTTTGAGGTGTAATCTCCCTCTTTAACAGCAATTCTACAAGCCTTTCTGGCGTACTCCTCATAGGATACATCGGCCAATTCAGAATTTCTGATCATAGAAATTATACCAGCTAAAATCCTCTCTTCTTTACCATAAGCCCATTCAGGAGCAAAAAGAACAGCATTTTTCTCAAAGTCTATTACGAATCCCATCCTTTCTAAAAATGCTTTAAAAGGCAAAAGCACCCCCAAGTCTTCCATGGGAACAAACACAGGATGCTTTTTGGAAGAACCGTCAATGATTCTGTCAAAGATTATTCTCTCATGAAAAGCATGTTTATCAACCACAACAAGATCGCCTTCTTTATCCTCATACAACAGATACACATCCGAATACTCACCTATAAATCTGAGAGCATCCTCCAATTCATATGGTAGACTGGACTTCAAATATGTTTTACTATTGATAATAGAAGTTGAACCAGCTGAAACAGAAAAAGGCTTGGACACAGGTTTAAAACTTTCAATAACCAAAGAGAGTATCTTATCGTTATCCCTAAACTTAACCTCTCTTTTTGAAGGGTGAACATTCACATCAACATCTGAGGGATCCATCTCTAAAAGTAGCACAACAGCAGGCAATTCCCAGCTCAAAAACCTTTGTCTTAAAGCCTTCTTTATAGTAGAGAAAAGGTATCTTTCATAAACAGCCCGTCCGTTCACAAATAAAAATATCTCTCCCTTAGCCTTAGAGGCCTTCACAATATACAAATCACTCTTAATTTTTCCTTCTGAACATGAATCTTTATGGATTATGTCGCCCTCTAATAAAGAAGCCATCCTTTCCTCTAATGAGGCTGCCTCAAGTGATAAAAAGGTTACGCCATCCTCCAGATATTCAAAATTTATATAAGGATAAGAAAGGGCGTATTGTGTTAAGATCCTGCGTATATGATGCTCCTCAGTTCTTTTAGATTTTAAAAATTTCCGCCTAGCCCTCAAATTGAAAAAGAGATTTCTAACATAAACACTTGTACCTTTTTCTCTAAAGATCTTAGAGATCTCTTTAACCACTCCTCCATGTATAACAATCCTTGTTCCAATATCATCTTCAGAAGATCTGGTAATTAGTGTGAACATAGAAACAGAAGATATAGCATAAAGGGCTTCTCCTCTAAAACCAAGGGTAGAAATCCTCTCCAGATCTTCTACAGATCGGATTTTACTTGTTGTATGCCTTTCAACAGCAACTAAAGCGTCTTCCTCTGTCATGCCTATACCGTTGTCGTGAACTTCTATCAGTTTTTTGCCACCCTCCTCAATCTTCACGGTTATGGAAATGCTACCAGCATCAATAGCATTTTCCACAAGCTCTTTAACCACAGAGGCGGGTCTTTCAACAACTTCCCCTGCAGCTATCTTTTTAATAACAGTCGGAGGAAGCTTCTTAATTAAACCAGCCATCTAAAGAAATGCCGATACCGCGTTTATCAATAAATTCTTCGCTTCTTGTATTGTACAGTTAAGCTCACATCCAGCAGCGTTAAAATGACCACCACCACCAAATAGAGAAGCTATTTTAGCCACATTAACCTTAGACTTTGATCTTAAGCTTACCTTAACTCCAGAAGAAAAAAGCTCTCTTATAAAAATTCCCACCTCAACCCCTTTAATGGCTCTGGTATAGTTTACAAAATCTTCCGTATCCTCCGGATACGCACCGGATTTCTTAAACATATCCCAAGTAACATACATGGAGGCTATTTTTCCATCCTTGTGAAGTTCCAAAGTGGACAAAGACAAGGCAAGCAACCTCATCCTTCTAAAAGGATAACTCTCATAAACACAAGAAGCTACTCTCGAGGGGTTAACACCATAATCCACAAGCTCAGATGCTATTTCAAAGGAACGCTTGTTGGTATTGGAAAATTTAAACCCCCCTGTATCAGTATAAAGGCCTGTATATATACACTCTGCAACCTCAGGGGATATACGAGAAACATCAGCAACCTTTAATATATCAAAGACTATCTCGCTCGTTGACGCTCTGTCTGGCTCAACAAGATTTATATCACCGAAAAATGTATTGGTCTCATGGTGATCCACATTTATCACAATGTTGGCTTTATTTCTGTCAAAATGAGGAATTCTCTTATCATCGGCACAATCAAGAACAAGAAAGACTTCTGCCCTCTTAACCTCATCAAAGTCAGAGTAAATCCTTATGCCATCTGCTCCTTTCAAGAACATATAAACTTCAGGTATTATCCCAGGAGAATATACTTCAACCTTCTCTTTAAAAAAATTCTTAACAGCAAGGGCAGAACCTACAGCGTCACCATCTGGATTTTTGTGAAAAAAACAGGCAATACTTTCAGCAGAATCAAGTATTTTCGCTATTTTCTCTTTCACCTTTTACCTTTTCTATGAGAGATTCTATTCTTTCCACATAATCCAAAGACCTGTCCTCGAAAAACCTGATCTTAGGAAGCTTCTTTATCCTCAAATCCTTCCCCACACAGCTTTGAATAAAATACTTTGAGCTTTCCAACCCTTCCTTAGTTTTTTCCCAATCCTCATTCATAACGCTGTAATATACATCTGCATATGAAAGATCAGCACTAACTTTAACTTTCGTTATGGTAACAAAGCCAATCCTGGGATCTTTTATGGCTCCTTTAACAATTAGCTCTGCAATCTCTTGCTTTATCAGCTCAGAAAGCCTATCAGTCCTTTTATATCCTCTCATCAGAAGATCTCCATCATATAATCAAGAAGTACAACTCCATTATACGCTTCAACAAAATTAATCACCTGATCCAAAACCTTGTTAACAAAGGTTACATCGTTACTCACAATAGCCACTCCTAAAGTAGCCAGCTGATGTTTATCCAAATTATCAACCTCTGAAACGGATATGTTAAATTTATTCCTCAATCTGTCCATTAATCCTTTAACTACTCTCCTTTTACCTTTTAAGTTGTCATTTCCAGGTATCTCAACCATAAACCTTAAACTTCCAATAACCATGGCTAAAGCTCTCTTTGAATCTCTTTGACTTCATAAGCCTCTATAATGTCATTTTCTTTTATATCCTGAAAACCTTCTATACCCATACCGCATTCATAACCAGCGGCAACCTCTTTAACATCGTCCTTAAACCTTTTAAGGGATGAAAGCTTACCCTCATACACTATAACCCCGTCTCTTATAACCCTTATTTTAGCATTTCTGGTGATTTTACCATCAATAACATAACAGCCAGCAACCTTCCCCACTTTAGGGATACTGAAAACCTGCCTCACCTCTGCTCTTCCAATAACCACCTCTTCATATTCAGGTTCAAGAAGTCCTGCCATAGCTTTTTTAACATCATCCAGAAGCTCATATATCACCCTGTAAGTCCTTATCTCCACTTTCTCCCTTTCCGCCACCTTTTTAGCCTGACTATCAGGTCTTACATTAAAACCTAAAATTATAGCGCCAGAAGCAGAAGCCAACATCACATCAGTTTCTGTTATAGCACCTACACCGTAATGCACCACCTTAACTCCCACCTCATCTGTGGAAAGCTTCTCTATAGCGTCTCTCACAGCCTCAAGAGAACCTTGAACATCAGCTTTTAGAACAATCCTCAACTCCTTGGTCTCACCTTCAGCCAGTTTCTTCATCAGCTCTTCCAAAGAAAGCCTAGGACGTTCTGCTGCCAACTCCTTAGCCCTTTCCTTTCTGGCCTCACTAATCTCCCTAGCTTTTTTCTCATTTTCCACAACAAAAAACGGCTCCCCAGCAAGGGGAACATCAGAAAGCCCTAAAACCTCTACAGGGGTAGAAGGTCCCGCTTCCTTTAATCTCTCACCCCACTCGTTCATCATAGCCCTTACCTTTCCCCAATGAAGCCCAGCAACAATAGCATCTCCAACTCTTAAAGTGCCATCCTGCACCAATAAAGTAGCAACAGGTCCCCTTTTGGGATCGAGTTTTGATTCCAAAACCGTTCCCCTAGCCTTTTTGTTGGGATTGGCTTTAAGTTCCAGCATCTCAGCCTGCAGAAGTATCATCTCCAGCAATTCATCCACATTCTGGCCTGTTTTAGCGGATATCTCCACCATTATGGTATCTCCACCCCATTCTTCAGGGACAAGCCCATATTTCGCCAGCTCCTGTTTAACCCTCTCAGGATTTGCGTCGGGTTTGTCTATCTTATTTATGGCTACAATTATAGGAACTCCCGCAGCTTTAGCGTGATTTATGGCCTCCACAGTCTGTGGCATTACTCCATCATCAGCTGCAACCACCAAGACCACAATATCTGTAACCTGAGCACCTCTTGCTCTCATGGTAGTGAAAGCGTGATGTCCTGGAGTATCTATAAAGGTTATCTCACCTTCATCAAGCTTTATCTTATAAGCTCCAATATGTTGAGTAATTCCGCCTGCCTCTCTTGCAGCCACATTTGTCTTTCTAATGTAATCCAATAATGTGGTTTTTCCATGATCCACATGTCCCATAACTGTAACCACTGGAGGACGAGGCAAAAGCCCTTCTTCCTCCTTCTCTTCCAACTCCACTTCCTCTTCAGATTCAGGAACAACCTCAAATCCATACTCCTCACACACCATTTTAGCCACATCGTAAGGAAGGATCTGGGTTAAAGAGACAGCTATACCCTTTGACTTCAACAACTCCTGAATAGCTTCCTCATCGTCCTCAAGCATATAAGCCAATTCCCTAACAGACACAGACTCAGGAAGCCTTATAGTACCAGAATCAAAATCTACCCTCTCCTTTAGCTCTTGAGCTCTCAACTCTTCTATGTCTATCTCTTCTCTTTTCTTTTTCTTTCTCCTCTTTGGTCGTCTGGATCTTATAGGAATATAGACGGGTTCTATGATCTTGCTTTCCTCTTTTTGTTCTATTTCCTTCTTCTCAAACTTCTCTATAACCTCTTTGACATCCTCAGGCCTTACCGCAGGCTCTTCCTTAACCTCTGTTTTTTCTTTGGCTTTTTCGGCTTCTTTTACCTCTTGCTTTTTAGGCCTCTTTTCAACAGCCTCCTTAACAGGTCTTTCTTTAATTTTCCTTGCTTTTTTAGGCTTTTCCTTTTTCTCTTTTTCCCTTTTTCTTCTTTCAATTTCTATCTTTGTCCTTATATATTCTATAAACCGATCATACTCATCTTGAGTAATAGAGCTCATGTGGCTTTTAGCTGATATACCCATTTCCTTTAAACCATCTATCACGTCCTTGCTTGATAAGCCCATCTCTTTGGCAATCTGATGCACCCTTATCCTGTCACTTCTTGCCATTCAAACTCCCCCTTTTATTTAAAGAGACATACTTTTCTATAAGTAACTTGAGCTTTCTAGCAAGCCCTTCATCTATTATTCCTATAACTCCAACAGGATCCCTGCCCAATACAGCACCCCATTCATCCTTCGTTAAAAGGAAACACCTATCAACAGCCAAACCCTCAAATTCGGCTATGCTCCTTTCAGAAAGATCTTCCGCTATTATCAAAAGTGAAACCTCCTCCTTATTAAGATAACGCTTAACCGCTTCTCTTCCTGAAACAACACCTCTAAACTTCAACCCCATCCGTACCCCATTCACTATTCTATCCCTGATCACAGACAGAATGTTTTTTATAAAATCTTCATAACTTGCGGGAAGAGCAACTTTTGTTTTTAAGGCTCTCTCAAAAAGATTCTTATTAAAAGCCTTTTTTAAGCAAGAATGAGATGGGCATACATTAGCGCCTCTACCAAAGGCCTTATAGTCTGGATCAAAAAAGAGTTGCCCATCCTTTACTACAAATCTCAACAATCTGTATTTAGAATTCCTCTTTCTACAAGCTATACACATCCTTATTGGTTCACTCCTCATTCTCCTCTGTCTCCGAGAGACCATACTCGCTGGCAGTCTTTATATCAATCTTCCATCCTGTAAGCTTAGCAGCAAGTCTCACGTTCTGCCCCCTTCTACCCAAAGCCAGAGAAAATTGATCATCGTCCACAATGACCTTGGCTGTTTTGTTCTCCTCGTCCAATAAAATCTTTTTTACCTTAGCAGGCTTCAAGGCATTTGCTATGAATTCCTCAGGATTTTCGGAATATAAAACCACATCTATATTTTCCCCGTGGAGTTCTCTAACTATACTCTGAATCCTAGCTCCCCTTACCCCTATACAAGCACCTACTGGATCTATGTCAGGATCATTAGCTGAAACAGCCACTTTAGCTCTCTCTCCTGGATCTCTCGCAACAGATTTAACACTTACAAGTCCAGCAACAACCTCTGGCATCTCCTTCTCAAACAACTTTTCCAACAACTTGGGATGAGTTCTAGAAAGAATTATTCTCGGCTCTCCTCCCTTTCCCTTCTTCACTTCAACTATATAAAATTTCATAGTATCTCCCCTACGATACCGCTCATTTTTCACCTGCTCCCTGGGCGGTAAAATACCCTCAGCCTTGCCCATCAAATCCACAATAATGTTGCCCCTATCTTCTCTGGAAATAACGCCTTGAATGATATCCCCTTCCCGTTTTTTAAAGGTCTCATAAACAATATCCCTTTCCAGCTGGGTAAGCCTTTGGGAAAGCACCTGCATAGTGGCTTTAGCAGCTATCCTTCCCATATCCTCTATGGCAAAGGGAAGCCTCACCGTATCTCCCACTTTAACTTCTGGATCTATTTTTTGGGCATCAGAAAGAGAGATCTCCTTTCGCGGGTCTTTTACTTTATCATCTTCAACAACTTTTTTTATTTGAAAAACCTTGAAATCCCCCGTTTCAATATCAAGCTTTACCTCTATATCTAAATCCTGATTCAACCTCTTTTTTATCGCTGAAAGGATAGATTCTTCCAAAAGTTCTATTATGGACTCCTTGGATATACCTTTTTCCTGCTCCAAAAGCTCTATAGTATATAACAGCTCTTTTCCTTTCATCTTTTCCTCCTAAACTCTCTAAAGACAAGCTTCGCTCTCGCTATATTCTCGTAAGGTATCCAATCCTCCCCTTTCTCCCATCTCAGAAGAACTCCATCCTCATCAGCATCCATTATTTCGCCTGTTATTTCCTGCCTTCCCTCCAAAGCTTCTTTAAGCTGTACCTTTGCTTCCTCTCCAATGCTCTTTATGAAATGTCTTGGTTTTTTCAGCTCTCGGGTTAGACCAGGGGAGGAAACCTCAAGATAATAACTCACATGAATAAAATCTTCCACATCCAAAATGTCTCCAATTTCCTCACTAACCCTTTGACAGTCGTGTATTGTAACTCCACCAGGTTTATCTATAAAAATTCTTAAATAATTGTGCTTGCCAGACGAAAGCCACTCTATATCATATAAACTCAATCCCAACGACCTCAAAATAGGATCAAGTAGCTTTTCTACTCTCTTTTCTATTTCCTCACGGTTCACAGCAATACTCCCCCTTTGCAAATGAAAAGCCTATATAAAATCTTTCATTAATATACATCTTAACATAGCTATTTCAAGTTTAACGGTGCATGGCTTTGATTGTGCGGTATTACAAAAAGATTGACTAAAATTTATATGAATCTTATCTTACAAATCCGATGAGCTTAAAATTTTACATAAAGACTTTTGGCTGCCAGATGAATGAACACGATTCAGAAAAGCTGGCAGGAATACTCCTTGATAAAGGCCTGGAAAAGGCGGAGAATGAGAAGGAAGCCGATATTATCATTCTTAACACATGTGCTGTTAGGGAAAAGCCAGTCCATAAGGTTTACAGTGAACTTGGTAGGTTCAAGAGAACCAATAAAATAATTGGTGTTTGCGGTTGTGTAGCTCAAAAGGAAAAGAAAAGATTAATAGAAAAAATGCCCCATGTTAGTTTTGTGCTTGGACCAAGAAATATTTATAAAATTCATGAAGCCTTAACAAAAGCCTTAGAAGGAAATAAAAGTATATACACAGAACAAAATGGCAGATGTCCCATCACAGATCTATCCTTTCAGATAGATAGGAAAAATCCATACAGAGCTTATATCACCATAATGGAAGGGTGTGATAATTTCTGCAGTTACTGCATAGTGCCCTTTGTGAGAGGAAGGGAAGTGAGCAGGCCAAGCAAAGAGATTGTTGAAGAGGCAAAAAGATTGGCTGAGCTTGGATATAAAGAGGTCACCCTTTTGGGACAAAATGTAAACTCTTATGGAAAAGGGCTTCCGGAGAAAATAGATTTTCCAGACCTACTGTATAAATTGCACGAAATAGACGGCATTGAATGGATAAGGTTTATAACCTCGCATCCCAAAGACTTTTCTGACAAATTGATTGACGCTATTCTATCCCTTCCCAAAATCTGCGAATATATACATCTTCCTGCTCAATCGGGGTCAAACAGAATTCTTGATCTTATGAACAGAAAATATACTAAAGAAAGATACCTTGAAATTGTAGAGAAAATCAGAAGAAGCGGCAAATACTTTGCTTTTACTTCAGACTTTATTGTGGGATTTCCCACAGAAACAAAAGAGGATTTTGAGGAAACATTGGATCTTGTGAAACGTGTAAAATATGAAGGAATTTTTGCATTCATATATAATCCAAGGGAGATGACAAAAGCTTATAACTGGAAAGATGATGTTCCACTAGAAATAAAAAAAGAAAGATTAAAGATTCTTCTCGAAATCCAAGACCGTATAACCGAAGAACTGAGTAATAGCTATGTGGGCAAAGAGGTAGAAGTGCTGCTTGATGAATTTGACGAAAAAGAAGGAGAATTAACAGGAAGAACAAGAACATTTAAAATTGTGAAAGTAAAAGGTGACAAATCCCTCTTAGGGAATATAGTTAAAATAAAGATAACAGAAGCCAAAATGTATGAACTTAAAGGAAAAATTTTAGGAGGTAACTGACATGATCCGGATGAAGGTAGCCAAGATAATCCTTGATCCCATAACCAACTCTCCCATTGTAATTCTTAAAGATTTAGAAAATAGAAAAGCTCTCCCCATATGGATAGGACTTTTTGAAGCTAATGCCATAGCCCTTAAACTGGAAAACATAAACACACCAAGACCTATGACTCACGATCTTATGAAGAATATCCTTGAAGCCCTTGAAGCAACTATAGAAAAGATAGTTGTGAATAACCTTATAGATAATACCTTTTATGCTTCTATATTCCTTAAAACTGCAACTGGAGTTTTAGAAATAGACTCAAGACCAAGCGATGCCATAGCTTTAGCATTAAGAGCAGATGCTCCCATATATGTTACCCAAGAAGTATTGCAGAAAGCAAAAAGTTTTGATTTGTCCAAAAAAGACGAGCTTCTAAAAGAGTGGCTGGAAAACCTTACTCCAGAAGATCTGGAAAGATTTAAGGCTTAATCATTTTCGTTAGGCTTAGGTCTTCTTAAGACCTCACGAGGCTTACTTCCCTGTGCAGGTCCTACTATACCTTTTTTTTCCATGATCTCTATCAACCTCGCAGCTCTGTTATAGCCAATTTTGAACCTTCTCTGAAGCATAGAAGCAGAGGCGTATCCTAATTTGGTAACAAACTCAACTGCCTCTTCGTAGAGTTCATCGTACTCCTCATCTGCCTCATACCCATTTAAAACAGGTTTAGAAAAAATCTCCTCATGATATTCTGGCTCTCCCTGCTGTCTCCAGAAGTTCACTAAAGATTCTATCTCTTTATCTGATATATAAGCCCCATGAAGTCTTATAAGATCAGACTTGCCTGGAGGCATAAAAAGCATATCTCCATTTCCCAAAAGCTTTTCCGCTCCCATAACATCAAGAATGGTTCTGGAATCCACCCTTGAGCTAACCTTAAATGAGATACGAGAGGGAAAATTAGCCTTTATAAGACCTGTTATGACATCTACAGAAGGTCTTTGAGTAGCAGCTATTATGTGAATACCTGCAGCCCTTGCCTTCTGAGCAAGCCTGGCTATATAAAGCTCCACTTCTTTTCCCGCCACCATCATAAGATCTGCAAGTTCATCTATAACTATAACAATGTAAGGCATACTCTCGGCAGCCTGCAAATTATACCTCTCAATGTTTCTCACCCCTTCTTCTTTAAGAAGAGAGTATCTTCTTTCCATCTCAGATACAGCCCAGGATAAAGCAGAAGCCGCCTTTTTAGGATCTGTTATAACTGGGGTTACAAGGTGAGGAATGCCATTGTAAACTGAAAATTCAAGCATTTTAGGATCAATGAGTATAAACTTTACATCGTCAGGAGTGGCTTTAAGAAGAATACTGCATATCATAGCATTTAAAGCCACACTTTTGCCTGAACCTGTAGCTCCTGCAACCAGAAGATGGGGCATCTTCCTTAAGTCCGTAACAAAAGGTTTACCAAATATATCCTTACCAAGAATAAGGGTCATAAATGAAGAATCCTTAAAAACATCACTATTCACAATCTCGGCAAAATAGACCGTCTCCCTTTCTTCATTGGGAAGCTCTATTCCCACTGTGTCCTTTCCTGGAATAGGAGCCACAACCCTAACAGAACCAGCCTTCATAACAACAGCAATATCATCCTGAAGGCTCACAATCCTGCTTATCTTTATGCCAGGTGAGGGGCGATACTCAAACATACTAACCACTGGTCCGCAATGTATACTAACAACTTTTCCAGTAATGCCAAAATCCTTCAATTTCTCCTCAAGGAGAAAGGCTTTGGCTTCTAAAACTTTAGGATTGACTTTGCTTTTTTCCTTTTTAAAGTCCTTAAACAAGGAAAAATCCGGAAGTTTATAAGATCTCCTTTTGCTTATAGGCTCAATTGGCTCATTTTCACTATCCATAGACTCACTAACCCCTAAAACCTTTGAAAGTTCGCTTCCTTCATTGATGATCTTTATGGAA
>JALVKL010000197.1 GCA_027033775.1 bacterium | reverse complement strand
CTTGAGGACAATTTCAGGCTCTATTTTGTGAAAAATGGCCATAGAAAAATGTTGGCTTCCAGTTATTTAAAAGCTGATCCTGAAAGATGGCATGGTATAAAAGTTGTACAAGAAGGCAATCTTATAAAATGCTTCTTTGATGGCAAGTTAAAGATCAGTATTAAAGATACCACCTTCAAAGGCAAAGGATATATTGGTTTATGGACAAAATCGGATGCCTGCTCAGCCTTTGATCTTTTGATAATAAAGAAAATAGGCTCGCAGCATTAACCCTTTCTGCCACAACAATGCTTATACTTTTTTCCAGATCCACAAGGACAGGGCTCGTTTCTTCCAATCTTCCTGCCAGATCTTCTCACAGTCTCCACCTTTGAGGCCTCCTCCCCTCTGTGCTCTACATACCTTTTCTTTTTCTTCTTTTTAACCTTCTCCTCAACTTCTGTACCTTCAACTCTGACCTCTATCCTATAAAGGGTTTCTACAACCTGTCTTTTAAGCCTTTCTATCATATCTGTGAAAAGCTCAAAGCTTTCCCTCTTGTATTCGTTAAGAGGATCCACTTGCCCGTAGCCCCTCAAACCTATCACGTCCCTCAAATGATCCATGGCAAGAAGATGGTCTTTCCAGAGAGAATCAAGGGTGTAAAGAAACACCATTCTCTCTATTCTGGCTATATTTTCTCTTCCTGCGATTTTTTCCTTCTCCTGATATATACCTTCCGCTATACTTATTAGCTTATCCTCTATCTCCTCTTTATTTAAGCCCTTAAGCTCCTCTTCAGGAATCTTATAATTGAAAATTCTGGCAAACTCTTTAATTATACCTGCAACATCTATCTCTTCTTCAAAAGAGTACCTTTCAACTATGGAAGAGACCAGCTCGTGTATAATGTTAAATATATCCTGCCTTAAATCCTGCCCCTCTAAAATCTTCCTTCTTTGTGTGTAAACCACCTCTCTTTGTTTATTCATAACATCGTCATACTCTAATAAGTGCTTTCTAATCTCAAAGTTATGAGCTTCAACCTTCTTTTGGGCATTCTCTATAGCCTTTGAAATCCACGGATGTTCTATAGGCTCTCCCTCTTTCATCCCCAGTTTTTCCATAACTTTTTTCAGTTTATCCCCGCCAAATATTCTTAAAAGATCATCCTCTAACGAAAGATAAAACCTGGAAGAACCAGGATCTCCCTGTCTTCCAGCACGACCTCTTAGCTGATTGTCTATTCTCCTTGATTCATGCCTTTCCGTTCCTATTATATGAAGCCCCCCAAGCTCTATAACCTTTTTCTTCTCCTCTTCCGTTATTTTTCTTGCCCTCTCCAACTCCCTTTCCCACTCTTCTTTGGGAATACCCTCAAGGGTACCGTGTCTCTTCTTTAAAACTTCCCTGGCAAGATACTCGGGATTTCCCCCAAGCATAATGTCAGTTCCACGACCTGCCATATTTGTGGCTATAGTGACAGCTCCCAGTCTTCCAGCCTGAGCTATTATCTCAGCTTCTCTTTCATGATGCTTGGCATTGAGCACATTGTGTTTAATCCTTCTTCTTTTCAACATAGAAGAGAGCCTTTCTGAAGCCTCTATGGAAGTGGTTCCAACAAGAACAGGCCTTCCTTTTTTGTGAAGCTCCTCAATCTCTTTCACCACAGCTTCCCATTTTTCCTTCTGGGTTTTAAAGACCACATCTGGATAATCCACCCTTATCATGGGTTTGTGGGTTGGGATTACCACCACATCTAAACCGTATATCTCCATAAACTCAGCTGCTTCAGTCTCTGCAGTTCCAGTCATTCCTGCAAGCTTTTCATACATACGAAAGTAATTCTGAAAAGTAATGGTGGCTAAAGTTTGGTTTTCAGCTTTTATCTTCACCCCTTCTTTAGCCTCTATGGCCTGATGAAGACCGTCGCTCCAACGCCTCCCAGGCATTAGACGTCCTGTAAACTCATCCACTATAACAACTTCGCCATCTTTGACCACATAATCTACATCTCTTTTGAAAAGAACATGAGCCCTTAAAGCCTGTTCTATTTTGTGAAGTAAATCTATATGAATGGGATCGTATAAATTCTTTATGCCAAGTCTTCTCTCAAGCTCAGCTATACCTTCCTCCGTCAACATAACCGTTTTAGATTCCTCATCCACCTCATAGTGAACATCCTTTTTCAATCCCTGAACCACCCTGTTGGCTGTGTAATAAAGCTCTGTGGATTCTTCGGCAGGACCTGATATAATCAACGGAGTCCTTGCCTCATCTATGAGGATGCTGTCAACCTCGTCCACTATGGCATAATAAAGTTCCCTCTGAACACACTCCTCTATATCCCAAGCCATATTGTCACGGAGATAATCAAAACCAAACTCGTTGTTCTGTCCGTAAGTGACATCTGCCAGATAAGCTTCCCTTCTACTACACGGAACCAATTTGGTTCTAAAGGTCTCCTTATCCTCCCACTCTACGAGAAAAGATGCATCGTGCTGAATAACACCAACACTAAGCCCTAAAAATAGATAGATGGGCCCCATCCATAAAGCATCACGCTTGGCAAGATAGTCGTTTACAGTAACCAAGTGAACTCCTCTTCCTGTAAGGGCATTTAAATAAATGGGAAGAACAGCCACCAAGGTCTTTCCTTCACCTGTTTTCATCTCGGCAATCTTTCCCTGATGAAGAACAATTCCACCAAGAAGCTGAACATCAAAGTGGCGCATATTCAAGGTTCTTTTTGCAACCTCCCTGACTACAGCAAAAGCCTCAATCAATAAGTCATCTAAACTTTCACCGTCCTGCAACCTTTTCTTAAACTCCTCTGTCTTTTTAGCAAGCTGCTCATCAGATAAAGAGGAAACCTCTGGCTCAAGCTCATTTATCTTATGGACTATAGGCCATAATTTTTTCAGCTCCCTCTCGTTTTTAGTGCCAATTACCTTTTCCAAAAGCTTTGTTATCATTGCCATTGCCTTCCTCCTAAAAACCTAACAAAACTCCAGCAGCTCTCCAAATTAAACTGCCAAGATATTTATCTATACCTCCCATCAAAACAAGCAATACCACAATTATCAAACCCCAAGGCTCCAGTCTTGCATACTTCTGAGCAGCCCTTTCAGGCAATATACCGTAAACTATCCTGCCACCATCTAAAGGTAAAATGGGAATAAGATTAAAAAGGCACAAAGCCACATTTATTATGGCTCCCAAAGCACACATGACCACAAAAGGAACTGTAATTTTGTACATTCCTTGAAGGGGAGGCAGAATGCCGTATTTGAAGAAAAAGGCCAGATATTTTATCAGGTTTGGATCTAAATTTATAAGTAACCTAAAGGCTGCTGCAAAAATAAAGGCCAAAACCACATTGGAACCTGGACCAGCTGAAGCAACCCAAATCATATCTTTCTTGGGATCTTTTAGGTTAAAGGGATTGACAGGAACGGGTTTAGCCCATCCAATAACCCTTGTTATAAGGAAAACCAAAAGTCCAAGTGGATCAAGATGCTTTATGGGATTTAACGTAAGCCTTCCCATCCTTTTGGCTGTATCGTCTCCCAAAACATAAGCTACATAACCGTGAGACACCTCGTGAACGGTTATGCTAAAGAGGATAGGAACCACCCCTAAAGAGATCTGCTGTATATATGAAACAAGCTTTGCCTCCATTGCATCCTCTCAAAGTATATATTTGCTGAGATCCTCATCCTTCATGATCTCACTCAACTTCTCGTCCACATAATTTCTATCTATCACTATCTTTTGTCCCCTTAAGTCAGGAGCGTTAAAGGAGATATCTTCCAAAAGCTTTTCCATCACAGTGTAAAGCCTGCGGGCACCTATATTCTCCATTCTCTCATTGAGCATAACTGCTATTTCCGCTATTCTCTCCACACCGTCTTTAGTAAAGTCAAGCTCAACCCCTTCAGTGGAAAGAAGAGCCTTGTACTGCTTAACAAGAGCATTCTTGGGCTCAGTAAGAATTCTTACAAAGTCCTCTTTAGTCAAAGGATCAAGTTCAACCCTTATAGGAAATCTTCCCTGTAGCTCTGGAATGAGATCCGAAGGTTTGGCTACATGAAAAGCACCTGCAGCTATAAAGAGTATATGATCCGTTCTAACAACACCGTATCTTGTAGTGACAGAGGTTCCCTCAACCAAAGGAAGAAGGTCCCTCTGAACACCTTCCCTTGATACATCTGGACCATGGGTCCTTTCTCTGCCGGCTATTTTATCTATCTCATCAATAAAAACTATACCTGTCTGCTCTACCCTCTCTATAGCCTCTCTTATCACTTCGTCCATATCAACAAGTCTCTCAGCCTCCTGTTTTACAATATACTCAAAGGCGTCCTTCACCTTCATCTTTTTTCTTTTAGTCTTTTTGGGGAAAAGATTTCCCAGCATGTCCTTAATGCTTATATCAATATCCTCCATACCTGTAACGGGTATCACCTCTATCATGGGCATAGAACCTTTATCCTCAACCTCTACTTCTACCTCCCTATCATCAAGCTTGCCTTCCCTTAAAAGGCTTTTAAATCTCTCTCTCGTCTCCTTATAATGGCTCAAGGTATCGGAATAAGCCCCTTTGGTTCTCACAGGAGGAATGAGAAGATCCAGAATTCTTTCTTCAGCAAACATTTTTGCCTTTTCCATAACCTGCTTTTCCTTCTCCTCCTTCACCATCCTCACAGCAATCTTGGTGAGATCCCTTATAATAGACTCTACATCTCTGCCCACATAACCAACCTCTGTAAATTTGGAAGCCTCCACTTTAATAAAAGGAGCCTTAGCTAATCTAGCCAATCTTCTGGCGATCTCTGTCTTTCCCACCCCCGTGGGTCCTATCATGAGTATATTTTTGGGAAGAACCTCTTCCTTAAGTTCTTGAGGAAGCTGTTGTCTTCTCCACCGATTCCTTAAAGCAATGGCAACGGCTTTTTTTGCCTTCTCTTGGCCTATAATATATTTATTAAGCTCACTCACTATATCCTTAGGGGTAAGCTCCCTATACTCCATCTCAAAGCTCCTCCACAATCAGATTTTCATTGGTATAGATGCATATAGAAGAGGCTATTCTCATAGACTCAACAACTATATCCTTAATATCCAAGCTTGTAAACTTCAAAAGAGCCCTTGCCGCAGAAAGAGCATAAGCTCCCCCGGAGCCAATGGCTATAACGCCATCGTCAGGCTCAATAACATCTCCTGTCCCTGAAACTAAGAAAGATTTATCCTTATCTGCCACAATCATAAAAGCCTCAAGCCTTCTTAAGGCCTTGTCCATACGCCAATCCTTGGCAAGCTCCACCACTGCCCTTGCTAGATTTCCACCGTACTCCTCAAGCTTACCCTCCAATCTCATCATAAGAGTTATGGCATCTGCCGAAGCACCAGCAAATCCTACCAAAACTCTATCGTGATAAATCTTTCTCACCTTTTTTGCCTTGGTCTTCAGCACGGTATTTCCAAAGGTTACCTGACCATCAGCAGCCATAACCACCCTTTCTCCCTTTCTAACGCAAAGAACAGTGGTAGCCTCAATCTTTTCTTTTTGCTCTGGGATGAGTTCTGTCATATATTTCAAGCAGCCTCTCAATGGATACATGTGTGTAAACCTCCGTAGTCTCTATATTTTTATGGCCCAAAAGCTTTTGTAAAGCTCTGAGATCCATCCCCTCCTCTAACAGATGTGTGGCAAAGGAATGCCGAACAATGTGAGGATAGACCTTTTTAAAAATTCCTGATTTCTTGGCAGCCTTATCCAAAATTCTTCTTACCGTCATATCGGTTATCCTTCCCCTCTTTGTAACAAAAAGAGCCCTTTTGTCGGGAAAATTGGGATTTGAAACTATACTCTTTCTTTCCCTCAAATATTCAAGTAAGGCTTTCTTTGCCCTTTCTCCAAAATAAACCACACGCTCTTTTTTCCCCTTTCCCCTAACAATGGCCCTCATTAAAGAAAAATCAACATCCTCTATGTTCAATGAGCAAAGCTCAGATACCCTCAAGCCTGTCGCATACATGAACTCCAATATAGCCCTGTCCCTGGCATTTTCGGCTCCCTTTTCTATTAGCTGGACAATCTCATCAAAGGAAAGAGCTCTGGGCAACCTTTTACCTGTTTTAGGATTTCTCACACCCACTAACGGAGACTCAGATATTACCTTTTGCTTTTTGAGGTAATTAAAAAATGTTCTTAAAGCAGAAAGTTTCCTACTAATAGAGGTATTTGAGAGCCCTCTTTTTCTACAACTGGACACAAACATTAAAACATGCTCCTTCTTCACCTGATCAAGAGATGCGTTGGTGCAAAGAAAGAAATCCTCCACATCCCTCCTATAACCTCTTAAGGTATGCTCCGAGGAATTTTTGGCCCTTCTTAAGTAACCTATAAAATCCTCAATGTATTCTTTATAATCCCTCAACGGTCAATCTTCCACTTCTGCTTCTTTCAGCTATAAATATGGATTTAAAATTTACATATGCCCTTTCCAAATGGTCATTAACAATCCAGTAATGATACATATCGGCCATTTTCATCTCCTTTTTGGCAATCATAAGCCGAGTCTCTACAGCTTCAGGAGAATCCGTTCCCCTTTTCTCCAGCCTTCTTCTCAACTCATCAAAGGAAGGGGGGAAGATGAATATGCCAACAGCATCGGTATAATACTCTAAAATCCTTTTAGCACCCTGAACATCTATGTCCAAGAGAACATCCAATCCATTAGAAATCTTCTCCTCTATAAAAGACTTTGATGTTCCATAAAAGTTCCCATAAACCAATGCGTATTCCACAAGCTCCCCTTTTTTTATAAGCTCTCTAAATTCTTCTTCTGAAACAAAAAAATAGTCCCTGCCATTAACTTCGCCTTTTCTGGGGGGTCTTGTGGTATAAGAGACGGAAAAGACTATCCCTTCAAGATCAGAAAGCAACATCTTACACAAGGTGGTTTTACCTGTTCCTGAGGGTGCAGAAACGACAAAGATAATACCCCTTTCACGTTTTATCATTCTATATTCTGAACCTGCTCTCTTATCTTTTCGATCTCAGCCTTCATATCCACAGCCAAATGGTTCAGAAAGGTGGTGGCAGCCTTAACTCCCAATGTATTCGCTTCCCTTAACATCTCTTGGGTGATGAAATCCAACTTCCTTCCACAGGGAGACCCTGCCTCAAGGGTTTTTATAAATGCCTCAATATGACTTTTAAGCCTCACCAGCTCTTCTGTAACATCCAGCTTATCAATCATAAGGGCTATCTCCTGAGCGATTCTCTGATCGTCAATATTCAGCTCTTTTAATCTGTCAAAGAGCTTTTTCTTCGTCTCCTCAACGGCTATATCA
The DNA here is from genome assembly GCA_027033775.1 of bacterium. Classification (GTDB taxonomy): domain Bacteria; phylum Thermosulfidibacterota; class Thermosulfidibacteria; order Thermosulfidibacterales; family Thermosulfidibacteraceae; genus JAADEW01. Next base: position 978 of record JALVKL010000197.1, on the reverse strand, counting down.
GCCAAAGAAACAGCTTTATCCACAAACTCCTCAACCTTTCCCAGTCTTTTTAAAATATCCCTGCGCAACCTCTCACCCTCCTCCTTTTTAAAGGATAAAAAGTGATTAAACGCCTCATTTAAAGCCTCCTCCACTGCCTCTCTAACCTCCTCCTCATCAGGGGCCTCTTCAACAGTTAGAATCTCCCTGATGATGTAACCGAGGTTAGGCATGGGAGATTTAAGCTCTGAGGAAAGCCTTTTAATCTCATCCCATAGTAAAGAAGCCAGTTCAACGTTTAGCTCTACCTTTTTTCCTTTAGCCCCTAAAAGTTTAATTTGAATATATAAATCTATCCTTCCCCTTGCAACCTTCCCCTGGACAAAACGGCGGATAAAGGGATCTAAAAAGGAAAACTGCTTGGGAATCTTAATGTTTATATCCAAATACCTGTGGTTAACTCCCCTTATTTCTGTCTCAACGTATACATCATTTTTCTCACAAAAACCTCTCCCAAAGCCTGTCATGCTGAAAAGCATTCCATTTTCCTCCCAAAAGGCTTAATTTATAGAAAAGCTGCTTGTGTGAGGATAGCATGAAATGGGCTAAAGTGACAATCACTGGTAAAGCCAATGTGGGAAAAAGCACTTTATTAAACAGTATTCTTAAAGAAAAAAGAGCAGGTGTAACTCAAGTTCCTGGAACAACAGCCAACATTTTGTATGGAGAGAGAATAATAAACGGTATAAGGATATTCTTTGTGGACACCCCTGGCCTTTTTAGACCAAAGGATGAATCTGAAGAAAAAACCATGTTAGAAGGATTGAAAGAGATTGAGGACAGCGACATTATATATCTTTTAATAGATGCCCATACCGGCATTACCAAAGAGGATACTGCTATACTTGAGAAACTACAGCCACTATACGGTAAGATTCCTATATTTTTGGTTATCAACAAGATAGATGGAGTCCCCAAGGAAAAGCTTCTCTCCTTCAT
>JALVKL010000196.1 GCA_027033775.1 bacterium | reverse complement strand
CACTCTTTTTTCTTTAATAGCAGTTAATGCCATTTTATACCCCTCATCAACATCGGCTACACCAGCAGCATAAAGAGCAAAGGCTGTATTCAACGCCACCACCTTAGAAGCCTCTGAATTTTCACCACTTATGGCGCCATAAAATACAGATAGAGCCTCTTCTTTGGAGGAGACCCTGGGCACAGGAAAGCTGGATCCAATCACCTTAGAAGCATCAAAGGTATAAGACTTTATTTTACCATCCCTCAACTCCAAAATTTTAGTGGGCTTTTCAGTGGAGACCTCATCCAACCCATCTTCGGAAGAGACAAGTACCCTATTTTCAACTCCTAAAAGCCTCAATGCAGAAGCGGCTACCTCCATTTTAGAGAAGCTGTAAAAACCTATAAGTTGTGCATACGGATCGGCAGGATTGATAAGTGGTCCCAGCATGTTAAAAATAGTAGGGATCCCCAGTTTCTTTCTCACCGGAGCTACCCTCTTAAATGCAGGATGAAAATATGGAGCAAACAGAAAGGCAAATCCCTTTTCTTCTATAAAAGACTTTGCCTTATAAGGATCGGTTAATATGGGAATTCCCAAAAATTCCACTATATCCGCTGAACCGACCTTACTGGTAACGGATCTATTGCCGTGCTTGGCAACCTTTACATCCAGTGTCTTTAAAACAAAGGCAGAAGCGGTGGATATATTGAAAGTGCCTGCCCCGTCCCCCCCAGTTCCACAGGTATCAACAACCAAACAAGTAGTGGGAACCCTTACCTTTCTTCTATTAGCTTCAACAATGGCTGCGGCGACTTCTTCAGGAGCTTCCCCTTTTATCGCAAGGGCAACAAGAACAGAGGCTATTATAGAATCATCCATATCCCCGTCAAATAGGGCAGCAAAAAGGGAGCTTGCCTCCTCAAAAGAAAGGTCTTTTCCAGAGAATAGCTTCTTAACCGCCACCCTATGATCCATAGCACACCTCCATAAAATTCCTTGCTATAACATCGCCGAATTCAGAAAGAATGGATTCCGGATGGAATTGAACACCAAACACCTTCAACTGTCTGTTCTCTATAGCCATAATCTCTCCGTCTTTTTCCGAAAGGGCAACAATATCAAAGGGAGAATCATTAACTCTAACCGCTAAAGAGTGATACCTTACAGCTTTAAAAACATCAGGAATTCCTCTAAGTATAAAAGAGTCTTTCACCTTTTTAATATTATCCACCTTACCGTGCTGTATAGTTCTGGCTCTTGCAATAGTTGCTCCCAAAATATAGGCGATCATTTGCATCCCAAGACATACACCAAAAACGGGTTTAACGCCTATAACAGATCTTACCTTTTTGAGGGATCCCTTCATATTCTCTGGAGAAGAAGGCCCAGGCGAGACCACCACTCCACGATATCTATCCAAATCCACCTCCTCATTCTCTCTAAAAACCTCAATCTCTGCACCCTGAAGCTTAAAAAGGGCATAGAGGTTATATGTAAATGAATCGTAGTTATCCAATAAAAGCAGCATCGTGCACCTCCACCTCATGGGATCTTTTCATAGCCTCCATAAGTGCCTTTAGTTTATTTGTGACCTCAAAATACTCTCTTTCAGGCACACTGTCGTAAACAATTCCAGCACCAGCCCTTAATATTGCCCTTTTTCTCTCAAACTTAGCGGATCTTATTGTTATACAGGTATCCATGCTTCCATTGTAGCTGAAATATCCAACGCAACCCGCGTAAAAATCCCTTGGTGAAATCTCATATTCGTCTATAAGCTCTTGAGCCCTTACCTTAGGAGCTCCACTAACCGTGCCAGCAGGAAAAGTCATTCTCAAAAGATCTACTCCTGACACTTTATCTTTAAGAACACCTGTCACAGAAGAAACAAGATGAATAACATGAGAGTACACCTCGGCTTCCATAAATTTGGGTACCTTCACGCTTTCAGGAAGACAGTAAGTATACATATCGTTTCTCACAAGATCCACAAGCATCAGATGCTCGGCCCTTTCCTTCTCATCCCTTTTGAGCTCAGCTATTATTCTCTCCATGTCCTCGCCTACAGGATAAGTGCCTGCTATGGGTTTCATATAGGCTTTATTGTTTTTGATCTTCAGATGGACTTCAGGAGAAGAGCCACAAAATACTACATCATTAAACTTCAAAAAGAATAGATAAGGAGAAGGATTTATTCTTCTCAACATTCTATAAAAACTCAAAGGACTGATGTTATCTGCCTCTATGGTTACCTTTTGACTAAATACAACCTGTATCGCTTCACCCTTCTCTATCTCAGCCTTAATACAACGAACCCTCTCCTCAAACTCCTCTTTTGTAAACTCGAAGGAAACCTGAAAATTTGAAGGCGAAGTAGAAGAAGCGGTTAAGGAGAAAGAAAAAAGCTCTCGCTCCATATCTTTTAAAATAGTTTTTGCTCTCCTGTAATCTTCAGACGGTGAATTGTTTCTGTTCAGTATATAACAGGCAAAAAGCTTCTGTTTAAAATTATCAAGGACAAAAAATTTATTAACCTTCATAAAAAGGGCAAGATCCTTCCCTTCCCTTATCTTTTTACGGAGAATACCAGTATAATTAGAAGAGCCATACCCCAGTAGCCCAACAAAACCACCGGAAAAGTCCCCGAAATCTTTAAAAGAAGGAGCAACCCATGGGATATTTTCTTTTATAAAATCGAAGGGATTAACAGACTCAAGTTCGTGCACCTCTTCAGGAAATCCAAAGAAGGTGAATCTGGAAAAGTTTTTCTTCAAGTTCGCACTCTCAAGCAGGAAAAGATATGGCTTTTCATAGTGGGCCACAAGAAACAAGGAAGGAGTAAAAATATCTGAAACAATCTCCTTATAAACTGGGATCATTTCATACTTTTCCCA
>JALVKL010000195.1 GCA_027033775.1 bacterium | reverse complement strand
CAGCCATCTCACTGGCTATAGCCCCAGCATCGTCCCTTTCTGCTGCCATTTTGGCAGCCTCTGCCGTGCTTGTAACATACACCACTGGCACCTCAGGTAATACAGAGGCAAGCCATCTTTTACATTGTGCAACAGCATGAGGATGGCTGTAAATCTGTTTTATACCCTTTAAATCACCGCTTTTTGTAAGAAGATGATGGGATATCCTCAAATATATCTCTCCTACAATACCCACTGTAGGAAATTCCATAAAAGCATCCAAAGTCCTGCTCACAACACCCTCTGTGGAATTCTCAAAGGGGACCACACCATAGTTCACATGCCCCCTCTCAACTTCCTCAAATATCCCCTCAACAAATTTAACTGGAACAAACTCTGCAGAAAGGCCAAAAAATTCTCTGCCCGCCTGATGGGTGAAACTTGCTTCAGGCCCAAGATAAGCCACCTTTATGTCCTTCTGAATAGCCACACAGGCTGAAATTATCTCTCTAAACACATACTTTATGGAGGATTTCGGGAACACACCTTTACTCATTGAAGAGAGTTTCTCAAAAATCACCCTTTCTCTACCTGGAACATAAACCGGTTGGCCCATTCTCTTTTTTATTTCCCCTATCTTGAGGGCTATCTGCGCCCTTTCATCAAGAAGCTCTACAATCTTCTCGTCTATGAGATCAATCTTTTTTCTTAAAAGCTCAAGCTCATTTTGTCCCATTTCCGCTTTCTTGAGGAACCATTATTTTAGAACCACGAGGCTTTTTACCTTTAACAGGAACCTTGGTGGGAGCAACACCCCTTTTCACAGGCAAATTCCTCTCACTTGCAGGCAGTTTCATCATAGCCTTTACATATTTTGGCTTCCCCATAATCAATGTTAAAGCTATAGAGTTCACAAAAAAGATTGTTGCAAGAACCACCGTCACCTTAGCAAGAAAAGGGGTAGGTCCCTTTGGTCCAAAAACTGGAGAAGATGAACCCACTCCAAAGGCGGCTCCCATCTCTGCCCCTTTGCCTTTTTGAAGGATAATGGCAACTATTAAAAGTAGGCAGATTATAACATGAAGAATTATAAGGGCTGTTTGCATTATATTACCTCCAAAGCGTTAATTACAATCTCGGAAAAATCTCTCACTTTAAGGCTTGCCCCCCCCACAAGGGCTCCATTAATGTCCCTCTCCCTCATAAGTCCCTTAATATTATCAGGTTTTACACTTCCGCCGTAAAGGATTTTTATATCATTGGCAAGATCACCAAACAAGTCCTTCAAAATATTCCTTATAAAAGCGTGCACCTCTTGAGCCTGCTCAGGATGAGCAACCCTACCTGTTCCTATAGCCCACACAGGCTCATAAGCGACCACAATATCTTTGGCAGAAGAAATTTTTACCCCTTTTAATGCCTCAAAAACTTGATGTCCAACTACATCCAAGGTTTTTCCCGCTTCCCTTTCTTCCAAGGTCTCCCCTACACAAAGTATAGGAGCTATACCACCATCCAGCAGAGCCTTTATTTTGAGGTTTACAGCAGTATCCGTTTCTCCAAAAAGCTTCCTTCTTTCAGAATGGCCCACTATACAGTACGAACAACCAACACTTTTGAGCATCCCAATAGAAACCTCTCCTGTATAAGCCCCCTCTTTCTCATAATATACATTTTGAGCTGCTAAAAAGATAGGAGTATCCTCCACAATTAAGTGTACAGGATAGAGACAAACATACGAAGGAGCAACTGCAACCTCAATTCTACGGTAAACCTCTGAAGGCAGTTCCACAAGCAACCCCTTTACCAAAGAGGTAGCCTCGTATACATCTTTGTGCATCTTCCAATTTCCGCATATCAAAGGTTTCATTCAATCCTCCTTGTCATGCAGAACCTCTACACAAGGTAGGGTTCCTTTTTCAAGAAGTTCAAGAAAAGCTCCTCCCCCTGTGGATATATGAGAAAATCTATTCTTAACCCCCGCTTTGTATATGGCCGCATCGGTGTCTCCACCACCAGCTATGGTTAGCGCATCTAAAGAGGCTATGGTTTTCGCTATCTCTATGGTTCCCATCTTAAACCTGTCAAGCTCAAACATACCCATAGGTCCATTCCATATAACCGTTTTTGCATCAGAAAGAGCTTCCTTAAAAAGCTCAACAGAGGCTCGCCCAATGTCCAATCCCATCATATCATCGGGTATCTCTTGATAAGGTTTGGTGTAAGAGGGAACCTTATCGCTGGGTTCTTCAGCTACCACAAAATCAACTGGCAGATAAAACTTAACATCTTTCTCCCTTGCCTTTCTCATAATCTCCTTAGCTGTTCCAAAATAAAACTTCTCCACCAAAGATTTCCCCACTTTAAAGCCTAAGGAAGCCCAAAAAGTGAAAGCCATAGCACCTCCAACCACTATCTTGTCAACTCTGTTTATGAGGCTCTCCAAAACTCCTATCTTTGAAGAAACCTTAGCACCACCGATAACAGCCACCACAGGTCTTACAGGATCTTCAAGAGCCTTTTCAAAATACTCTATCTCTTCCTGCATAAGGAAACCCATAACAGCAACTTTGGCATATTTGGCAACACCGTAGGTTGAAGCGTGCTTTCTATGGGCTGTGCCAAAGGCATCGTTTACAAATACATCAGCATAGGAGGCCAAAGTTTTGGCAAGTTCATCGTCATTTTTTGTCTCCCCAGGATGAAATCTTATATTTTCAAGCAACAGAACCTCTCCCTCCTTCAGCTTCTCTATTGCTTTTTTAACTTTATCCCCCACGCAATCCTCTACAAACTTCACCTCTTTACCTAAGAGCCTGGATAACCTAACAGCAACGGGGTTAAGACTGAATCTGGGATCTCTGCCTTTAGGTCTTCCCAGATGAGAGACCAGAATTACCTTTGCCCCTTTATCTAAAGCGTAATTTATGGTCTTTAAGGATGCCCTTATTCTTGTATCATCTAAAATGTTGCCCCTTTCATCTATAGGAACATTGAAATCAACTCGTATCAAAACCCTTTTTCCTGTAATATCAACATCCTTTATGGTGAGCTTTTTCATATCTTATCCCTCCATGGATGCTATAAGTTTTACCAGATCCCTTAACCTGCAGGAGTATCCCCACTCATTGTCATACCAAGCCAAAACCTTAACCAAATTACCGTCCAGAACCTTTGTGGAAAGGGCATCCACAATGGAAGAGTGATCGTTGCCATTAAAATCAACAGAGACCAAAGGCTCTTCGCAATAATCCAAAATTCCCTTAAGCTCCCCCTCTGAAGCTTCTTTCAACACCTTATTAACCTCCTCTGGGGTGGTGGATTTTTCCACCTCTGCCACAAGATCCACTATGGAAACATTTGCTGTAGGAACCCTCATTGCCATTCCGTCAAGCTTTCCCTTCAGTTCAGGCATAACCTCTCCCACAGCAGTTGCCGCCCCTGTGGTGGTAGGAATTATAGAAAGTGCAGCAGCCCTTGCCCTCCTTAAATCCTTATGGGGCAGGTCAAGTATCCTCTGATCGTTGGTATACGCATGAACAGTGGTCATAAAGCCTTTCTTTATCACAAAATTCTCATGTATTACCTTGGCAACTGGGGCAAGACAGTTTGTGGTGCACGAAGCGTTAGAAATTATAAAATGTTTGGAAAGGTCGAGCTTGTGATGATTCACCCCGATAACAATGGTTATGTCAACCCCCTTCCCAGGAGCACTGATTATAACCCTTTTAGCACCTGCTTTAAGATGCTTTTGTGCCTTTTCCCTCTCCCTAAACCTTCCTGTCGACTCAATGACAACATCCACACCTAACTCCTTCCAAGGAAGCTTTTCGGGATCTGTCTCTGCGTAAACCTTATAAGTTTTGCCGTTAACAACTATACTATCCTCTTTAGAGCTCACATCGGCATCAAAAATTCCGTGAACAGAATCATATTTTAAAAGATGGGCAAGAGTTTTAGCATCGGTTATATCGTTTATAGCCACTATCTCAAAGGAATCCTCATTTAAAGAAGCTCTAAAGAAATTCCTGCCTATCCTGCCAAAACCGTTAATAGCAACTTTAAGTGCCACCTTTGCCCTCCTTTTTATAGATTTTTTTCAATATTCAATATATAAGACAGCGTGTCTCTTTTAAAGCTTTATTAAAGGAGCAAGTCAAGATGATTAAGGCAGTAAGAGGTTTTAAAGATGTTTTACCTGAAGAAAGCATCTATTGGCAGTTTTTAGAAGAGAAAACAAAAAATCTACTGAAAGCCTTTGGTTTTAGAGAGCTAAGGATCCCTGTATTAGAAAAGCTGGAACTCTTTGACAGAGGTATAGGATCAACCACAGACATTGTAGAGAAAGAGATGTATACCTTTAAGGACAAAGGGGGAGAGCTTGTTGCCATGAGACCAGAAGCCACTGCCTCCATAGCAAGGGCTTACATAGAACACGCCCTTCATCTTAAAGACCCATTAGGAAAATACTTTTTTATCGGCCCCATGTTTCGCTACGAAAGACCCCAGGCAGGAAGGCTAAGACAGTTCAATCAGATAAACATAGAGGTTTTTGGAGCTAAATCTCCCTCTTTGGATGCAGAGATTATAGCTTTGCTCCATTATATAAGCTGTGACATAGGAATTGAGGATGGTGTAACCCTTGAGATAAACCATATAGGCTGTAAAAAATGTAGACCCCTATACAGAGAAATCCTTATGAACTACCTCAACCTTTCTAAAGAAAACCTCTGCGATGATTGCAAAAGAAGACTGGAAAGAAACCCCTTAAGAATACTTGATTGCAAAAAACAAAACTGTAAAAACATATCCCTAAACGCGCCAAAGATAATAGACTATCTGTGCGAAGAGTGCAAAACATATTTTGACGCTGTTGTGGATTACCTTGGAGTTTATAAAGTTCCCCACATCATAAATCCCATGATAGTGAGAGGGCTTGACTATTATACAGGCATTGTATTTGAACTCATCACAACTGAACTTGGAGCCCAAGGAGCTGTAGCAGCAGGGGGAAGATACGACCACTTAGTGGAAGAGCTGGGAGGACCCAGGGTTGCTGGTATAGGTTTTGCCATAGGAGAGGAAAGGGCTGTGGAGATGATAAAGAAAAGAAAAAAGCTTGATTTGCCGTCTCCTTTCTTTTTCTTTGCCCTTTTAGGAGAAGAAGCAAAGAGAAGATGTATTCCTATTGCAACAGATTTAAGAAAAAGCGGAATATACACAGAATTGGAACATGAAGAAAAAAGCTTGAAAAGCCAGATGAGAAAGGCAAATAAGCTAAAAGCAAAATATGCTGTTATAGTAGGAGAAGATGAGCTTAGAAGAGGAATAGCCATAGTTAGAGATATGAAGGAGAAGAAGCAGTTTGAAGTTAGTTTAAAGCTGGAAAGTTTTTTAAGCCTTTGCCAAGGAGGAGCGGAATGAAGCGTACCTGTTACTGCGGAGATGTGAATGAAGATATGATAGGCAAAGAGGTGATATTGGAAGGTTGGGTTAACAGGAATAGGGATCATGGAGGGCTCACTTTTATAGATTTGAGAGACAGGGAAGGGCTTGTGCAGGTGGTGTTTGATCCTGCAACGGATCCCAAAGCCCATGAAATAGCAAAGAAAACAAAACCTGAATATGTGTTAAGGATTGAAGGTATAGTAAGGAGAAGACCAGAGGGAACGGAAAACCCTAAATTAAAGACAGGTAATGTTGAGGTTGTAGGCAAAAGGATAGAGATACTCAACACATCTTTGCCTTTGCCCTTCAAGATAGAGGATGAGATAGATCTTTCAGAAGAGGTTAGACTGAGATATCGGTATTTGGATCTCAGACGTCCATCTATGCAAAAGAGACTTATTTTAAGACATAGATTAGCCCAAGCTGCCAGAAGATATTTAACAGAACAGGGATTTATAGAGCTTGAGACCCCATTTCTCACCAAATCCACCCCTGAAGGTGCCAGGGATTTCCTTGTTCCAAGCAGACTCAATCCGGGAAAATTCTATGCCCTTCCCCAATCTCCACAGCTATTCAAACAGATATTCATGATCTCTGGTTTTGATAAATATTTTCAGATAGTAAAATGCTTTAGAGACGAGGACTTAAGGGCAGACAGACAACCTGAATTTACCCAGATAGATCTTGAGATGGCCTTTGTGGAAAGAGAGGATGTTATGGAAGCAACAGAGGGGGTTCTGAAAGCCATATTCAAAGAAGCTGGGATAGACATAGAAACTCCCTTTGTCAGAATCCCCTATAAAAAAGCCATGGACAAATACGGTTCAGACAAACCCGATTTAAGATTTGATATGGAGATGGAGACGGTAACGGAGGTCTTTGAAGAAACAGAGTTTAAAGTCTTAAAGGAAGCTGTAGAGAAAGGAAAAAGCATAAAAGCCCTAAAGGTTAAAGAAGGGGTGAAGCTTTCAAGAAAAGATCTAGACGATCTAATAAATATGGCCATATCCGAGGGAGCGGGAGGACTTATATGGGCAAGAATAACAGAAGATAGAAAACTGCAGTCCCCTATTTCAAAATTCTTAAAAGAAAAAGAGATAACGATGCTTATTGAAAAAATGCAAGCAGAACCGGGAAATGTCCTTCTTATGGTAGCGGAGGAGTGGGAAAAGGCCTGCACCATTTTAGGAAAAATAAGGTTATTCTTAGGGGAGAAGCTAAACCTTATAGATAAAGACAGATTTGTGTTCTGCTGGATTACAGACTTTCCCCTTTTAGAATGGGATGAAGACGAAAAGAGATTTATAGCCGTCCACCACCCTTTTACATCACCCATGGACGAGGATATGTATTTGCTGGACGAAGATCCTGGTAAAGTAAGAGCCAAAGCCTACGATGTTGTTCTTAATGGCCAAGAGATAGGTGGGGGAAGCATAAGAATTCATCGAAAAGAGATACAGGAAAAGATTTTCAAGCTCCTTGATATAAAAGAGGAAGAAGCCAAAATCAAATTTGGTTTTTTACTTGAAGCACTTCAATACGGCGCTCCTCCCCACGGGGGACTTGCCCTTGGTTTTGACAGAATTGTGGCTATAATAACGGGATCCCATTCCATAAGGGATGTTATTCCCTTCCCTAAAACCCAAAAAGCCCAATGCCTCATGACAGGAGCACCGTCCGAAGTGTCAAAAAAGCAGCTTGAAGAGCTATTCATAAAAGTTGTCCTTCCCAAAACCAAGAAATGAAAAAAATCTGGGTCTTAATTGCTGTGATAGCTGTTGCAGGATGCACAAAGAACATTTACCAAACCAAACCACAATACAAGATTATGTTGGACAAAATCTTATTGGCCGAAAAAGAAGCGAAAATCTATAAAATAAAAGATTTTAATCCAGACCTTTGGGAAGGTATCAGCATGCTCTCCCAACAGGCAAAAACACTCTGCAGAATAAACAACCCCAGATGCTTCAAGCTATACCAGAGATTAAGAAACTTGATAATAGAAGCTATAAATCTTAAGGAAAATTTGGATTGGAAATAAAAATAGAAAAACTCACATATAACGGATACGGACTTGGGAGATTAAACGGACTTGTAGTATTTGTTCCCTTTTCTGTTCCAGAAGATGTGTTAAGGATAAAGATAACAGAAAGAAAAAAAGATTACGCCTTTGGTGAAATAAAAGAGATTGTAAAGCCCTCCCCATACAGGGTGAATCCAAAATGTGAAAACTTTACCATATGTGGGGGATGCCAGTGGCTCAATATCATGTATGAAAAACAGCTGATAGAAAAGGAAAAGATTCTGGAAAGGGAGCTTTTAAGAAACCTTAAGCACTGCCCCGAAATAAGAACCGTTTCGGCTTACCCTTTTCATTATAGAAGAAGGGCAACCTTTAAGGTATCAAACAGGCTGATAGGCTTTTACAAATTTAAGAGTAATACCATCGTTCCAATCGGAAACTGTGTTCAGATCACTGAGAATATGAACAAAGCTCTGCTAATTCTACACTCTTTCTCCCACATATTGAAAAATGTGGATGAGATATGGATGGGAGAGGACAAGGATGGAAGCCAGCTTCTAATACATATTGTGGCAAGAAGAAAAATACGCGAAATCCATGACATATTCCACGCTATTAAAGAGGGAGTTTCAGCAAGAATAGGGGTAAGGATTTCCTATAGAGGAAAAAGAAGCACTTTAGGAATAGATAAGATAGAAGAGAATATACTAAACAACACCCTTTATTACACCTTTGGCTCCTTTTTCCAGGCCAACAGATTCTTGACAGAAGAGCTGGTAAAGATTGTAGCAGATATTGCAGAGAAGATGAAAGAGGGAAACACCATTGAGCTTTTTTCTGGTTTAGGGACATTCAGCTTTCCTGTGGCAAGGTATTCTAAAAGCTTAATATGTGTTGAAACAAACAAAAAAGCCTTAAATATTCTTAAAGAAGCTGCTGAAAAAAATGGCATATCAAACATAAAAGTTGTGAATGAACCAGCGGAAAAGTTTATAGAGACTTTTAAGGAAAAGGTGGACTTAATAGTCCTAGATCCTCCAAGAACAGGGGCTAAAGAGATTATGCCTCATATAGAAAGGCTAAAACCTCAAAAAATAATCTATATATCTTGCAATCCAACAACTCTCAGCAGAGATATATCTCTACTTAAAAGCTATGATATTGGAAAGATACATTTTGTGGATATGTTCCCCCACACTTTCCACATAGAAACAGTAACAGAATTAGACCTTAAATCTTGAAACCTTTTCCTTTAAACTTTCCATCATCTCATTTATATGAATTAGTGCTTTAGTTATCTCAGATATTCCCAAATTAAGCTCTTCCATAGCGTGATCTATCTCAACTACACCTGTAGTAGCATCCTCTAACGCCATTTGCTGTTCCTCTGCCATAGATTCAACCTGACTCATGGCAACCTTAACCTCCTCGGCTCCAGCAGCAACATCCTCTAATAGATTTACAGACTCCACTATCCTTTCGGTATACTTTTCTGCTGTAACAGCATAATTTTCAATCATCTTAACAAAATTGCCCACTATAGAGCTTATTTCAGAAACCATCTTCTCTATGTCCTGGGTAGATCTCATGGTCTGCTCGGCGAGTTTCCTCACCTCATCGGCAACTACAGCAAAACCCCTTCCGTGTTCTCCAGCCCTTGCAGCCTCTATAGCAGCGTTTAATGCTAAAAGATTAGTCTGATCTGCAATACCCGTTATGACAACTACTATATCACCTATCTTCTTTATCTCTTCTGAAACCCTTTGCGCCTCTGAAGCTATATTTTTCAATTGTTTAGCAGCTACCTCTTTGTTCCACCTGGCTATCTCATCAAAGGTTCTTATGGTCTCCCTTGCTACACTCTCAGATTTATCAGCAAAAACAACAGTATCTTTTATATGATTTACAAGCTCCTTTATAGAAGCAGACAACTCCTCCATGGCTCCAGCTATCCTGTTTATATTATCCTTCACATTTTGAGAAACCTGGCTCATCTCCTCGGAACTTGCCCCAACCTGAGATGTAGCTGAAACTACCTGTGATGTAGCATCCACAATTTCAACTATTATATTTTTGGTGCTCTCTATCATCATACCAATGTAACTTACCGTTTCTCCCAAATCGTCCATGGTTTCCACAGGAGGAGAAGCTGTTAGATCACCAGAAGAAGTTTTAATAAGAACCTCATTTACCCTACTTAAAGGATTTTTAACATCATAAGCGATAAACCAACCAGCTACAAGCACAACCACTATTAACAAACTGAGCAAAGCAAAGAATCTGACATTCATACTTCTTTCAATACCAGCGACTAGTTTGCCTGTATCCTCTTTAAGCTTATCTAAATGAAACTCAGAAGCTATAACCCAACCCCAAGGTTTAAAGAATTTAACAAAAGCTATTGTATTATGATAAGCTATAAAACCCTGATTGTTAGTTTTTATAGTCTCCACCACTTTTCTGAAAAATTCTCCTCCCAAAACCTCACCTGACAAATTCTTTTTATGTGAATGAACAAGTAGGGTGCCTTTTAGATCCGCTACCCATGTATACACATTCTTAATATCTTCCATACCAGTAATAGCCTGCAAAGAGAGTGTTTTTGCCTTATGCTCATCTATAATTCCTCTCTGAGAGAATTTATAATTAGCATTCACAGCATCGTAAACTGAATTAACTACGCTTTTAACAAATTCTTTTTTACTATATAACATAAGATCATGTGTAATTTTTCCAGAATTAACCGTTGAGATTATATAAATAGAAGCTGCCGCTATAACAGCAAGTCCTGAAACAGCGAAGATAATTTTCACCCCTATACTAACAGATTTGCCAAGATAACCGTATCTTTCTCCCATATCCCTCCAAATAAAACTTGTTATTCTTAAAAGTACCGGGTAAGATCCCACAAAAATCATCAAAAATCCGCCTAAGGTGCAGAATATAAGGTGCTCAGTAGCTAATAGGGCTCCAAACCCTTTAGCAGAAAGAGAAGCTATAAAGGATGCGATTAAGGAATAAACAATATGTAACGCAAATAACAACCTGGGATAGTTTAAGGCAAAATTTTTAGCCTTTTCTTTATTCTTTTCTATTCCCTCAGATAAAACTCTAGTTAGAAAGCATGTAATTATAGCATAAAAGACAGAAAAGGCTAAGGGACCTAGACCCAAAATAGATCTTAATATAATGTTTGGTTTAAGCAATCCCGTTAAATAAACGAAGATAGACCAAAAAACAGCACCGCCAACAAAAGCAAAAAGTATATAAATGAGCCAATACTTACACCATTTCTTCATAATATTCCTCCCACGTATCTACCTATTAGTTATATCGACATCACCTGAAGAAACTTTAACTGTTTCCCCTTTATCGTTTCTGACTAACAGCTCCCCATAAGGGCTTATACCTATGGCAAAGCCTTCCACTTTATTATCAACAACTACCCTTTTTCCTAAAGTCCAGTTATGCTCCCGCCAAAAGAAAAATAATTCCCTTTTTTCTCCCTTCAAAAATTTCAAATACCATTGGTCCATGAAGGTAAGAATATCAATAAGAAGCTCCCTTCTGTTAACTGGATGGCCCAACTCTATTAACATAGAAGTGGCTCTGTCTCTTAACTCAACAGGAAACTCAGAAAGGTTCACATTGACATTAACCCCAATGCCAATTATTACAAATTCCACCTTCTCCTTTTTGGATTCAAGCTCATTTAAGATACCACAAATCTTTCTTCCTGAAACATACACATCGTTAGGCCATTTTATAAGAGCATCCAATCCCCTTTTTCTTAAAGCTCTGCAAACAGCCACTGAAGAAAGCATGGTAAGCTGAAAGGCAAGGGAAACGGAAATAGGTGGGCGAAGTATAACAGAAAAGTAAAGGTTCTTTCCCTTAGGACTGAACCACTCCCTTCCAAGCCTTCCCCTCCCTTTTGTCTGATAATCGGCAGCAATTACTGTACCTTCTTTTTCACCCTCTTCCGCCATTTTTCTGGCTATATTGTTGGTGGAATCCACCACGTCAAAGAACAAATATTTATTGCCTATTATCTCAGTATTTAGCTGGGATAAAACAAGGGGAGGAATAAGCATGTCAGGGATATGAGAAAGTTTATATCCCTTTCTCTCATAAACCTCTAT
Organism: bacterium; assembly: GCA_027033775.1. Lineage (GTDB taxonomy): Bacteria > Thermosulfidibacterota > Thermosulfidibacteria > Thermosulfidibacterales > Thermosulfidibacteraceae > JAADEW01. The sequence continues at coordinate 12,033 of JALVKL010000195.1, read as the reverse complement.
AGGGATTCCTTTCTCCTTCAACCTGTATATGTGCTTTCTTAAAGCAACCCTTGATATGCCAAGGGATATAGCCATCTCTTCCCCTGAAACTAACTCTCCAACTCTTTCACTTAAGATCTTGATTATCTGAACGTCTTTATCGCTTTTCGTTGACATCCTTTACATTCAACCTCAACTTCTTCACATCCTTCCACTCATCAAGTTCCACAGAGGCAACAATGTCAAAGACACCCTCCTCTTTTAGCTTCTCCAAAGGCACATCAAAAGAGTACGCGTCAATTCCAATACCATCCTTTATTGCCAAAAAGCCCAAACCTCTGCTGGAAAAGGCCCTCAAGTATTTCACCCTGACATCCTTAAATAGAAAGAGGGGCTCTTCAAATCCCTCCCCAAAAGGGTTAAGCTTCAAAAGCGTTCTAACAAAAGGGATATCAAGATCTTCAAAGGATAAAACAGCGTCTAAAAGATAGGTTTTCTCTTCGATTGGAAGCTGAGAAGCTCCTTCACAAATAATATCTTTTACCCTTTCAACCTCCCCAGATCTTACCCCAAAGCCCACAGCCATTCTATGCCCACCCCAGCTGTGAAGATAATCCTTCGCCATTTTCAGAAGAGTATAAACATCAATTAATCCGTAGCTTCTACCAGATCCTTTGCCTATATCATTTCCATTAAAACTGACCACAAAGGCAGGTTTATTAAAATGGTTTGCAAGTTTAGAAGCCACTATTCCTATGACACCTGGATGCCAATTTTCATCCCATACAAAAACCACGGGCTCATCTGGAGCAACTTTGGTCAAAGCCTCCTCAAAAACCTTTTCCTCTTCCCGTTGTCTCCTGGCATTTTCCCTGTTGATTTTTCTTGCAAGCTCAAAAATCCTCTCTTTATTTTCAGAGGTTAAAAGCTCAAAGGACAAAAGGGCGTGGCTCACCCTTCCTGGAGCATTCAATCTCGGTGCAATTATAAAGGATACATCCTTTGGCTTAACCCCTCTGCCAGAGATACCAGAGACTTCCAACAAAGCAGAAAAAGGGGGGAAGCTTTCCATAAGTTTCAGGCCATACTTTACAAAAAATCTATTCTCTTCTTTAAGCTCCATAACATCCGCAATGGTTCCCACAGCAACAAGAGGAAGAAACCTTTTCAACGCCTCTTTTCTTAAAGAATCACCCCCAAGACGGATAGATACAGCCTCCACAAGTTTTAACACAACTCCAACCCCGGAAAGTCCCTTGAAGGGATAGCCATCGTCCAATTTAGGATTTATTATGGCATCTGCACAGGGTATAAGGGAAAAAGGCTCATGGTGATCCGTTATTATCACATCTATGTTATCTTTTTTTAAGGCAGCAACCTCGTATATGGATGATATTCCACAATCAACGCTGATCAAAAGAGAAAATGGAAAATCAATGGCTTTAATAGAATCCAAATTGAGGCTGTATCCGTCTATTATTCTGTGAGGAATAAAGACCTCTACATCTAGTCCCATCTCTTTCAAAAACATATAAAGCAAAGCAGAAGCGGTTATCCCATCTGCATCATAATCGCCATATATAAGAACCTTCTCCCCTTTATTTTTTGCCATGATAATCCTTTCCACAGCCCTTTCCATCTGCGAAAAAAGAAAGGGATCGTTTAAAAGAAGAAAAGGCTCAAAGAGATAAGCTTTTGCCTTTTCCGGATCCTCAACGCCCCTGTTTATGAGAACCCGAGCAAAGGCGCTGTGGATATCAAGGTTATTCTGGATGCTTCTTATAAGAGAAGATTCAATATGGGGCATTATCCATTTCATACCTTAACCCCTATCATGGAAGCCACCTCTTTTGTATACACATTCTTTTCCTTATAAATCACCAGAGGAGGCTCAACATCAAGGGTTCCTTCTTTTCCCCCTTTGATGGCTTCAACAAGCACAAACTGTGCCTTTTTATCCACATAAGGATGAACAAACCTTATCCTTTTAGGCTCAAGGGAAAAATGTCTCAAAGAACTGATGAGGTCAGTGGTTCTTTCAGCAGCGTATATTATAGAGCACCTTCTCCTGTACTTTAATAGATAAAATATGGCTTTAATAAGATCGTTAAGATCAGCCTCTAATTCGTATCTTGCCACAGCTTTTTCCCTCTCTTTAACCATTCTCCCCTTTCCAGGCTTCCAATAAGGAGGATTGGTTATCACATAGTCAAAGCTTTCCGCACCAAAAAGATCCTTCACATCTTTGTAGTTTGCCTTAACAAAACAGACTCTATTGGATAGAGCATTAATTTCAGCGCTTCTTTTTGCTCTTTCTATCATAACTTCTTGAACATCTATTCCTACCACAGAGAGCCTAGGCTTTTTTCTAGCAACTATCATGGTTATAACTCCACATCCTGCTCCAAGATCACAAACAACCCCTCTTTCAGGAAGACGAGCAAACTCCGCAAGCAAAAGAGAGTCAATGGAAAATCTATATCCTCTTTTACCCTGTATAACCTTTAGATCCCATTTCCTAAGGTAATCTAAGGTCTCATCAGGATAAATTTTTAAAGACGAGCTCTTTTCCATAACCCAATATCTTGTCAAGAAGCTGTCGAGAAGGTGCCTCGCAGTAAACCCTTAAAAGAGGCTCTGTTCCTGAAGCCCTGAAAAGAATCCACGCGTTGTTATCGAGAACAAATTTAGCACCATCAACAAAGTTCTTGGATACTATAGAGAAACCGGCAAACTTATCCATAGAAGATTCTCTCAGAAAATCCACAAATCGCTTTGCCTGCTCTATATGCTCAACCCTTATATCCTCCCTTCTGTAAAAATGCTCACCAAACTCGTCAAACATCTCCTTTACAAGCTCAGAAAGGGCCTTACCCTTGGTCACCATATATTCTAAGACCAGTAAAGCAGAGAAGAGCCCATCCCTTTCAGGTATATGAAAGGAGACACCTATACCTCCAGATTCCTCTCCCCCCATAAAGATCCTGCCCTTAGCCATTAGATCGGCAATATGTTTGAAGCCCACTCCCGTTTCGTAAACCTCTATTCCGTATTTTTCTCCTATCCTGTTTAGCAGTGATGTGGTGGACACAGTTTTTGCTATAGCCCCTTTAAATCCTTTATTTTTCACAAGATGAAGTAGAATAAGAGTGTATATTTGATGAGGATTTACAAAATTGCCCCTTTCATCCACAAGTCCAACCCTATCACCATCTCCGTCTGTGGCTATTCCCACATCTGCAGAAATATCTTTTACTCTGATAATGAGATCTTTTATGTTTTTCTCTATGGGCTCAGGATGCTTGAAGCCGAAAAAGGCATCTCTGTTGCCATTTATAACCTCAACATGGCAACCAAAAGGCTGAAGAAACAATTTCGCCATATCTTTGGTGGCACCATGCATAGGATTGGCCACAATCCTAAGGCCAGCCTTTCCTATAAGGGAAAGATTTATTTTTTCCTTAACCCATTCAAAGTACTGAGGATATAGATTTATAAAGCTCACAAGTCCTTTCTTTTCAGCCTCTTCAACCTCTAAAAATTTGGGCCTTACCTTATCCAGTCTCTTTTCTATCTCAGCTGTAATCTCAGAAGGGGCGGCTCCCCCCTCAGGGGTTCTCAATTTATAACCATTATACTGATATGGATTATGGCTCGCTGTAATAGCAATCCCGAAGCCCCTTTTATTTTTGACTATATCAAAAGTGACAAAGGGTGTTGGAACTGAATCAGAGGATAAAAAAACCTTAATGCCATTCGCAGCCAGAACCCTGGCAACGTGTTCAGCAAAAATTTCAGAGAAAAAGCGTGTATCGTATCCGATAAAACAGCCCTTCTCCCAATCCCACTCTCTTTTAACAAACTCCGCTGTGGCCTGAGCTACAATGGAAAGATTTTCAAAAGTAAAGGTGTCCCCTATGATACCCCTCCATCCATCTGTACCGAATCTTATTCTATCCACACCGCCCTCCCTTGATATTACTGGTAAATCTTCATAGCATAGAGAAAAACTGCCATCAAGGAGAAGATATTATGGAGCTTAAACCTCAGGAGCTTCGTTGGATATGTGATATTGAAGAATTAAAATCAGTAATATCCGGAGAAGTGACTGAAGAGCTGGTGTCAACGGCTCAGCCCAGAGCAAAAAGGGCTGTTGAGTTTGGGCTTGAAATAGAAAGCGATGGCTTCAACATCTTTGTGGCTGGTCCAGAGGGAATAGGGAAACGGACACTCATAATGGAAAAAGTTAGGGAAAGGGCAAAGGATAGACCTGTCCCCAATGATTGGTGTTATGTTTACAACTTCGCCAACCCACAATCTCCCAAAGCCATTTCTCTACCTGCAGGAATTGGAAAAGAATTTAGAGAAGATATGAAGAATTTCATAGAGCACCTTAAAGAAGAGCTTCCCAAGGCCTTTGAATCTAAGGAATATGAAGAGAAGGCAAAAGACATCATAGAAAAAAGCAAAGAAGAAAAAGAGGAGCTATTAAAACAGCTAAACAAGATGGCAGAACTTGCTGGTTTTGCCCTAAAATTCTCCCCTACAGGGATTATAATGATCCCTATAATAGGGGGACAGCTTATACCTGAAGAAAAGCTGCTCTCAGACCCCAGTTTAAGAGAGTATGTGGATAAAAAGAGAAAGGAGTTTGAGCCCATTCTTTCAGACTTTATGAGAAAACTGAAAGATATAGATAAAAAAACACAATCGGAACTCAAGAAACTGAGGGAAAATGTTGCACTCTTTGTTATAAACAGCTTTATAGAAGATCTTCTGGAAAAATACAAAGAATATCCTCAAGCAAAAAAACATATAGAAGAGGTCAAGGATGACCTTGTAAAAAACATAGATCTGTTCTTACAAATTCCTGCCTCCATAGAAAATCCCTTTGTAATGCTTCAGATAGAAAAGAATCTATCCAAATACCAGGTAAACGTCATTGTGGACAACTCAGAGACAAAACATGCTCCTGTGATATATGAAACAAACCCAACCTACAGCAATCTATTTGGCAGAATTGCTTTAAGAGCAGAATTCGGAGTGTATGTGGCAGACTTTACCCAAATAGTTCCTGGAAGCATTCATAGAGCCAATGGGGGCTTTCTTATACTGAGACTGGTAGATGTTCTCATAAATCCTGGAGTGTGGTATGCCCTTAAAAAGGCTCTGCTTCACAAAGAAATTGTGATTCAGCCTTTCCTTGAAGAACTTGGCATACCTCATCCCATATCCACAATAATTAGACCACAGCCCATACCCTTGGATATCAAAGTGATACTTCTTGGAGACAAGCTGCTCTTTTATCTTTTAGGATTGGTAGACCCAGAATTCAAAAGGCTATTTAAGGTGAAGGCGGAATTTGACGAGACATGTGAAAATACTCCACAGATGAGGGCAATTTTTGCGTCAACCCTTAAAGAGATAGCCAAAAAAGAAGAGCTCAAAGAGCCATCTATTGAAGCTTTAGGAAGGGTCATGGAGTATTCGTCAAGACTGGCTGAGCATAAAGGAAAACTCTTTTTAAGGATGGAAAAGATCCTGGATGTCATAAGAGAGGCAAACCTTTATGCTCAAAAGGAAAAAAGTGAGGTAATTGAAAAAAAACATATTGAAAAGGCCATCAATGAGTACATTTTCAGATCAAATCTTATAGAAGAAAAGATAAAAGAACTCATAAATGAAGGAACCATAATTGTGGATTTAGAAGGGGAAAGGGTGGGTCAGATAAACGGCCTTTCTGTTATAGATTTAGGGGACTACTCTTTTGGAAGACCATCAAGGATAACAGCCACAGTATTTACTGGAGAAAAGGGAATAATAAACATAGAAAGGGAAGCGGACCTTTCAGGAAAGATTTTTAACAAAGCTATATTCATACTATCAGGGTATATAGGAGGAAAATACGGCAGAAAACAGCCACTCACCCTTTCTGCGAGTATTGCCTTTGAACAATCCTATTCCAAAATAGAAGGGGATTCTGCGTCTGTAGCTGAACTTTTAGCACTTCTTTCTTCTATATCGGAAGTCCCCATAAGACAACACATAGCTGTAACAGGCTCCATAGATCAATTTGGCAGGGTTCAACCTGTAGGGGGCATAAATGAGAAGATAGAAGGCTTTTACAAGGTGTGCAAGGTAAAAGGTGTAAAGGGTGAGGTTATCATTCCCAAGCGAAACGTAAAACACCTCAATTTAAACGATGAAGTTATTAAGGCAGTGGAGAGGGGAGACTTTAAGATACACGCAATAGAAACAGTGGATGAAGCTATAGAGATAGCCACAGGCATAAAAGCGGATAAGTTCCACAGAAAGGTGCTTTCCAAACTGAAAGAGCTTCACAAACACGCTATGCCCAAAAAGAAAGAGGAAGGGTAATGGTAATAACCATTGATGGACCTGCTGGAAGCGGAAAAAGCACAGTGGCAAAGATTGTGGCAAAAGAGCTTGGATTTCTATACTTAGATACAGGAGCCATTTACAGGGCTTTAGGTTATCTTGCCCTTAGCAAAGGAATAGACCTCAATGACGAAGACAAAGTGGTAAAGCTCATAGATGAAATGGAACTTGATATAAAGATACAAGAGGGTTCACAAAGAATCTATCTTAATAAAGAAGATATAAGCGAAAAGATAAGAACAGAAGAGATAGGAATGGCAGCATCTACAGTCTCCAAACACCCTAAAGTGAGAAAAGCTCTTCTTGATCTTCAGAGAAGGTTTGCACTTAAAAACAACCTTGTGGCAGAGGGAAGAGACACCGGAACCGTAGTTTTTCCAGAAGCGAAAGTGAAGATATTTTTAACCGCCACCCCTGAAGTGAGAGCCAAAAGGAGATTAAAGGAATTAAAAGAAAAAGGAATGCATGTAAATTACAACGAAATACTGGAGTCAATATTAAAAAGAGACAGACAGGACTCTGAAAGAGAAACGGCTCCCTTAAAGCCAGCAGATGATGCTGTGATCATAGATACATCTGAGCTTACCGTGGAAGAGGTGGTGGAAAAAGTTTTAAAAGAAGTAAAAAAGTATGGGGGAAGATACTAAGGCATATCAACTGCTCATTGAAGGTAAATATGAGGAAGCCAAGGAAATACTTGAAAAACTCGTTGAAGAAAACCCTAAAGAACACAACCTGTTTAATCTTGCCCTTTCATTATACAAACTTGAAAGATTTGAAGAGGCTTTAGAGATATTGGACAAACTTTTAAGCATAAACGAGGAACACAAAAAAGCTCTTTTTTTAAAAGGAGTTATTTTAAGAAGATTGGCACAATTAGAAGAAGCAAAAAAAATCTTTTCTAAGGTAGGTTTTGTGGAACTGGCAGAGGCTATGCCCGAAATACTGGAGAAGCCTTCACCTTTAGAAATCAAACCCGAAACAAAGCAAAAAGAATTCTTTCAGGAAGAGGCAGAACAAAAAGAGCCGGTATTAACAGATTTAACAGAAGAGAATAAGGTTTTGAGAATGAAGGTTGATGGATCCTTTGAAGTAGAAAAGGGTTTTTTTATAGCATTTATAACGGAAAAGGGAAGAATATCGGAAACACACGGTTTAATAACAGGAGATGGTAAAGGAGAGCTTGTGCTTTCCTGCTGCAAAATAAAAGAAGGCGAAATAACCAAAGACAAAGGAGAAGGACAACTCTCAGTAAATTTGAAGGATGAAACCTTCATCATTAAGGTTAACCCTCAAGAAGATATCTTCTTTCAAGCATCTTTTATGATCAACTGGACAAAAGGCTAAAGGAATCGCCTTTGAAGAAAGTATGTATAAAGCAGCTTTTAAAATGTGCTGTGTTGGGGCATGCGGTAGGAGATGCCTTGGGATGTCCTGTAGAGTTTAGAGATAGAGAATTCCTAAAAGCGTGCCCAATAACCGATATGATAGGGGGAGGAACCCACGGACAGCCTCCTGGTACGTGGACAGATGATACATCTTTACTTCTTTGCACCCTGGAAGCTATGTGTAGCGCAAACACCCCTGAAGAGGTCATAGTGAAAACCGCTGAAAACTTTGTAAAATGGCTCAACCATGGATACTGGACTCCCCGTGAAGATGCCGGTGTATTTGATGTTGGCAATACCACAAAAATATCCATAGCAAAGCTTAAATATATACTCGCACACGGAGAAGACCCAAGCACTGCTGGAGGCAAAGGGGAGTATGATAACGGCAATGGCTCATTAATGAGGATACTTCCTGCTTCCTTTTACACCTTCAACTGGAATATTGAAGAAAGATTTGAGTTTGTACATAAACTCTCTGCTATCACTCATGCTCATCCAAGAAGCAAAATGGCGTGCACTTTTTATACTCAACTGGCTGTGGAACTGATAAACAGAAAAATCAAAGGAAAAGCAGATATCCAAAAGGCTTACAGCTTCGCCATCCAAATATGGCTGAGCTACTACAAAAACAAAGAAGAATACCAAAAGGAGATTGAACACTTCAAAAGAATCACCTGTCTTTGTCTTGGAAAGCTTTCCGAAAAGGATATAAAATCTGGCGGCTATGTTATCCACTCTTTAGAGGCAGCTATCTGGTGTGTTCTAACCACAACCTCTTACAAGGAAGCGGTTCTTAAAGCGGTAAATCTCGGAGGGGATACCGATACAATCGCTGCTTTAACCGGTGGGCTGGCAGCAATCCAATACTGTGATGTTCCTGACAAAAACATTCCGGAAAAGTGGATAAACTCCCTTACAAAACTGGAAGAGATTCTAAAACTCATAAACAATTGTGATATAATGCACACTACACATCCAACTTAGCCAATTCCACAACCTCACCCAATATCCAAACCACTGGTGGCTTCAGATTCTTCTGCTTTTTTATTTTGGGAAGCTCTGCCAATGTGGTTTTTATAAAAATCTCCTCTGATCTATCCACAGCCTGAGCCACTAAAACAGGAGTATTCCCAGAAAATCCTGCCTTTAGAAAGCCCTCCACCATCTCCTCCATGGTGCCAACACCCATGTAAACAACTATGGTCCCCCCCAAATCTACAAGTTTTTTATAAGAAATATCCAACGGCATATTGTTTTTTCTGTGTCCCGACACAAAGGTGACCACTGATGTAAACTCCCTATGAGTGAGGGGAAGTTTAGCCTTTGAAGCAGCAGCAGAAGCGGCAGTTACACCAGGAACAACCTCATATTCTATACCCGCTTCATCAAGGGCTGCCATCTCATCCCCTGCCCTGCCAAAGATTAAAGGATCGCCTCCTTTAAGTCTTACCACCACATTATTCTCTTTGGCCTTTTCAACGAGAAGAGCGTTTATTTTCTCTTGAGGGTATAAGTGCTTGCCACTAACCTTGCCCACAAATATCTTTTCAGCCTTCTCATTAACAAGAGCAAGTACATTCTGTGAAACTAAATTATCGTAAATGACCACATCGGCTATTTTTAAGAGCTTGTAAGCCCTTAAAGTTAAAAGCTCAGGATCCCCTGTCCCAGAACCTACAAGGTAAACTTTACCTGGCATATTATCTGATTCCCTTAATAAATTTTTTATCTACCAGATGCATTAAAGGGACTCAACCCAATTACCCTTCGGCTTTTTTGGCTACCATAAAAGCAAAAGTAAAAAGCACCAAAGTTATAAAAACCAATACATCTTTGTAAAACCAAGGAGTCCTTGTCCCTAAAAGGCTTCCCCTTATAAGCTTTGTGGAGTAGGTGAGAGGAAAAATATAACCTAATGGTCTGATAAAAATGGGCATTTTATCTATAGGATAGAATGTGTCAGAGAGAAAGAGCATAGGTGTCATAACGAAGGTGGAAAAAGCCGCCTGATCCGCGTGGGATTTTACTATCATGGCTATAATGAATCCCAGAAGGGAAAAGCAACAAAGATGAAGAAAAAGATAAACGAAAAAAGAAAAATTTATGTTATAACCCATCTTTGTAAAAATAGCATAAGCCAATAGCACAGATACAGGAACCGCCCCTTTAGTTATACCGTAAAGAACTTCACCGAAAACAATCTCCCAGCGAGAGATGGGAGCAATTAAATACTCATCAAAAAGCTTATAGTAATACCTCGATATATGAACCTCTAACGAGACTCCATAGGCTTGATTCATACTGCTTATGGCTATAAGCCCTGGAATAAGAAATTTCACATAATTTACACCGTCTATCTGAACACCTTTTCCTATACCATAACCAAAAGCCAAAAGGAAAAGGGCAGGGTATATAACAGAAGCAGACCATACCTTTATCCATCTGTTTTTGAAATTCACTATCTCCCTGTAATATACTGCTACAACGCCTTTCAAACCTCTATTCTCCTTCCCGTGTATTTCAAAAAGACATCCTCAAGGGTAACTTCCCTTATACGAACGGGATAATTTATAAACTTAGCTTTCCTCATAGCCTCCTCTTTAGAGTTGAAAAACTCCTCTTTTATACCTTCTGGATAGTGTATCTCCAAAACAAATTTTCCTAAAGAGCTCTTTAAAGCCTGAGGAGCTCCTTCTGCTACCACCTTTCCTTTATCCATTATCAAGACCCTATCAGAGAGCATATCCGCTTCCTCAATATAATGGGTGGTGAGTATCACAGTTTTCCCTTTAGACTTTAATTTAACTATAAAATCCCAGAGACTTCGCCTTACAGCAGGATCAAGCCCAATGGTGGGCTCATCAAGATAAAGGATCTCCGGATCGTGTAAAAGCGCCCTTACAACAACCAACCTTCTTTTCATCCCACCGGATAGGTGATCCGCTTTGCGATCTTTGTGATCCTTTATCCCTGCCATATCCAGAACTTCCTCTATCTTGCCGTTCAGTTTTTTACTTGAAAGCCCGAAAAGAAGACCATGTAGCTTTAAATTCTGATAAACAGTCAACTCTTTGTCCAAGTTGTTATACTGAGGAACAACCCCTATCAGCCTTTTTATCTTGTTGTCATAAGGAGAAAAGAGCCTCCCCCTATACAAGACTTTGCCCTGATAGTTTAGAATAAGACCTGTCAATATCTTAATGGCAGTCGTTTTGCCTGCACCATTGGGTCCTAAAAGGGCAACGGTCTCTCCCTTATTCACAGAAAAGGATATACCCTTGAGAGCCTCTATACTTCCAAAACTCTTTTTTAAATCACAAACCTCCACCTCACTCAAGCTTAAAGCCAGCCTCCTTAGCAGCGTCCCTGATGTGATTAACAATTATTTGGGCAATGGATCTTTTTTCACCCAATCCTTCAAGAACAGGAATAACCTCAAATCCATTCTCCTCAAACACCCTTTTCCATGAACAAGGGTTATCCCCAGCCATATCCTTATGGGCATGATCTCCTGCAACAACCATAAATGGTTTAAGAATCATCCTTTTATGCTTGGCTTCCTTTTTAAGGGCTTTAAGAACATCTTCAAGACTAGGATACCCTTCAACAACACCTACAAAGGTTTGAACATCTGGATAGAGCTTTCTAAACATTTTCTGTGCTTCAGTGTATATACAAGAGGGATAAAACTCATTTCCATGTCCCATATATACCAGTAACGCATCCTTTTTTCTGGCAAGCTCAACGTCATCTTCCAAAGCTTTAACCAATGTTTCCAAATCTTTACGGTAATGGTATTTATCACCCCTACCACCAGCTATAGGTCTGCCAAATACTATCTTATGAAAAGGTCTCCAGCGCTCTTTAACAGTCTCTATTGAACGAAGAGCCCTGATATAAGAGAGAAGATCCTCCACCTGTTCCATATGGTATATGTGGGTAGATTGAACTATTATATTCTTATATCCTGACTCTTGAAGCTCATCCATAGTGGCAAGAAATCCTTTTACATAAAGAACGTATTCTGGCACGCCCCTATCAAGCCATTTTTCGGCTTCCTTTTGCCTTTTTTTCCAAATGCTTCTGATGAGATTAGATGTGAACGTGACTTTAACTTGAGTTTCGGAAAAGGTTTCCTTCACTTCATCAACGATGTTGATGATAGCTTTAAGGGCTGAAAGGTAGGTGGTGCCAAAAAAAGCAAGAACTATAGCTTCTTTCACCCTGTTCACTTTTCCTTCCAACGATGCCCCACCAAACCTTA
>JALVKL010000194.1 GCA_027033775.1 bacterium | reverse complement strand
AGGTACCATTTTGCCCCCCACAAAGATGTGTTTCCAAGATAAATAAGTTCAGCTTCCTTTAGCTCTTCCGGGATGATTTTTAATTCTGTTAGCCATTCCTTTTTTAGGTGAGCACCAAAGTTTCCCGCAATAAATATCGTTTCGATCTTTTCATTGGATCTTTTTATCATAAGCTTAAGGGAGGCATAGATGGCAGATTTTGCAACCTGAAAGTTATGTACGTCTTCCTGGGTGAGGTATATACCGGGTAAGATTTCCAATTTGTCCTGTTTTATTCTTCCTGTCTCATCGATATCTTTTCTTTTTCTAAAAGCATAAATGGCAGATATAAGTCCTGTACCACATAGCCCTTGGGGTTTTCCTATGGATTTAAATTTCAGATCAGTATCCACTTCGAATATGGCTCCTTCTTTAAAAGGCATACCACAACTTATATTAAACCCTTCAAACGCCGGTCCTGCAGGTGTACTGGTTCCCAGTATTTTGTTGTTATCGGATAGAAAGATTTCCGTATTTGTTCCTATATCCAAGGCAACGAAAGGCTTTTTAGTCGTTTTCTTTGCAGCACATAAAAGGGAAAGAGCATCTCCTCCTAAAAAGCCACCTATTTCTGGCAAAACTAATATTCCTTTCTCTGAAAAATCCGTATATATTCTTTTGCCTTTTATCCTTCCTTTGGTGAAAGGATACTTTGCTAAGGAAGTTAAATCCTCTTCCTTTATTATACCCTGCATTACAGGATTTCCTGAAATGCTAATGGCACAAAAATGATGTGGAGGTGTCTTTTTTATAAGGTCTAAAACGCTTTCTTTGAGTGCTCTGAGATTGCTTTTTTGAGCTTCTGCGATTCTGGATATAATATCAGAGCCAAATTTAACTTGAGGATTTATGGCATTCCAAACCTTTTCTATCTGATTTCTCATGAGAAGTGAAGTTATAGTGGTTGTTCCTAAATCAACACACAAATAATCTCTCTTTTGGCAATCTTCAGGAAAATCTATTGTGAACTTTAAAGAAGGCATATGGACTTTTTTTTCCATACGGAGGCTTTCCTTATACGGAATCTCAACAATAGCGTCTTTTTCCAAAATACATTTACAGGCAAGTCTGTATCCTTGGTCCAATTCGTTCTTTGACAGGTGTTTTTTATCTGTCTCAGCAGGAGAAGGGGGATTATCCAAAAATCTAACTTTACATTTTCCACAGATACCTTCGCCGCCACAGGGAAATTCAAAATCCAGTCCAGCCAACTGGATGGCAAACTTTAGAGTTGTTTTAGCTGGAACTTTAATCTTTTTGTTGTGGGGCAGTATGGTAACTGATACAAACATTAACTGCTCATGGATTGTAAGAACTCCAAGTTATTTTTTGTGTGTTTCAGTTTGTTTAAGAGAAATTCCATAGCTTCTACTGGGTTCATAGTGGCAAGCACTTTTCTAAGTATCCAAATTCTGTTTAATTCAAATTGGGATAGCAGCAACTCTTCTCTTCTTGTTCCAGATTTGGACACATCTATGGCTGGGAATATTCTTCTTTCCGCAAGGGCTCTCAATAGATGGAGTTCCATATTTCCTGTTCCTTTAAATTCCTCGTATATCACATCGTCCATACGGCTTCCTGTTTCTATAAGGGCTGTGGCAAGAATGGTTAAACTTCCCCCTTCTTCAATGTTTCTTGCAGCCCCAAAAAGTTTCTTCGGTTTATCTAAAGCTCCTGCTTCTATACCACCAGACATTACTCTACCTGTTGATGGAACTAAATTGTTATATGCACGGGTAAGTCTGGTTATACTGTCTAACAGTATCATAACATCCTTGCCCTGTTCCACCATTCTTTTTGCCCTTTCTATCACAATTTCTGCAACCTGGACATGCCTATTGGGTGGTTCATCAAAGGTGGAGCTTATAACTTCTGCCTTCACATTTCTTTGCCAGTCTGTAACTTCTTCGGGTCTTTCTCCCACAAGCAAAGCTATTATGTGGATTTCTGGATGATTTTCCGCTACAGCATTTGCAATCTGCTGTAAGAGCACAGTCTTTCCTGTTCTTGGAGGGGCAACTATCAACCCTCTCTGGCCTTTTCCAATGGGAGTTATAAGATCCATAACCCTCATGGATAGATTGTCCTTAGTGGTTTCAAGTTTTATCCTTTCATTTGGAAAGATGGGGGTAAGGTTATCAAAATGTATTCTTCTCAGTTTTTCAGGGGGTACACCATTTATGGTTTCAACCTTTAATAGTGCAAAGTACTTTTCACCTTCCTTCGGAGGTCTTATTAGACCGAAAATGTGATCCCCTGTTTTTAGTCCCAGCTTTCTTATTTGTGACGGAGAGACATATATATCGTCAGGGCTTGGTAAATAGTTGTAGGTTGCTGATCTCAAAAAACCAAAACCATCGGGAAGAACTTCCAGTATCCCTTCTCCATACATATACCCACTTTTTTCCGCTTGAGCCTCAAGTATTTTAAAGATCAACTCCTGTTTTCTGAGCCCTGATACACCGCTTAGCCCCAAATCACTTGCGAGTTGCATAAGTTGCGATACTTTCATTTTCTTTAGTTTTTGAAGATCAAGAATTTCTGTCTCTTGGGTTTTCTCTTTCTGGTTTTCTGTTTTCTCCATTACCTCCTCTTCGCCCATGTCATAACCTCCTTTTCTGGTTTGATGGCGGAGGGGGTGGGATTCGAACCCACGGAGGGGTCTTTTTATCCCCTCAGGTGATTTCGAATCACCCGCCTTCGTCCACTCGGCCACCCCTCCTGATATGTATCAGGAAGCACTATAGATATTCACAGATTTAGCTTTCATACGGATTTCCAAGTATTATGTGATTCAGTTGCGTGCTAAAATACAATATTTGAAAAATAAAATTATTGTCAATACC
>JALVKL010000193.1 GCA_027033775.1 bacterium | reverse complement strand
CAACCTGTTATAATACCGGGGGATATGGGAAGAGCCTCTTTTGTCCTATGTGGCACAGAAAAAGCAATGGAAGAGACCTTTGGATCCACCTGTCATGGAGCAGGGAGAGTAATGAGCAGAAATCAGGCTAAAAAAGCTGCTAAAGGTAGGGATATTGTATCCGAAATGGAAAAACGGGGAATAATAGTCAGAGCTTCCAGCAAGAAAACCTTATACGAAGAGATACCCGATGCCTATAAAGATGTATCCGAAGTGGTGGATGTTGTACATAAAGCTGAAATAGCAAAGCTCGTGGCTAAAATGAAGCCCTTAGGGGTGGTTAAAGGTTAAGGGTATAGACCAAGAATTTCTGCAAGCTCCATTAAATCCTTTGCTATAATATCAGGTTTCAATTCCTCAGAAATTTTATTAATATCCTCTTGAGAAGTAACACCTGTTAAAACCAAGGCTGTCTTTACGCCAGCCCTTTTACCCATAAGTATATCGCTATCCAACTTATCCCCCACCATTAAGACATTGTTTCTGTTTACCTTAAATCTATTAGTGGCAATCTCCAGCATAAAAGTGTTTGGCTTTCCCACCACATAGGGTTCCCTATTTGTCGCAGTTTTTAAGGCAGAAACAAAAACCCCTACTCCTGGCATAAACCCATTCTCAACAGGCCATAGTGCATCGTTGTTTACAGCTATGAAACGAGAACCGTCCATAATATCCCAGGTTGCTTTACAGAGCTTAGGGTAAGTAATCTTTCTGTCCAAAGCTACAACCACGTAATCCGATCTTTCAGTGGAGTTAGGACTTATAAATCTACATTTTAATTTGGAAAGTTCTCTTTTTAATCCATTTTCTCCAAGTAAAAAGACAGTAAATTCCCTATCCTTCACTTCAGCCTCTATATATTTATAAGTGGCATAAGCTGCTGTGATTACTTGATCCCGAGTGGTGTGAATTCCCAATCTGTTCAATTTTTTAGTGTAATAGAGTCTTGAGAAGAGGGTAGAGTTAGAAACAAACACATATTCAATGCCCTTTTTCCTCAAAATCTTTACGAAAAGGTCCGCCCCTTTAATAAGGACATCGCCCCTATATATTACACCATCGAGATCCAAACATACTAACTTCAGATCAAATCCCAATTAAGCTCAACCCTTCCGACGAAACTGGTCATAATAATGGTCAGTTTCTCCGCATAAGAAATACCAGCCCTTCTAAATCTCACCCTATACACCTTCATTCCCCTTTTTATAAAAGGATAAAATACATATTTTTCATAGCCTTTGAGGTTAATAAGGGTTATATTCTCGGGTTTTTCTTTAACCTCATCTGCAACAAGAAGAATTTTCCATATACTGCTAAAACTATTAAGATCGTTTAGATAAGAATTTTTTGTATAAATGGCCACTAAAAAGTCGTAGTATGCCTGACATTCTGTGAGCTCCTGTTCCTTCTCAAGCTCTGTCTCTAATGAGCTTAAACCCTCTTTTTTAGCCATATAATTTAACATATTAAGCCTTAAAGGGCAGGATAAAAATACAACGTCTATTTCAGCCACTAAACCCTCTGTGTCTTTCTTTATGAACCCTGTTCTGTGCCACCTTTCAACAAACTTTTTATAAAAATTGGTGCTCCCAGCCCCATATTGAAGCTGGGAGCACGAAAGAAAGATTAGCACGGAAAACACAACAAATGCACACTTAAAGAAGCTAAAGTTCATAACTCTCGCCAGGATTAACAATGACGCATTTAGAAGATGTTTTAGATCCCACCATCTCGCAGAACTTTGAAGGATCTTGAGCAATCAGATCCCAAGTATTGTAATGCATCGGAATAACCACCTTGGGTTTTATCATCTCCACAGCAATAACAGCATCTTCTGGTCCCATTGTGAAGTTATCCCCAATTGGTAAAAGAGCCACGTCCACATCATAATTTCTTCCTATTAATTCCATATCAGCAATCAAGCCTGTATCACCAGCATGGTATATCAACTTACCACCGGTTCTCACAAGAAAACCACACGGATTACCTGTATAAACCACATTGTTGTCATCCCCTACATAGGCGGATCCGTGAGAGGCTGGAACCAACTTAACCCATCCGAAGGGAAATTCCCTTGAACCCCCTATATGCATGGGATGGACATTTGCTCCCTTAGATCCACAGAAATTGGCAAGCTCAAAGGGAGCAACTATTACGGCATTGCATCTCTTTGATATATCCACAGCATCCCCAAGATGGTCACCATGACCATGTGTAACCAATATTGCATCAACGCTGATGTCTTCTGGCTTAACTGGAGCCAGTGGATTACCTGTTAAGAAGGGATCGATTATTATTTTACCCTGATCACTTTCAATTAACCATGCAGCATGCCCTAAAAATGTTAGCTTCACCATTTTTACACCTCCACAAAAAGTTTTGTGCATTCAATTATTGCCTACTACTCACTATATTTTATATTTTAAATCCAAAACATCTTCAACGAGGAGGCAAAGATGTGTGTATTCTGTAAAATAGTAACAGGCGAAATTCCAGCAACAAAAGTCTATGAAGACGAAGAATTTATAGCATTTCTGGATATAGGACCGGTAAATAAAGGCCATATCTTGGTGGTACCTAAAAAGCACTACCCCACATTACTGGATATGCCAGAAGAAGAAGCAGGCAAGTTGTATAAATTGGTTCATAGAGCTGCCAAGGCCGTTAAAGAAGCTTTAGATGCAGATGGACTCAATATAATAAACAATGTGGGAAGTGCTGCAGGGCAAGAAGTATTTCACGTTCATGTTCATGTAATTCCGAGATTTTTGGATGATGAAATGAAATTTGGCTGGAGAAAGCTCCAATATAAAGAAGGAGAAATGCAGGAATATGCGGAAAAGATAAAAAGCA
>JALVKL010000192.1 GCA_027033775.1 bacterium | reverse complement strand
GCTAACCTCCTAACTTTTTTCATTTTTAAAGAAATACTTTAAAATACCATTTGTCAATAATGTATTTTTCAAATAATCTTTTCTTGTTTGACTGCCTTTCTCAATTTTAGTATATCCTCAATACTATAAAAATAAAACTCAGTATGGAGAGGGCAGTATGATAGACTTGAAATTATTTGAGAAGATGAGAGAAAAAGAGGCCCTTAAAGGGGTAAGAGTTTTAAGTATCACAAGAATAATATATGGCCCTTGGGCGGCGACTCTTCTTGCACTTATGGGAGCAGAGGTGATCCATTTTGAGTTTCCTGGAAGCGGGGATATTCTTATAAGGGGGGTTTCTCCTGGAGGTTCTTTTCCTCGGGGACTCTCTCCTGGTATGATGTGTGCCAATGCCAATAAGTATCATATAGCCGTTGATATAAGGCATCCTAAAGGAAAGAAGATTGTGGAAGAGTTGGTGGCTACAAGCGATGTTTTAATGGAGAATTTTAAAGCGGGCACCTTTGATAAATGGGGTATAGGATATAATCAGCTGAAGGAAATTAATCCTGGATTAATTTATGTTAGTATGCAGGGCTTTGGCAATTGGGGTTCTCTCAGCCATAGACCCAGTTATGATGCCTATGCACAGGGAATCACAGGGCTTGCTGAGATAACAGGTTTTCCTGAGGCTATTCCTTTAAAATCTCAGGCATGGATTGGAGATTTCCTTTCTGGCACTGTAGCAGCTTATCTTACCCTTGTGGCTCTGTATTACAGAAACAAAACGGGCAGGGGACAATTTATAGACCTCTCCCAAGCAGAGGTTCTTGTTAGAGCCATGGATTGGACATGGATTTACATGGATTTAACAGGAAAGAACAGGGAAAGAACTGGTAACAGGGATGTGGCGGTGGTTCCTTCTTTGATAGCTAAGGCGAAGGATGGTTTTGTGGCTATCTCTGCTTTTGAGAAAAAGGAATATATGGCTCTGTGTGAGGCTATGGGTGCAGAGGATTTAAAGGGTTATGCTGATTACCATAAAAGGCACGAGAATATGAATGCTATATATGAAAGAATAGAAAATTGGGCTTCCCAGAGAAGCGTAGAAGAGATAGAGAAAATGGCCATTGAGTTTGGATTTAGTGCCTCTAAGGTTATGAACTCAAAGGATATTTATGAAGATATACATTACAATTCAAGGAGTGCTGTATGGAAGTTTATTGATCCTTTGTGGGACGATCTTACTTATCCCAATCCTTTAGCCAATTTGGAAAAAACACCAGCGAGAATAAAGTGGTCTATTAGGCCAGTGGGTTTTGACAATGAGCATGTATTGACCAGGATTTTGGGGTATACAGAAGAGGAGATAGAGGAGCTTTACAGGGAAAAGGTTATTGGGAAATGGGATGAAAGATTTCCTGCAACCTCTCCACCTCCTGGATGGGATGGTAAGAAGGGATTATTCTACTAATGGAGGGCAACTATGCAGTGGGAAGAGTTAGCAAAAAAATTGACCGATCCTAATAAGGCCAAGGAAAAGCCAGAAGCTTTATCTGATCTTCTGGTTATTGATATAAGTTATGGCAGTTTTGCAGGACTGTTTGCCTCTTCTTTACTGGCTGAATTTGGTGCCAAGGTAATTAAGGTGGAGCCTCCCACAGGAGATATAGCAAGGAAATTTGCCCCTTATGGTTTGTATGTAAAGGATACCGCCATATCTTACATTGTGGAGGGTAGAAACAAGTATCATATAACCCTTAATCTGGAGCACTCAAAGGGTAGGGAGATATTTGAGGAGCTGGCATTCAAAGCAGATGTGGTTATAGAGACCTTTCCTTCTGGAAGGTTGGAGTCATTGGATCTTTCTTGGGAAAGGTTAAGGGATATAAATCCAAAGCTTATTCTCTGTTCCATAAAAACTCATGGGGAGTCTGGATATTTCGTCCAAGAGAAAAAGGTTCCTGAGACTTTGGATTACGATGTTGTGGATCAAGCGAGAAGCGGTTTTGCTTGGACTGTGGGTATACCAGAGGAGTATGAGGAATTTCCTGAGCATACCCGCGTTCCTACAAAAATGGGAAACTGGATGGCTCACTATGCTGGTGGTGCTATGGCAGCTTTTGCTATTATGGGTGCCATCATTTTCGGGGAGATAAGCGGAGAGGGTCAGCATATAGATATAAGCCCAGCAGAAGCATTGATGAGTTTGAACAACTATGCTCTTCACTACTATCATCTTACAGGAACTGTTATTAATAGAGTGGCCAACTTTGAGCCTGCCGCTTATGCTTATAACTATTTTCAGGCCAAGGATGGTATGGTCTTTATAGCGGGATACGCGGATCCTAACTGGAAAGCCCTTTGCGAAATTATTAATCGTCCAGATCTGGTTGAAAAATATCCCACTTTAAAGGATAGAACCAATCCCAAAAATTTCATTCCCATGACAAGGGAGATAGAGAAATTTACCAAAAGATATACAAGAGAAGAGATACTGAAGATTTGGCTTGAATATAAGGGTCCCGGTGTGACAGTTGCAGGTGAGGTTCTGAGACCCAAAGAGACCCTAAATTTTAAACATTGGTATGAGAGAAAGGCCCTTGTGAGGTTTAAAGACAAAGATTATGGTGAGTTTTTGGTTCAGGGACTGCCAGCCAAAATGAGCGAAACCCCTCCAAGACTCAAATGGCTGTGTAGGCCTGTGGGAGCGGATAATATTCTTATATATAAAGAGTTGTTGGGTTATGATCCTCAATATATTGAAAGACTGAAGTCTCAAGGGATAATTTAATTCTTGTCTAATTTGTGGTTTTGTAGTTATTTTTATTTCTGGAATGCCGGCGTAGCTCAGCAGGTAGAGCAGGGCACTCGTAATGCCCAGGTCGGCGGTTCAAGTCCGCCCGCCGGCTTA
>JALVKL010000191.1 GCA_027033775.1 bacterium | reverse complement strand
CTGCTCTAAGCTCATTGCTTGTGCTTTTTCTGCTTCCCATCCTGGTAGATCTTTTAAGTACTTTTTGAGCTGATCTTTTGTTACAGCACCTGCATTATTTCCGACGAGCATTACTGTGAGTATCAAAATAAAAATAAGAATTATAGATTTGTGCGGTCTCATAGACGCCTCCTAAGTTTTTATTTTCAAAAGATTATAGATGGGAAAAAATTTTTTGTAAATGATGTTTGACTAATTAGATATTAGAGTGTTGATATTTTAATGGATATTTGTTAGATTAAGCTAATAAATATAAACAACTAGGTCATATGCACAAAATATTGGCATTGCCTATCTTTTTTATTGCTTATTTTCTGGTTAATTTCCGCTATTATTTACAACTTTAGCGTAGTATCAGTGTTTTTCATTTAAAATTTGGGAGGTGAGGTCATGAAAATGGGAAAGATTATTTCAGTATCAATTGTTTTCTTATTGGTATTTTCCTTGAGTTCTTATGCTTCTGATGTGAATAATGAACAGTTGAAATCCCTTGTGCAAACCATCCAGCAGTTAAAAATGAAGATTCAAGAATTAGAAGAGCGTCTTAAAGCTTATGAGGAAAGGCAGAGAAAAATGGAGTCAAACATTGAGGAGACTAAAAAGCTTAAAAAAGATCTGGAGGAAAAAGCAAAGGTTGTGGAGAGCCTAAAAGAAGCTCTTGGTAACATTAAAATAAGTGCCGATATCACTATGGTAGGGCAGGGAACCATTAATAATGATAATAACAACAACCACGAACACGATGAAGGAGATGTTCAGGATGGTGCTTGGAGCTTTGATTTAGAGATTAAAAGCAAGCTTTGGAAAAACGCAAAAGCCTCTCTGCTCATTGAAGGTGGTCAGGGGGATGGTGTCGATGATGAGGTGCCCACTATAAGTGGGTTCAATGATGATGCTCCTGGAACAGATACCGCCCATGCAGAGATAACAGAAGCTTGGTTTGAGCAGAATATAGGTGTTGGGAATGGCACCTTTATTTTTACTGTTGGGAAGGTGGATCTAACCAGCTATTTTGATACAAATGAGATTGCCAATGATGAGACTGAGCAGTTTCTCTCAAGTGGTTTTGTGAACAACCTTGCAGTGGAGTGGCCTGATGATAACGGCCCTGGGATCAGATTCTTCTATGATCTCAGTAAGTGGTACATAGGTGTAGGCTTTGCCTCTGCTGATGGAGACTGGGAGGATCTTTTCGATGGTGTTTTTGGCATAGCAGAGGTGGGCATACAGATTAACATCTCTAATCTTGTGGGACACTACAGGATATACGGCTGGTTTAACACAAGATCACACCTTGATGTAGATGACTTAAAGCACTTTAAAAAAGGAAAGCATGTTGACCATGATGAGGATAACTATGGGGTTGGGATAAGTTTTGATCAAGAGATTGTAAGAGATATCTTAATTGCCTTTTTGAGGGCTGGTTGGCAGAACCAGGATGCGGTTTTAGGGGACTACTCTCATGGAGAATTGAATTTTGACAATGTGCCTATCAAGGGGGCTTTAAGCTTTGGATTCAAGCTTTCTGGACGGCTTTGGGGCAGAGAAAATGATGAACTTGGTGCTGCATACGGTGTGGTCTTTGTGAATGATGACGCCCAAAAAGCTTACAGGAAATACTTCTATTCTGATTATTACAGGCACCCTGACAAGGTGAATATGGGAAATGAGCATCACATTGAAGTTTATTACAAGATGAGCCTCTTGGACGGACATCTGGAGTTAACACCTGATTTTCAGTGTGTAGTAAATCCCAACGGCAACGAAGATGCAGATACTGTCTATGTTGTAGGAACACGCATGCAGGTAAACTTTTGATTCTGCTAAGTTATTTCTTTTGGGGGTGTATTGTTTAGCTATTTAATAATTGCCTTTAGCTTGTGAGTGTTTGTTGGATTTCGTTTAATAGATTTTTATTGACAATTAGGTTGTTATAAGCCATTCACATAGCAGTATGCTTGATAATGAGAATTTGCAAAGAGTTCTGTGTAGCCCGCAGGAGGAGGGTTGTGAAGGTATGTGTTACAGCTCTTAATCCAGGAATTGATGCTCAGGTAGACCCCAGGTTTGGAAGGGCTAAGTACTTTGTCTTTGTGGATACGGACACCATGGAGTGTGAAAGCGTGGCTAATCCCAATGTGAACGCTTATGGGGGTGCAAGTATTCAATCTGCACAGCTTGTGGCTGAAAAGGGAGCAAAAGTGGTTATTACAGGACGCATAGGACCTAATGCTTTTAAAGCCCTTGCCGCTGCTGGTATAAAGGTAATCACTGGGATGGAGGGACTAACCGTTAAAGAAGCCATAGAAAGGTTTAAAAAAGGTGAAATCAGCTCAGTTTCTCCTTAGGCTGCACCTTCTCATAGTGGTAGAGCGATTATAATCAAAAAGGATATTGGAAGGAATTGCTCAGTTTCAAAGATATCCGGAGGAGATAAAGTGAAGATAGCCATCGTGAGTGGCAAGGGAGGGGCAGGTAAGACCAGTATAGCAGTTTCCTTGATCCTTGCGAGGGGAGCTGGAGTAATTGTGGATTGTGATGTGGAGGAGCCCAATGTAGCTCTTCTTCTTTCTCCTGTGATTGAAGGTGGAAAGATTGCCACAAAACCTGTTCCAAAGATTGATACTCGGCTTTGCGATTACTGCAAAGTTTGCGCTGAGTCCTGTCAGTTTAACGCCCTTATGGTGCTTCCTGGAACGGTTTTGGTGTTTGAAAAGATGTGCCACTCCTGTGGGACCTGTTCTTATGTGTGTCCCAAGAAAGCCATACATGAAGAGCACAGACCCATTGGGGAGATAGAATGGGGCAGAGTCCAAGAAATAAAGTATATTGGTGGTAAACTAAATGTGGGTGAAGCCATGGCTAC
>JALVKL010000190.1 GCA_027033775.1 bacterium | reverse complement strand
GAGCTTACTCATCAAGATCCACTTGAACCTCTCAAAGATCGGGACTTTATAGCTCAGATGGCACAATTTTCATCTTTAGAACAGATAACACAGCTTTCCCATTCCATAGAGGATTTCTTTTCAACCTATGAGAAGATTTTAAGAGCCACTCAGCTTTCTCAAGCCACAGGGTTTATAGGCCATTATGTTAAAGCTAAGGATTTACCTATCATGGTGGTGACGGAAGAGAAGATTTATCCTGTTTCTTTTGAAATGGGAAAGGATGGTCTTGTAACTGTCAAGGTTTACGATGAATCTGGTGATTTAAAAGATACGGAAAATTTAGGATACCTAAAGGCAGGAACCCACGTTTTTTCCCCTTCCAATGAATTAGAGCCAGGCAGTTATCTTGTAGTTATTGAAGCTCAGGATGAGGATGGGAATGTTCAAGATCTTACGGTTTATGGTTGGGACAAGGTTACGGAAGTTACCAGTGAGGATAATGGAGTATATCTAATAACAGATTTTGGCAAAAAAATTGAAATAAATAATGTAAAATCAATTGGTTAGGAGGTAATCATGCTAAGAAGTTTATTTACAGCTATAACTGGCCTTGATTCTCACAAGACAGCCATGGATGTAATAGGGCATAATTTGGCCAATGTTAATACTGTTGGTTATAAAAAAGAGAGGGCCTTTTTCCAGGAATTGTTTTCTCAAACCTTGTCAGGTGCAACCGCTCCCACTGCCACTAGACCTGGAAGAAATCCTGTTCAGGTAGGGTTAGGTGTAAGAATTGCTGCTATTGATTCCATATTTACTCAAGGTGCCCTTGAGAATACTGGTAATCCTACGGATGTTGCTATAGAAGGCAGGGGCTTTTTTGTGGTGAAATATGGAAATGAAATCTTTTACACAAGAGCTGGTAATTTTAAGTTTGACGCTATAGGGGCTCTTGTGGATCCTAATGGGTACAGGGTTCAGGGATACACCTATAATGAGGAAACCGGCGAATGGGAGCAGGCACTTACTGATATATATATAAATCCTAACGAACAGCTTGCTCCCAAGGCTACGGATATTATAACCCTTAAGGCCAATCTTTCTTCGTCAGCTACTGGAAATACATATGAGACATGGATGGTTGGGCCATTTAAAGACAGCGCCTCACAAACTATTGTGGCTTCTTCTGCGGATACTTTTAAGATTCCTGACTGCTGTATGGCTAAAGATATAAGCACCGGTGATTATATTGAAATTTTAGGAACTAAGCATAACGGTGAATCTGTATCTGGTAAATTCTATTTAAATGTGAGTTCAGCTTCTGTGACAGTTGGAGCAAGTTCTGTGACTATCACCACCTCTGCCACTGTATCTCCTGGATCAACAGTGGATGGTGGCTATGTGATAATAATAAGCAGTTCTAATACTGCGGATATAGGAAAAATATATGGTCCTGGAGATACCGTTGACACCACTGCAAATGTGACGGTTAAAGCTGTTGGTACATTTGAGGATCTGAGAAGATATCTGCAGTATCTATTTGGAGAGGATTATAAAGTGGCTTGGGATGAAAATGGTGATCTTAAGATAATAGATAAAACCTGTGGGCCAAGTATGATGAGTTTAAGAATGAGATTTGTGGATGCAGATGTAACAGGAAGCACCATGGATTTACCTAAAATTTGGGTTGATGTGGAGGGGAAATATGCTGATACCCACCTAGTAAGCACCACCATATACGACAAGACGGGACAGGCACATGAGCTTAAAATCCATTTTGTGAAGATTCAGGGAGAGGACGCTGAAGATGACGGAAGTTTCTTTACCTCTGGAAGTAGCACGGATGATCCTTCTGTGAGAAAGACAACCTGGGTATACTACACGGAGCTGGATGGAAGGTTACTAGAAATTGATGGTGCCGCTGGTAGGGTGGATTTTGATTCTCAGGGCAATCCCAGAATAACTTATTATTATGCTCATTTCAATTATACCACAGCTGGGGGATCTGCCACCTATGATATAGGAGCCTTTGGGAGTCTTCCTGGACTTGGAAATGCTGTGATATGCCCTGAAAAGAGGTGTCCTAATAATTTAAATGTGGATATAGATGGTGATGGAAATGTCAGATTTGTCACTTCGTCTGGATCAACGGTTAATGTTACATTGGCTTCCCTGAATGATACTGGAGCTGCTTTAGGTATTCACTTGGAGAATTATGATCCCAGTTTATTCGATGCTCCTATTGTTATAAATACCTTCGATCAGTTTGGTAATACACTTTTGACGGCTTTAGGAGGCGATTCAAGAACATATTTTGTTGATCAAAACGGTTACCCTGCTGGGGACTTAGTGGATATAGAGATAGACGACACTGGTGTGGTTCAGGCTCTTTATACCAATGGGAAAACCGTCCCCAGATATCGGTTGGCTTTAGCAGGCTTTAACAATGAACAGGGATTAGAAAGAATTGGTAACAATCTCTTTAGAGAAACCCCTGCATCTGGCAGTCCCTTCTATGCCTCTCCAGGAGAGGCTGGTTTAGGTACAGTAAGATCTGGAACTCTGGAGATG
Organism: bacterium; assembly: GCA_027033775.1. Classification (GTDB taxonomy): domain Bacteria; phylum Thermosulfidibacterota; class Thermosulfidibacteria; order Thermosulfidibacterales; family Thermosulfidibacteraceae; genus JAADEW01. Next base: position 353 of record JALVKL010000190.1, on the reverse strand, counting down.
TCCAATGTTGATATAGCGGAAGAGTTTACAAAGATGATTGTGGTGCAGAGGGGATTTCAGGCAAATGCCAGGGTTATAACCACATCTGACGAAATGCTAAGAGATATAATAGCATTGAAAAGATAATATTATTTCTGCTAATCTATTCTTGGCTTATCGATTTACAGATGCAGGGGGTATTTTATGATTACACTTGATGAAATAAGAGATCGTGTTGTAAGAGAGGAAGAATTTGCGACTATGCCCCACATCGCCATGAAAGTCATGGAGATGGCAGAAGATCCCGATGTTTCTGCTGGCGATTTGGAGAAAGTTATCGCGTATGATCAAGTCTTGACTGCCGAAATTCTGAA
>JALVKL010000189.1 GCA_027033775.1 bacterium | reverse complement strand
TCTGAATCGTTGTCTGGATCCGCGCCTACCTCAACCATATAAATCTTGCCTTTACCACTCACTTCAAAGCTCCAAACCTCACTATCACTGCCCATTTTGTGAGAAATAGTGAAACCCGCTTTAGGAAGGTTCTTAGTAAGAAAATCCATAACCTTTCCCACTGGAGTAGCTGGCACTATAAACACCTGCATATCACCAGTGGCCACCTTGAGCCTGGCATTGGGCGGCAGTGGAAAAGGCGCTTTTACAGATTGAAGGGCGTCTCTTGGTGGCTTTACCCTAAGGTTGGGATCGTTAATGTGAGTAATATTATATTGATAAACGATCTTTACAGGTTTCTTCTCGCCTCTATCGGTAGTTATTAGACCAGTAAGCTCATAAGAGCCTTTTATTAACAAGCCATCTTTGGCAATATAAACATCACCAATGGCAGAATTCGCTTTGATATTACGCCATTTCAAGTTAGGAAGCATGTTCAAATAAAATATCCTAAATTGATCCTCAGAAAAAGAATCGATGCTGTTTTGTTTTAGAGAGAAATGCATGGTCTCTATACCATTGATATTAACATTTCCCACGTATTTCCAATTAGACTTGCTCTGCTTGAGTTCAGAAACATCTCTACCAAATAATTCCCCAAAGAACAGATCTGCTGAACCCTTAAAAGTATTAAGCTGGTCTGTTGTCCCTGTAACCCAATTACCACTTCCATCAGAAATCCAAACTTTATCACCAATTTTGATGGATTCCATAACAAAATTTTGAGGAGGCATCTTCATAAGAGTATGAGAATTTATCTGCCCTTCATCGTCCAACACTTCTGTATCTTCAACCTCAAGAAGCACAATCTTTTGGTGTTGTTCAGGAAATTCTGCCCACAAAACACAGTGAAGTATAAAAGATTTGAGGTTTTTATCCTCTGTTGGTGTTTTGACAGTAACAAATTGATTAGATTGGGCAGTTGTTTGTTCAGATTTAGTCATAATACATTTTATCTTTTGCGCTTTTTGTTTTGCCTCGGAAAGAGCTGGAAATAAGCTATAAACCATAGTCACAACCCCAAAAAGCAAAAGTAAAATTAACAAAACCTTGAAGCGCTTCATGTATCCACCTCCTCTTACAGATCTACACGGCTATAAACAAATCCTTTGCTATTTTGCTTTCTCACGAATTTCCATTTTATGTCAACCCATTAGGGATTTAGCACCACAATCTTTCATTAACCTCTGTGAAAAAGTTCTGGGAAATTAAAAAGCATCATGCCAAAGGATAACTCCGAAAGAGTTTGAACCTTTTTCACTCCCAGCACACATAACAGTATGAGAACCTTTGATAAAAATATTAGGAGGGCAAAAGTGAAAAGGCTCACAAGAATTTATATGAATCTCTCCTGGTTGACTTTGTTTTTAGCTTTGGCTGTTGTGTTTACGTACCTTCATAATTCCAAGGCAGGACCTTCTGGTTATGATTTGTCTATTGGTAAGATAAGATTCATAGGCGATAAACTTCAAGGAAGGTGCTCGTTATCTATTGAGCTAAAGAACACTGGGACTTTACCTCTTACTCCCCGTCAAATGAGGAATAGCAAAGTTAAAATTGACGTCAATAATAATTTACGAGAGGTTTCCCTGGAGGATTTGGACAAAAGCAACTCAGGCACTATTATGTATCCTGGAAGTAGTATATGGCTGGATTTGGGAGATGTTCCCCGGGGCAGTTTCAAAACTGTGGATTTAAAAGTGAATTCAAACTTTGTTATTCCTGAAACAAATGAAAATAACAATGAACTTAAGATGGCGGCAAGATGTCCCAGATTGCCAGACTTGAGTATAAATAGAATCTACGCAAAGCCTGTATTATCAAAAAAGTCCTGTGGAGTGTGGGTTGAAATAGCAAGTGACAGATGGGGCATATCATCCAAAGCCATAATGGAACAATCGTTTATAAATTTTAAAATAGCCGGACAGAATATCAGGTATTATTTAAAAGATCTGCCAGCCAGCGACCAAAATAAGCTGAAACTTGCTAATGGCAGAGTTCAAGTGAGAATCCCCAAAATTACCATAAAAACCTCTTCTTCCTGTAGCGCTGAGATTGTGGTTCCACCTGTTATTGAGGATAATGTTCTCATTATTTTTAGTGGTTCCCCAGAACAAGTTATAAAAAGAGTGGTAGTAGGAGAAGCAGATCCTTCCAATAATAAGAAATATAGCATTCTGTTATGCAAATTACCTAAAGTGAAAAGGCCTGCCTCTACCCCTAAAACTCACCATTACATCAATCCTAAACTTGGACCCAAAAATAACCTTAAACACATCCCAAAGATTGCCCCATCTAAATAAAATCTATTATAGGCGAGGGCTTTCCCCTCGCCTATTGGTAAAACCGAATTTACTATCCCCTCCAGAGACCATGTATATTGCAGTACTCTCTAGCTGAAACGGTACCTTCCTCTCTTACAGGGAAGAAGGCTTCAGGAGCATCTCCAGGCTTTAGAAACTGAATATAGCTTTTTCCATTTACCTGAAGTTCAATCCACTCAATATAGTGTTTTTCCTCCATAGGATGAGGAACAGATCCCACCTTTACCCTGTAACCGCCTTCAACCTTTTCAATAACTGGTACATGCTTTTCTGTACTGGCATCTGCTGTCTGTTCTTCGAGCAAAACCATAGGCTTATTACAGCATACAAGCTTACCAGCGGCAGGATGCAGAACCAAAACTATGTTGCCACAAATCTCACACTTGTAAACCTGTAATCTCTCAGTCATTGTAACACCCCCTTAAATAATTCTTACTAATTTGACTTCAATTATAATATTTGCACTTAAAAAGTAAAAATGCAAGAAGAAATTAATAGGAAAGCTTTCTTAATATCTCTGTGGTGGAATGATCTTTAGGATCACCGCATATTATAACCTT
>JALVKL010000188.1 GCA_027033775.1 bacterium | reverse complement strand
AAAGCCACATATAAACCTGCATTTTTGTTTTTTGTTCCACTTGCAATGGTTGCTGCTGTCATAGGACCAGGTGAAACTACACCAGAAAGGGATATTCCCACAGCCTGTAGTATAAAAGCTATCAACCTTCAACCAGCTCCACAATCAATTTATCTTCTATGCTACATATACCCTTAAAACTCAAGACCCTACCCGCCTTATCAGAAAGATCCTCTTTTACCAAAAGCTGAATGTAATTTTCACTTATAGCAGACCAATAAGTATCATTAAAGGGCCTCGATTCCACAGTGCCCATTAAGGTTTTTCCGACAAATTTAGATACAAATTCTCTCTTTTTCTCAGACTTTAACTCGTTCAACATCTCCCACCTCTTTCTTATAATATCTGGCCTCACTTTAGGTCTAAAATTAAAAGCTTTACTTTTAGGACGAGAAGAGTAGGAGAATATATGCATGTAGTATATGGGATAATCCTCTATAAATTTAAAAGTTTTGTTAAAGTCCTCTTCCGTCTCTGTAGGAAATCCTACAATAATGTCCACCCCTACTCCAACATCTGGGATCTCTGTAAAGATCTTTTCAAAAAGTTTTCTTAAAAATTTTTCATTGTAATCTCTTCCCATTAAGGAAAGTATCCTATCACTGACACTCTGAACAGGTATGTGAAGATGGCGACATATTTTAGGATTATTTCTAACAAAACCAATAAAATCGTCTGTTACATCAACAGGCTCAATGGAAGAAAGCCTGATCTTTTTTAGTCCCTCTACATTTGAGAGTCTCTCTAAAAGAGTAATTAGAGTTAGCCCTTCTTTTTTTCCATAATCTCCTATGTTTGTTCCTGTAAGCACTATCTCTTCATATCCAGAAGAAACAAGTCTTTTAACCTCATCCAATATGAAATCAACAGGAGCACTCCTTGAAGGTCCTCTTGCCATCCAGACCACACAGTAGGTACATCTTTTATCACAGCCATCCTGAATCTTTACAAAGGCGCGGGAATAACCTGAAAATTTTTCAATAGCCATGGGATGAAAGAGACCATCAAGAGGCTCTATTTTTACTATTTTATTTCTATTTTTGATTGCTTCATCCACAAGTTCCACAACTTTCAATTTCTCTTTATTTCCCGCTATTATATCAGCCTCTAATTTTAAAAGATCTTCTGAATATACCTGAGGATAACAGCCAACAGCCACTACCAATGAGGAAGGATTTCTTCTTTTTGCTTGTCTTATGCTCTGTCTGGATTTTGAGTCTGCTTTAGATGTAACTGTGCATGTATTTATAACATAAACATCAGCAATGTCCTCAAATGGCACTACACTCCAGCCCCTCTTTTCAAACTGCTCCCTCATAAACTCTGTTTCAAACTGGTTAAGCTTACATCCTATTGTATGAAAAGCTACCCTTTTCATCTTAGCTTTAAAAGATATATCAAAGTAATTTCATTGAAAAGCGGCAAATGATGTGCTTTAATTTTGGCTGAAATCCATTGAATAAAATCAAAGGGGGGAGGAATGCCATGAAAGTGGATGATATTAAAACAATAGGTGTAGTAGGAGCTGGAACTATGGGATCCGGGATAGCTCAGGTTGCTGCTTCTGCTGGGTTTAAAGTTGTATTGAGAGATATATCAGATGAAGCTTTGGAAAGAGGTATGAACATAATCAAAAAAAGTCTATCAAGGATGGTTAAAAAGGAAAAGATAACACAAAATCAGGCTGATGAAATTATAAATAGAATTAAAACAACCAAGGACCTGTCAGATCTAAAGGATGTGGATTATGTTATAGAAGCGGTATTCGAGAAGATGGAGATTAAAAAGGAATTATTTTCAGAACTGGATAAACTAACAAGAGAAGAGGTGATCCTTTCCACCAATACCTCTTCTTTGTCTATAACAGAGATAGCATCAGCTACAGAAAGACCAGACAAGGTTGTGGGAATGCACTTTTTTAACCCTGTTCCTGTTTTGCCTTTAGTGGAAATAGTTCAAGGACTCACAACATCAGATGAAACAGTGGAACTTGCATACCAGCTTGCTAAAAAGATGGGAAAAACTCCCATAAAAACAAAAGATCAGCCAGGATTTATTGTAAACAGGATTTTGGTTCCCTATATGAACGAAGCAGCTTGGGCTTTCATGGAAGGTGTGGGAAGCGCTGAAGAGATAGACCAAGCCATGAAACTGGGGGCCAACATGCCCATTGGACCGCTTGCCCTTATAGATCTTGTGGGGGTTGATGTTGCTTTGGATGTGCTTGAGGTTCTCTATAAAGAGTTTGGAGATCCAAAGTTTAGACCTGCACCCATTTTAAGGCAAATGGCGAGAGCAGGGCACTTGGGAAGAAAGACAGGAAAAGGCTTCTTCACCTATGAAGATAAAACCTAAAAAGGGGGGATAAAATGGGTTATGAAACACTTATTGTGGAAAAACAAGATAATATAGCTATTGTAACCATCAACAGACCAAAGGTTTTAAATGCCTTAAATGCAACGGTGATGGAAGAGCTGGAAAAAGTATTCAGTGAGTTGAAAAACGATCCCGAGGTAGAAGCCATTATAATTACAGGAGCAGGAGAAAAGGCTTTTGTAGCAGGAGCGGATATATCGGGTCTTGTTGATCTTGATGCTCTGGAAGGAAAAAGATTTGCGGAAAAAGGACAATCTGTATTCAATCTTATAGAAAACCTGGGTAAGCCTGTAATAGCAGCTATAAACGGATTTGCATTGGGTGGAGGATGTGAACTTGCCATGGCCTGTACCATAAGGATTGCTTCTGAGAAGGCTAAATTGGGACAGCCTGAGGTAAATCTTGGAATAATACCAGGTTATGGTGGAACACAAAGGCTTCCCAGACTCGTGGGTAAGGGAAGAGCCATGGAGCTTATTCTTACAGGAAGAATGATAGATGCAAACGAAGCCTATCAGATAGGACTTGTGAA
>JALVKL010000187.1 GCA_027033775.1 bacterium | reverse complement strand
CTGTTCAAATTCTGAGAATGGCTGAAGGACAGAGCATATTTGGTGCTTCTGGAGTTATTCTTCTTAATCGTAAGGTATGTGGCCATATTCCAGAAAAGATAGGGAATTTTAAAATCAAATGTCTTCCCCTTTCCTTTAATAAACTTTTGAAGTTTCTCAAATTAAGCAAGGATTTTGATATAATTCATGCCCATAAGCTTGAGGCTTTGAGGTTTTCTATCTTATCGCATCTGTTTTTTAAAAAACCCGTTGTATTTCAAAGGGGCACCACCTACAAACTTAAGGGAATATATGTTGCAATTTTGAAGGGCTTTCCTCTAAATGTGATAGCTGTATCCCATGCAGTTAAAAAGGTTTTAGTCTCTTTAGGGATACCAGATGAAAGGATCCATGTTATTTATGGAAGTGCTCCCCTTTTATCTTTTAAACATAATCCTTCCTCTGAAAATAGATTTGGGATAGTAGCTGCATTTACCGGTAAGAAGGGATATCCTCTGTTTTTTTCTATCGCTGAAAATATTAAAAGAATTTTGGGGAATGCCAAATTTTACATATACGGCTCAGGTAGAAAAGAGAAATTTAAGAACTATGTAAATCTTTTAAAAGATGCCCTTGTATTTAAAGGATACTTATCGGACCTTGCTGAGATTTATAGTTGCCTTGATATGGTGCTTTGCACATCTTTAAAAGGGGAAGGTTTTACAGGTAGTGTGAGAGAAGCCATGCTTTATGGGATTTTGGTGGCTACCACTTTTGTGTCTGGCAATCCTGAGTTTATAGACCATGGGAAAACCGGTATCATTGTAGATATTGATCCTTCTAAAGCCTCTCACAAAATACTCAATGTTGTTTTTAAGCCTTTTCTTAAAAGAAAAATGGCATTAAATGCTAAAAGAAAGGCTGTTAAATTCTTCACTATAGAGAGGCAGGCTAAAAGATTAATTGATATCTACAGGAGCGTGAAATGAGAAAATATTTTATACCAAAGGACACTGGCTTTTTTGATAGACTTTATAAGACATGGGTTAAAAAGGAAAAACCGCTTCCTTCCTTTCCCAGGGTGGTGCAGATACAGACCAAATCTGGGTGCAATGCTCGTTGTGTGTTCTGCCCAAATTCTTTAATAGGGGATAGGCTTCCAAAAGGTGAGATGGAATGGGATCTCTTCAGAAAGATAATCGATGAGATTGTGGAGCATCCCGTTGATCGTATAAGTCCTTATCTTATGAATGAACCTCTTTTGGACAGGGATTTGCCCAAGAAGATAGAGTATATTGTGAAAAATAAAAGTCCCCATACTGTGGTGAAGATAAACTCCAATGGAGCTTTGTTGGACGAAGAGATGGCAGAAGCCCTAATTGATTCTGGGCTTGATAGGATAAACTTCAGTGTTCATGGCATCAGAAAAAAGACCTATGAGTCTCAGATGAAAGGACTTTCCTTGGAGCGTGTGTTGAGTAACATCGATAGATTTCTCGAAATTAAAAGAAAAAAGGGTGCTTCAAAGCCAAGGGTAAGAATCACCATGGTTAGAACAAGGGCCATAGATGAGGAATTGGGCGAGATTTTGGCCTACTGGAAAAAGAGGGGCGTTAAAGTAAATATTAGACCTCTTGAGAATAGAGCCAGATCCGAGATTGCCTCTAAGGGGCTAAATCCTAAAAAATGGCGACCTTTTGACTGGTGCAACAGACTGTTTGAACAGGCATACATACTTTTTGATGGAAGGGTGGTGCTTTGTTGTGTAGACTGGGAGCAGACAACAATATTAGGAGATTTAAAGAGGAATTCATTGAAAAGTATTTGGAACAGCGATTTATATATGGACATAAGAAGAAGATTTTTAAAGGGAAATCTCAAGGGTCTTTTGTGTGAGAGCTGTTTGAGGGCTTGATCCTTGAAAAAAATTCTATTTTTTGCAAGGGTTCCAATGAATCTAACCTGTCTTACTTCTGTTTATCTTTCTATAAAGAATGAGTTTTCTGTATGGGTAACCACTAAAGCAGAAGGTTTTTCCTCTTCTCAAATATTGAAAGAAGCTGGTTGGGATGCCAGATCTATTCCCCGTTTTTTAGCTAAATGGATTAAATGGGATATGTATATCTCTTCCGATATCTATCTTGCCGCAAAAAGGGCAAAGGTTAAGGTGCACACCTTTCACGGTGTATCCTTTAAAGGCAGGGCTTATACTCCTAAGGTATTGGCCTATGATAAGCTTTTTATGATAGGTCCTTATATGTTGAAAAGATTTATAGAGCTTGGAATCTTGAAGGAGAATGACCCTCGTATATTGAAAGTGGGGATGCCAAAATTGGATGCCCTTGTTGACGGTACCTGGACTAAAGAGAAAGCTTGTAATTATCTGGGTATTGATGCTTCAGAATTTACAGTGCTCTATGCTCCTACTTGGGGAGCTGCTTCGTCTTTGGATCTTTATGGGGATTTGGTGGTGGATGTTGTCACAGGTATGGGAGCAAAACTCATGGTTAAACTGCATGATCATTCATTAAAGGAAGAGAGATGGATCAGAAAGTGTAGAGAATGGATGCGTAAGGGGGCATATATATTCTGGAAGTCTGATATTGTGCCGGCAATGGCTGCCTCTGACATACTTATTTCCGATTTCAGTTCTGTTGCTAACGAATACTTGATATTAAACAGGCCTTTGATTTATCTTTTTGTTCCTTCTTTTAAAGAAAGATATAAAGAAACAGTAGATGAAAATATGCTCTTCAAAACTGGTATACTTATTGAAAAACCTGAAGCGAAATTGGTGGAAAAAGCAGTCAGTAGGTGTATAGATTATCCAAAAGAGTTTGAACAGGAAAGATTGAATATGCGGGACATTTTGTTCTACAACCCAGGAAGAGCCACCAAAGTTGCTGTCAATTATATAAAGGAGCTCATTTTATGAGAGCTTTTCTTCTTGCTGCTGGTCAGGGAAGAAGGCTTTTGCCATATACTAAAGATATACCAAAGGCTCTGCTTAAGGTAGACGAGAAAGAGGGTTTGACCATTATTGAGCATCAGGTTATGCAGCTTAAAAGAGCAGGCATTGACGAGATTTATGTTGTAATAGGGTATAAAGGAGAAAAGATTAAGTCTATCCTAAAAGAGAATGTTTGTTATATAGAAAATCCAAAATTTGACATTACCAATAGTATATACTCTGTTTATCTTGCTTTGCCTTATATGCAGGACGAGGTTTTAATACTTAACGCCGATGTCCTTTTCCATATAAGGATTTTGGAGCTTCTCCTTTCTTTTGAAGAAGATGCCGTAATAAGCGTTGATTCTTCATCTGTTCTTGATGAAGAGACCATGAAGGTGGCGGTGAATGGCAATAAAGTCATTGATATAAGAAAAGATTTGGAACCAGGGATTGCTTATGGAGAGAATCTTGGCTTGGTAAAATTCAGAGGAAAAGCCCTTGAGGTGTTAAAGCTATGTGTCCAAGATTTGATATCAAAAGGAGAAGTTAATAGGTGGTTTCCTGCAGCCTTTAGAAGTTTTATAAAATTGAGTCCTTTATATTATGTTGATGTTTGTGGTTATCCTTGGATAGAAATAGACTTTCCAGAAGATCTTGAAAGAGCCAGGAGGGAGGTATTTCCAAAAATAAATTGAGGGTTGCTCGTGTAATCTCTTACCTAAAGATAGGTGGGGTTGAGAAAAGGCTTCTTTATGTTCTTTCTCACCTGAAAAAAACAGAGCAAATGGAACCTTATGTTGTGTGTATTCACTCTAAAGGTGCCCTTTATCGTCTTTTCGAGGAAGAGGGGATTCCAGTTTATCTTGTGAAATTTAATTCTCGGTTTGATCCCAAGGCCATTTTTAAACTGGTAAAGCTATTCAAGCGTTTAAGAATAGATATTGTCCATACTCATATGTACCGGCCTGGTATATCAGGTTCTTTAGCTGCTTTCATATATGGAGCTAAAGTAATTTATAATATCCACAATCTTGATCACTGGGATAATAAAAGACAGCTCATTACAGACAGGCTTTTTAATTTTGCCAGGGATTCAGTTGTGGGAGTATCAAAGGCGGTATCTTATGATTACTGTATTAAGACCAACTTCTCTCCAGAAAAGATAGAGGTTGTATACAACGGGATAGATCCCAACGAATTCTTGTGTGGCTTAAAGCGGTCTAATACCTTTGTTTTTTCTGTAATATCTCGTCTTGTGCCTCACAAAAGGGTGGACAAAGCAATAGGTTTTTTTCAAAAGTTGTATAAATACTTTAAAAATATTGAACTTTTAGTTGTGGGGGATGGCCCTGAAAGAAAGAAACTTGAGCAAGTAGCATCGAATGTAGGGCAAGTAAAATTCTATGGGGAAGTTCTGAATGTAAAGGATATCCTTTCTTCCTCAAATTTCTTATTGTTATTTTCTGAAAAGGAAGGTTTTTCCAATGCTGTTCTTGAAGCTATGGCCTCGTGTTGTGTACCTGTGGTCTCAGATGTTGGAGGAAACAGCGAAGCTGTTCCTCACAAAAAGTGTGGCTTAATAAATGATGAAAATAAAGCCATTAATCTATTGGTTTATCCTTCGCTGTTGAAAAAGATGGCCATTAATGCTCGCAAAAGGGTGATGAACAATTTTACCCTGAAGCACATGAGTGAAGCCACTATGAAACTCTATAAAAAATTTACCTATGACGGTTAACTCCTATTTTAGGACATATATCATTTAGCGGACATTTCGAGCATAAAGGTGATATAGGTTTACATATATTCTTTCCGAAAGACACAAACAATCTGTTTATCTGCATCCAGTATTTTGGAGGAAGGATTTCTTTGAGCCTTTTTTCTGTTTCATCTGGATGCTTTGTTCTAACCCACCCCAACCTGTTTGATATCCTATGGACATGGGTATCCACACATATTCCAGGTTTCCCGTATCCCTCTATCATCACTAAATTGGCGGTCTTTCTGCCTACCCCTTTTAATTTTAGGAGTTCTTCAAGATTATCTGGTACTCTGCCTTTGTATTTTTCCACCAAAACCTTTGATATTTCTTTTATGGTTTTTGCCTTTGTGTTATAGAAACCTACCGGATATATAAGTTTTGCTATCTCTTCTTCTTTAAGCTGGAGCATTTCATAGGGGGTTTTTGCCACTTTAAACAGTTTTTCTGATGCCTTTTTTGTTGTTTCATCCTTTGTCCTCAAACTCAAAATACAGGATATTAAAACCAAAAAGGGATCTTTTCTTTTTTTTGCCAGCTCTGTAACAACAGGTATATTCCATTTTTTTTCGTAAAATTCTTTTAATCTTTCTATAACTTCATCTATGGGAGCCAACCTTCTTCTCCTAAAAATTTCATAACAGAAAGAATATATAAGGAGGCTGTTTCCGATCTCAGAATAACATCTCCTATATATACAAGACATACATTGTCTTTTTTCACTTGAGAGATCTCTTCTTCAGAAAATCCTCCCTCGGGTCCCACTACTATATTTATTTCATCATTATCTTTTATATTATTCAGGTGATTTTTTAATCTACTTTTTGCCCTTTCCCATAGAATTATGGTAGGATTATCAAATACAGTATTTTCAATTCTTACAGCATTTTCTATTATGGGTACGTAAGCCCTACCACACTGTTTAGCAGCCTCTTTTGCTATCCTTTCCCACCTTTTGATTTTCTCTTTTTTAACATCTGGTATAGTTCTTAGGGATATGAGAGGAGTTATCTTATATACTCCCAGTTCTGTTGCCTTCTGCACTAACCAGTCCATTTTATCAGATTTTAAAACACCCTGAAAAAGATTTATTTTTACAGGAAGCTCTCTGTGTTCTATGCTGTAAACCTCTTCTATATAAGCTATCTTTTTTCTAATATCTATTCTGCCAATGGCTTCCACGCCTTGACCGTTAATTATCTTTATCCTCTCCATATTCTTTATTCTGCGTACCAGAAGATGCTTAAATTCATCTTCCGGTATCTTTACAAAATCTTTTTCTTTCAGTTGACCACTTATAAATATCCTTACCTCAGACATAAGAGCTTCTTGCAACACAAAGACCTATAATCTTATTTGCCCCTGCCCTTTTTAATGTTTTGGCCGCTTCGTTCAGAGTGGACAGTGTTGTTGCTACATCATCCACTAAAATTATCCCTCCTTCTGGCTTATTTATAGCTTTAAATGTGTTCTTCACATTGCTTTTGCGTTTTTCTTTGGGAAGAGCGGTTTGATCTTCAGTGGATTTTGTTTTTATCAACATCTTCTTGACAGGTTTGTCTAAAAGCTTTCCAACAATATTTGCTATGATTTCAGCCTGGTTGAATTCCCTTACAAATCTTTTTTTCCAATGTATTGGTATAAAGGTTACACAATTAATACCATCCAGATTATATACTTGTTGATTCTCTCTCATTAAAAATGCGTATTTTATGAGCTGTTCCATGGCCTTTTTTGCTCTTAAACTTCTTCTTAATTTGAGTGAAAGTATAATTTGTGATATGTCCCTATAGTCATATAGGGACCACACTTCATCCATGTACAGTTTTTTGTCTATACAGTTTCCACAGAACTCGTGAAAACCTGTTTTTAAGGAAAGACCGCATTTTAAGCAGTGGCTCTCAATAGGCTTTATTTTTGCCAAGCAGCTATTGCAAACTACAAAATGATTTATTGTTTTGTCACATATTATGCATCTTGTGGGAAAAGCTCTTTCTAAAATAGCTATAAAGTTTATCATTGCCTTTTTCCCGTTTATAAGTTTATCTTTTAGCAAAGCCTTACAGGAGGTTAAAGTGGGAGTAAAAGAGTTTGCCACCTACGATATTGATAAAGATTATTACGAGAACTTTGAGAACGGTCCTAAATTTAGCGGAAACTTCCCCAATTTAGGTTCTCTGAAGAAAGAGAGCTTTGATTTTTTTGGCAAATCTATAGACTTTCCCCTTGGTATTCCTGCGGGACTTCTTCTGAATAGTAGATGGATAGATTTTTACTCAAAGATGGGCTTTTCTTTACTTGTATATAAAACTGTGAGAACAAGAAAACATCCGTCTCATCCCCATCCAAACTGCCTTTTTGTCAAATCGGAGATGCTGGATCCTTTCAATCTTCCTTACCAGCTTGTTGCCCCTGTTGGGTATGAGCCTTCTTCGGTGAGAGAGGTTACCATAACAAATTCCTTTGGTATGCCCTCTATGGATCCTGACTGGTGGCAGGAAGATATGGAAAAAGCGACCATAGCTGTAAGGGAAGGTTGTGCCGTTTTAGGTTCTGGTGTGGGAACCTACCAGGGTACGAGATGGGAGCTAATAAGGGATTTTGTTACTGTAGCCTCTATGATTAAAGAAACAGGCGTTTCTGCTGTGATTCTCAATCTTTCCTGTCCCAATGTGGGTGATGGTGAAGGTTTGATATACACAGACAGCGAGCTTTCCAAGGATATTTTAAGGGAAGTTAAAAAGGCTATTAGAGATATGCCACTTATAGTTAAGGTTGGATTTATGTTCGGAAAGCCATTATATGAATTTGTCAGATCTGTTGCTAAATATGTGGAGGGTATAAGTGGTATAAACTCTATACAAACAAGGGTGGTTACAGAGGAGGGCTTGCCTGCCTTGGGCAAGGGGAGAGAAAAAAGCGGAGTTTGCGGTTGGGCTATAAGGGAGTGTGCTAAACTGTTTACCAAAGAACTGTATTCTATAAGGCAAAAATTGAAGGCAGAATTCCTGATAATGAGCTGTGGAGGAGTCACTGATAGCAACTCTTTTTACGATCTTATTGAATCTGGTGCTGATGTAGTTCTTTCTTGTACAGGAGCCATGTTTAATCCCTTTTTAGCTTTAGAGATTAGAAAGTAATAAAAATTGCAAAAATAATCTAAAAGTTTCTATTTGCCATATAGTTGCATTTCTTGATTGGCTGGATAATCGGGTACGATATGTATACCGTCTATATAAATTTTTAAATGAGCAACAATCATACTTTTATAAGCAAGTGGAATTACCCATACGCTTTCAGGTTCTCTGTATTCAGCGCCATTAAGGACTTCAAGAGCATGTATTATTGCAGGTAGTTTTTCTCTGATATTTTCTATAGAAATGACCATTCTGTTTGCTATAGGGTGGAGGCCAAGAGGCAATACGGAGCCATCTATTGGGTTGAAATGTAAAACAGCTACAACCACTCCTTCGTAGAGGATAGCTGCTTTGATTTCTGTTTCACCTCGTCGACCAATTTTAGTCCAAATTTTCCCAGCTGTAAGATACGCTTTTACTTTTTTAGCTGTATTTACAGCAAGCACAGCGTTATTTAACTGATTAAAAGGATTAACTATTTGAGGTTGTGGTGCGACTTGGCTTGGAGGTGGAGGGGGTACAGTTTGGTTACGAGGAGAAGGAATTGCTTGATTTGGGAATGTTGTGGGTGGTTTATTGAGCAGAGGGGGTTTTTCTTGTGCATTTGCCATGTGCATCCCTCCTATTAATATCATTAATATTAATAATACTTTACTTGCTATATTTTTCATATTAGCCTCCTTAATGAAATTATCATGTTTCACTATA
>JALVKL010000186.1 GCA_027033775.1 bacterium | reverse complement strand
TAACACCTTCGTTATCGCCGCCGTCAATGTCGTCTTGCCATGATCCACATGCCCTATCGTCCCTATGTTTAAATGCGGCTTCTTCCTCTCAAACTTCTCCTTTCCCATTGCTACCTCCTTTGGTTTTTCACAAAATAAATTCAAAAGCCCACGGGCGGGGTTGAACCGCCGACCTCACCCTTACCAAGGGTGTGCTCTACCTCCTGAGCTACGTGGGCTCATATACAAAATAATCCTGGAGCGGGCGACGGGATTCGAACCCGCGACCACCGGCTTGGAAGGCCAGTGCTCTACCCCTGAGCTACGCCCGCCCCTGGTGGAGGGGGGAGGATTCGAACCTCCGAAGGCTTCCGCCAGCGGATTTACAGTCCGCCCCCTTTGGCCGCTTGGGTACCCCTCCACATACCTTAAAGCCGGCGGAGGGATTTGAACCCCCGACCTGAGCATTACAAGTGCCCTGCTCTGCCAACTGAGCTACGCCGGCATACAACCCAGGGCAATTCTGAAAATATCTATTTCGTTCTCTTTGTCAAGATCTTTAAGTCCAATTTTCACATTTCTTTATGGAAAATCCTCTTTATTACCAAAGTAGCATATGAACCTGACGGAAGATGAAATTTAAGTCTCCATTTTTTCTTTCCCACATACATCTCGTCTTCCTCAACCTCATAAAAGATTTCAGTTCTGACAATAAAAGGCCTTTTATGAGACCTAAAAATAGCACCCCTAATATGGCTTCTAAGCTCATCTAAGGAATTTATCCCCCTTTCTGAAAGAACCTCTTGTATCACATCTCTCAATAAACCCTTTAACTTTAGCTTAGGACTTATAGTGGGAATCTCAATAAAACTCAATTTTTTGAGCAGATCATCCTCTATGTCTCTGTAAAAATAGAACTTACCATAAATATAAGGAACTTTTATCAATTCGTCTTCGGCAAAATATCTCAGCAAAAGCTTTGCGGCAGTCTCATTCCATATAAAAGCTTGATAAGCATTAAAACAAAGCTGCATTATATTGGGATCAACCATAGATAGGGCTTTTTTAGCGGTAGATTTTGAAAATTCTCTACCAACTAAAAAGTTAAGAATTCTTTTTTCCCATTCAAAGACAGCCAAAGATAAGCAAGGAATCCACTTTCCCCAGTTCTCCTCAAGGCACCTTCTAAACCGCTTTATTTTACCGCTGTCCCACTTTGAAGGTGTTGCTATAAGAAGCTTTAAAGCTTTTTTATACTCCTTCTTAACTATCTCTTCAGCTACAAAGCCCTTTTTATGCCTTGCAGAGCCCAGTCTTTGCTCATCGTAGTAATTCACCAAGCCGTATCTGTTTAAATGTTCTATCTCTTTTAAAACAATGTCCTCTGGTAAAGCCACATCCCTCACTACCACATCAAATTCATTGTATAAAAGATCTGAAGGCAGTACCTGTCGATGAAGGTAGCCTGAGGGTATCAACTCATAATTTACACCCCTTGTCTTTTTAATCGCCCCTTTTGGTGCGGATATAAACTGAAAAGAAAGAGAATGCCTGTCTTTGAGACCACAATAAGATATATCAGAAAGTTTTATTCTATTTTTCTTTGATATATCACTAATAACATCTAAGGTGGTAGTACCTCTCTTTTTAAGTAGCCATACTTCATAAGGACCATCACTGCTAAAGGATATCTTGAGCTTCTCTCTTACAATAAAATCTTCGGGCTTAACCTTTATCTTCATAAAAAGATGTATTTAAACACCACAAAAACAAACATACTCAATCCAGCTGTAAAAGGTATAGTGATTAACCAAGAGTTTATTATATCTCTGATCATTCTTAAATTAAGAGCGCTTATACCCCTTGCCAATCCCACCCCTATAACTGAACCAACAAGGGTATGGGTGGTTGATATGGGAAGGCCAAGCTTGGAACAAACCAACACAGTGGTGGCACAACCAAATTCAGCAGCAAAACCTCTGGAGGGTGTGATATGAGTAATCTTTTTTCCTACAGTCTCTATCACTCTGTATCCCCAAGTTGCAAGCCCTATAACTATACCAATACCTCCCAAAAATAGCACCCATCCAGGAACATAAGCCTTGGTGGAAACCACACCCTCCCTCATAACCATTATGATACCAGCTACAGGTCCTGTAGCATTGGCAACATCATTTGCCCCATGGGCAAAAGCCATGTAACAGGCTGTGGTGAGCTGGAGAAATTTAAAAATTTCCTCTGTCTCAACCAGTCTTTCCCTCAATCTGCCACGGGGATTGCTATAAGCTTTGGATATAAAAATTTTTGTAAAAATACCAAAAACTATGGATATAAAAAAGGCTATGGATACAGCCTTAATAATAGGTAAATTCAAATGAAAGCCCTTATAAAAGAGGGAAATGGATATAATAAAAACCACCATAAATACAAGATAAGGAGCATATTTTCTTGTAGCAGCTGCAGGATACTCAGTGGCTAATATTTTTTTGGTTATCCATTTAAACATAAAAAAGGCAATTATAGCTCCACATATTGGAGAGATTATCCAAGAAAGAACTATGGTTAGAAGCTTTCCCCATTCTATACTATAGATTCCATGACTCACTATCCCAAAACCAACAACAGCGCCCACAATTGAATGGGTAGTAGACACAGGCCAGCCTAAATAGGTGGCTAACTGCAGCCAAATACCCGCAGCAATAAGGGCAGAAAGCATACCGATTACAAATTCATAAGGCATATTGGCAAACATTTTAGGATCAACAATGCCTTTACTTATGGTGCTGGTTACGTGTTTGCCCACAAAAAAAGCCCCTGAAAATTCAAATATTGAAGCTATAATAACAGCCTTTTTTATAGTCACAGCCTTAGAACCAACAGATGTGCCCATGGCATTGGCCACATCGTTGGCTCCTATATTCCAAGCCATATAGAATCCCGCTATGCCCGCTAATCCCCCTATAACATAGAGATTCATGTTTTTACCCCCAGAAAGGGAATCATTTGGAGA
>JALVKL010000185.1 GCA_027033775.1 bacterium | reverse complement strand
CGGTTCCTGCTATAAGCCCCATTATAAAGCCAACGCCTATTTGCCTGAACATAACCTTCCAAGGTTTATCCGGGTCTATTCTTCCTGTTGCAAGTGCTCTTACCATAATTGTCTGTGATTGGTTTCCCACATTGCCTCCAAGGGCCATTACAAGGGGAAGGAAGAAAGATATAGCTATAAACTCCTTCAAGGTGTGTTGGTACATTTTAATTATTATACCTGAAATCACCTCTCCTATTATGGTAAAGGAGAGCCAAGGTAAGCGGTAAAGAGCTATCTTTAGTAAAGATTTTTCCCATAGCTCTTCATCTGTGGTTCCTACCATTTTATAGATGTCTTCCGTGGCTTCTTCTATTATTATATCGATTACATCGTCTGTGGTTACTATTCCAACAAGCTTCTTTTCGTCATCAACTACAGGAACCGCTAAAAGGTCATACTTTTGGACTATCTTCGCCACTTCTTCTTGATCTGTATCCACTGTAACAAAAATTACATCAGGATTCATAATCTCTTTCAGTTTTTTGTTGGGGTCAGAGAGAATCAATTGTCTCAGTGATACCACACCTACCAGATGTCCTCTCTTATCTACCACATATATGTAAAAGACTTCTTTGTCTTTAGATTCTCTTACTCTTTTTATAGCCTCTTCTACGGTTAAATCCTCTTCTAAAGCCACAAAGTCTGTGGACATTATCCTTCCTGCAGTCTCTTCTTTGTACTGGAGGAGCTTCCATATCTCTGGGTATTTCTCTATAAACTCCGTGACCTTTTCCTTTTTTTCCTTTGGGAGGGCATCTATAAGGACAATGGCATCGTCAGGTGGAAGGTATTTCATATACTCGGCAATTTCTACTGGCTCTAATAGCTCCAGTATTTCAGACATGGTGAGGCTGTCCAATTTAAGCAGAACTTGAGCGGCAATCTCAGGATCTAATATTTTCAGTATCTCTATTTTCTCCTTTTCGGAAAGTTGTTTTAGAAGATAGGCGATATCCGCTGGATGTCTTTTGTTTAAGAGTTTTTTTAAATGGCCCTTTGCTTCTTTACGTAGAAGCCTCCTTACAGAATCAAGCAGTATTTTGGCTTTTCTTAAGTTTATTCCTTCTTCAGGTAATAGCCCAGTTCCCGCAGACTCCCGTCTTTCTGTCTCCATTTTTCCTTTACCTTGACCCAAAGATTTAAATAGATCTTCTTATTATATATTCTTTCTAACTCTTCTCTTGCAAATTGTCCAATCTTTTTTAACATTCTTCCTTCTTTTCCTATAATTATCCCTTTTTGGGAAGATTTCTCTACAAAAATGTACGCATCTATCACCATAAGACCATTTTTGTTTTCAATTTTTTCTACTATTACAGCTGTGGAGTAGGGGATTTCTTGTCTTGTTAAATTGAATATTTTTTCTCTTATAATCTCTGCTATAAAAAAGCTTTCAGGCTGATCTGTTATAATATCTTCTGGATAGAAGGGCACACCTTCTGGAAGGTATTCCCATATCTTTTCTGTTAGGTCTTTTAACCCTTCACCAGTTACAGCTGATGTAAAGACAAAGTCCTTTATCTTTAGTGAGTTTTCTATCTCCTCTTTTAAATTTAAGGCTTTTTCTTTTGTAGTTAAATCAATCTTATTTAAGGCTAAGATTATAGGTTTCTTTTTTTCTATAACTTTAAGATTCTCAATAACTAAAGTGTCTTCTTCAGTTAGCCCTTCTTTGCAATCCACAACAAACACAACCACGTCCATATCCTTTAACGCTCTTACGGCTGTCTCTACCATGTATTCATTCAGTTTGTGTTTAGGAAAATGTATCCCAGGTGTATCAACAAATATTATTTGTCCTTTTGGAAGGTGTTTTACTCCAAGTATTCTGTTTCTTGTTGTTTGAGGTTTATCAGATATTATAGCCACCTTTTCCCCTATAAGGGCATTGAGAATGGAAGATTTCCCTACGTTTGGTTTCCCTATTAAAGACACAAAACCTGATTTATAGGTCTCTTCCATTTCTTTTCCCTTAATATATGGGCAAGACTTTACAATAAAATGATACTTTTGGTAAAGTCAGGGCGTAAAAAAAAAAGAAGGTGTGATGTTATGAAAAAGGTAGAGGCCATAGTAAAGCCCTTTAAACTAGATGATGTAAAGGATAAATTGGATGAAGTTGGGATAAAGGGAATGGTAGTTACAGAAGTTAGAGGGTTTGGCAAGCAGATGGGACATGTTGAAATATTTTCTGAGGTTGTAAGCCAGTTTTTACCTAAGATAAAGCTGGAGATAGTGGTGCCAGATGATATGGTGGAGGAGGTCATAGAGGCTATTATAGATGCTGCGAAATCGGGGAAGATTGGTGATGGAAAGATTTTTATCACAGATGTGGAGGATGCTATTCGCATAAGAACGGGAGAGAGTGGGGAGGATGCTTTAATATGAGGGTGGCAATAGGAAGTGATCATGGTGGTTTCAGAATGAAGGAGTTTGTTAAAAATGTAGTACGAGATATGGGTTTTAGTGTTTATGATTTGGGCACCTTTTCAGAGGATCCTGTGGATTATCCAGAGTATGCTGTTAAGGTGGTAAAAGCACTGCTAAATGATGAAGCTGATAGAGGGATACTTATCTGTGGAACAGGAATAGGAATGAGTATAGTTGCTAATAGATTTCCTGGGATAAGGGCTGCTTTATGTTATGATGTTTATACGGCTAAGATGAGCAGACTACACAACAACGCGAATGTGCTTGTTTTGGGTGGGAGGGTCTTGGATTTTAAGCTTGTTCCGGAGATACTCAAGGTTTGGTTTACTGAGGATTTTGAAGGGGGTAGGCACGAAAGGAGATTGAAGAAATTGGAGGAGATTGAAGTCTCCATTGAGGAGGGAAGGGATCCATGAGAATATGGGATATAGATCCTGAGATATCTAAAGCCATCTATGAGGAGATAAAACGGCAGTCTTTTACCCTTGAAATGATTGCAAGTGAAAATTTTGCAAGCTATGCAGTTTT
>JALVKL010000184.1 GCA_027033775.1 bacterium | reverse complement strand
ATATTTTAGTGGTCTCCTTTATTGTTTATCACGGTATAAGAATTGTCCGTGGCACCCGTGCCTCTCGGATGCTTTTTGGTCTCTTTCTTTTGGTCTTTTTATCCCTTGTTTCCAAATGGCTTGAGTTGAAAACCCTTATGTGGCTGTTTCAGAACTTCTGGCAGGTGGGAGTGCTTATAATAGTGATACTTTTTCAGCCAGAGCTTAGAAAAGGGCTGGCTGATGTGGGAACTTTCTCTATCGGCCCTACTTTTAAAGAACATCTTATAGTGGATGCTGTGGTGGGAGCCGTTGACTATCTTTCGAAGAAGAAGATAGGGGCATTGATTGTTTTTGAAAGGGATGTGGGACTTAAAAATTTTATTGAATCTGGTATTCTGCTTGATGCTGTGGTTTCTGAAGAGCTACTTATATCAATATTTCTCCCTTACTCTCCTTTGCACGATGGAGCTGTGATAATAAGAAAAGATAGAATTATGGCTGCTGCTTGCCTCTTGCCTCTTTCCACCGATCCCATGATCAGTAAAGCCTTGGGCACAAGGCACAGAGCTGCCATAGGTTTAACTGAGGAAACCGATGCTGTGGCTGTTGTGGTGTCAGAGGAGACTGGTATTGTTTCCCTTGCCCTTTCTGGTGAGTTAAAGAGAGAGCTTTCCCCTGAAGAATTGAGGGATCTATTGATAAACCTTTTGTTTGGGAAGAGGGAAAGGAAAAAATTTAGGCTTTTTGAAAGGCAGGGATTAAAAGGAGTAGAAAATGAAGGTGGGGATAATAGCCAAACCCAAGAAGCCCGCTGATGAGGTGGTAAAGGATCTTGTGAACTGGCTGAAGGAAAGAAATATAGAGGCTATTCTTGATGAGGAGACGGCTATACTTGCAGGGCTTGAATCTCATTATAAAAAATCAGATATTCCTGAACTTTCCGATTTTATAGTGGTTTTGGGAGGGGATGGGACACTCCTTTCTGTGGCAAGGCTTGTGTACCGAAGCGATGTTCCTATACTGGCTGTTAATCTTGGCAGTTTAGGTTTTCTAACAGAGGTCACTTTGGATGAACTTTATCCAATGATGGAGAAGGTGATAGAAGGAGATTATACCACCGATGAGAGAACCATGCTGGAGGCTTTCATTTTCAGGCAGGGGGAGAAAATCGCTGAATACAGGGTGTTGAACGATGTGGTTATACATAAAGGAACATTGGCAAGAATAATCCAGCTTGAAGCGAAGATAGACGATATGTATCTCACCACCTACAGAGCTGACGGTCTTATTATAGCAACCCCTACAGGCTCTACTGCCTATTCCTTAGCAGCAGGAGGACCCATTATATATCCTGGGGTTCCTGCTCTCATTTTAAATCCCATCTGTCCTTTTACCTTAAGCCAAAGACCTATAGTAATTGATGATAATTCCATTATAGAGGTTACTTTGCTTACAGAAAATGAGGATGTGTTTGTCACCCTTGACGGACAAGTAGGTTTTGCTCTGAGGGTAAGGGATGTGGTCAGGGTGAAGAAGGCTCCTAATAAAATAAAGCTTATAAAGAATCCTTACAGAAACTTTTTTGAAGTGCTGAGAACCAAGCTCAGATGGGGTGCCTGATCATTTATAACTTTATTCCTAAAAGGGTTTCGATAGCCTTTATGCCTTCACTGCCTATATCAACGGTGTATTCATTTACAAAGGCTTTTAAGTGCTTTTCTATAATTTCATCCTCCATCTCTTTTGCGTATTCTTTTATATAATCCCACACAAGTTCTCTATTGTGACAGGCAAACATTATGCTTTCTCTTATGGATTTTTCTATCCTTTCCTTAAAGGGCAGAAGCTCCTTTTTAACAACCACTCCACCTAAAGGTATGGGGAGATTGTATCTTTTTTTCCACTCATCTTTCAGATCCATTAAAAGCTTAAGGCCGTAGTCCTTATAAGTGAATCTCCCTTCGTGAATGAGTATTCCTGCATCTGCCTTTCCCTTTAGTACTGCAGGTATAATCTCATCATACCTCATTTCCTCAATTTTCAAGTGTTCTGTAGGGAAGAATCTTTTAAATAAGAGAAAAGCCGTGGTGTTTTTACCAGGAACGGCTACACTTTTAATAAACTTTCTCTCTTTAAGCGAAACAACTACAGGGGCTTCGTTTTTTCCAAATGCACCACCGCAGGATAGCAGATGGTAGTTGTCCTTTATATGAATCAGGGTCTGAATGGAGATTTTGCATATGTCAATTTTGTTTTCAATAGTTAATTTATTGAGCTCCTCCACATCTGCCATTAAGGGTTCTATTTCTAATCCTTCTATTTCTACCTTCTCTGTTGCAATGCCGAAGAATATAAAGGTATCATTGGGACAAAAGGAAAAACCAAGCTTAACTTTCATTTATTCCCTCGCAATAAAGAAATTATGATTTCTGTAAGATTTTTTATAGCTTTTTCTGTATCCCATTTTCTTTTATCCCTTTCACCAGCGAAATTGCTGATAGCCCTTATTTCTATAACTTTTCTGTTAAAAAGCTGTGCCACATGTGCTACTGCTGCCCCTTCCATGTTTTCACAGATGGCATTGGGAAAGCTTTCTTTTATTCTTTTTACCAATTTTGTGCTTCCAGGTATGCATGAGAGTGTAACAAAATCTCCCTTTTTTATATCCAACTCAGGCACTTCCATATCAAAGATTGTGGGAATCCCTTCAATGGGCTCCAGATATCCTTCCTGACATGCACCTTCATCTCCGTATATTTCTTTTTCAGCTGCTACAACCTCTCCTATATCTATAAATGAGCCTGGATATGATCCTCCTATTCCAAACAGGACAATTCTGGAATAATTGCTATTTGATAAAGCAAAGGATGCAGCTGCTGCAGCACATGTTTTACCAACACCTGTAATTACTAAATCCACATTTTGCACCTTGAAAAGATAAAATGGTTTTTCCCTTTCCTTTTTAAATTTTCCCTTTTCTATAACAGATTTTGCCTCTTTTAGCGTTGCTGTAAGCAGTAGAG
>JALVKL010000183.1 GCA_027033775.1 bacterium | reverse complement strand
CCTAAAATTGAGTGTTTAAATTAATGGTATACCACTGGTATACCACCTTAAATGTAGCTTTTGGGAGTGCAGATATGGAAATTACAAAGGCTAAAATCAAAGAGATATATCAAAAACACAAGCAAGGAAAAAGTTTCAGGGAACTGGCAAAGGAATACGACACATATCACTATATTATTAGTGCAATTGTGAAAACATACGAGGCATTTTTGGACGAACTAAAGCAAAAAGAAAAACTCAAAAAAGAACTAAATGAATTAAAAAGCACTTTTCGGAAATACATAATTTTTAGTTTTATTGCAGGCTTAATTTTTGGACTGTTAGCAAGACTTTTAACAAAAATCATTTTGGGGGTTTAACGATGAACAGGGAAAAACTTGAAATCTACAAGCAAAGATATGCTAAAGACTGGGAAAAATTCAAGCATTTAGAAAATGCAGAGAAGCTCTTTTATGAGTATGCAAAAGCAAAAGAGAAGCTGGAAAGAACCAAAGAAAAGGTGATGGCTCAAACACAGAAAGAAAAGAAAAGAGAAGCAAGGGCTTTAATCATTCTGGCTAAGCTCTTAATCTCTCATCTGGGTCCCGAACAGGTTAGACATTTTGTCCTGTCCCGCAGGAACGAATTTATCCAAAAGGAAAGAGGCAAAGAAATAGACTACTCAAAGTATATCTTTAACCTGCTTGACAAGAAAGAGTAAGGGTTTTCGCCCCCTGCTCCTCCCCTTTTTTTTCAAAGCCCACACCTCTTTTTCAAGTTTTGCAGTTTTTCACTCAATCCCCTTGAAACCAAATCTTATCCCTATTGCCATATCCCTTTAATCATTAGTCTTCCCTTAAATCGTTTATTTATGCCTTTAATCGTTAAAATACCAAAAATAAGGAAAAACTTGCCAAACTGCCAAACTGTTGAGTATCAATGATTAGCAAAGACCACTAAAATTGAGTTTGGCAGGCAGGAGAACCGCATAAATACAGAGTTTGGCAAGTTTGGCAGGGTATTTTTGCCAAAAATTTTAGCTAAAAACAGGTCAAAAATTCCGCAAAACCGCATAAATACAGAGTTTGGCAAGTTTGGCAATGACACTTGGCAGTTTGGCAACTCGCAAAACCGCATAAATACAGAGTTTGGCAAGTTTGGCAGGGATATGGCAGGGGTTGGTTGCCAAACTCAGATTTTGCAATTAAATTATTTGACAAAGCAAACGAAATAATATACATTGATAAAAAAAGAGGTGCTGGAGATGGCTGTTATGGAAAAACTTTTCAAAGACGAGGAAATCTATACTCCAATAGAGATAGCAAAGAAATTAAAAATTTCAAAAGAAGCTGTTTATGCTTATATCAAAAGTGGCAAACTACCTGCTTATCGTATTGGTAAGTTTTGGAGAGTTAAAGGTGAAGATATGAATAAGTTTGTGGAGATGGTTAATGCAGACAAAAAGCAATAATGGGAGTGCTGGGAACACTCCCTTATTAGCTTTGCAGGTTGACAAAGAAAAACGAACAAAGGAGGCATTGCTCCAATGTCTAATAATAATGGTAATTCAAATAACTCTTTAGCGCAAGACTTTTGGAAAAATTACAATTGGATTGAAAAGCTCAAAAATGTCCCTGAACCTCGCATATTTAACGGCTGGATAGTAGAAGGCGGTCAAAATGTTATTTTTACTGAAGCTGGTGCGGGTAAATCTGTTTTAGCATTTGCTAATGTTTGGGATATCTACAAAAAAGAAGGTATCCCTTTTGTCTATGTGGATATAGATAATCCTATTGTGTTGCCAAAGGCACGGGGCTTGGTTGACTATATTGAGGGCACAGAAAATATCTATCTCAATCAAGCTCATCTTGAGGATATCTTCAATTCTGAACTTGCAAAGGAGCTGAAGATAAATAGGTATAAAAACATAGGAATAAGACTTTTAAAGTTTTTAGATGCCACAATAGATTATAAAGCTATCGTGGTTTTGGATAGTTTGCAGAAATTTGTTGATACTAATGAATTGTCAGAGGTCAGACCTTTTTTTGAACTACTGGATAAGTTAACTCACAAGTTTACATTTATCATCATTCATCACACGAACAAAGAACAGAAATACAAAGGTTTATCTTTTATTCGGGATACTGTTGATAGTATGTATTACATTAAAAACACAGATAAAGATGAAAGAGGCTATATCAAAAAGCATAGTATAGTTGTAGATAAGCAAAGATTTTTAACCGAAACAGAGATAACCTTTAAATATGACCTGTTTGACATAGAAGAAATCTTCTTTGGTGTTGGTCTTACAAAAGAAGAAGAAATAGTTTTAAGGACTGCTGTATCAACCATTAGAAAATCCGATACAGACTTAACTCAGTCTGAACTTGTTAAAGCAATTAAGGACAAAGTGTCTATTGGAGAGAAGAAGATAAGAAACATTCTAAAGACCTTTGTTGAGAAAGGATTACTCATATTGCAAACTGGGGGACTTACAAACAAAAATATATACAAAGTCAACGAAGATAGCCCTTACTTATCTTTACTCTTTGAAAGTGATTTATCGGAAATAAAAAAAGAACTACTAAGCGCTCTGAATGAGATAGAGGAACTGGAAGGAGAAATAACAGTTGAAGATGGAAAAGGTGGCTCAATAATTTTCAAGACAAAACAAGCAATTAAAAGCTATATCTGGAAGATGACAGACGAACAGGCAGAACAGATACTACAAGCTATCACTAATCAGATTGATTATGTAGACATATAGCTTTCGCCCCGCTCCTCCCCCTGCCCCTTAGCGCCCCATACCAAAGTCATAAGTTCTCCTTCTTCTCACTCTCATTTCTTTTTCTTCTTTCAATTCTTCATTCCAATCCTTAGTGCTTGGAAAGTCAAACTCAAAGCTTAGCATTAGTCCGTTTTTTACTGCTCTTTTGATTAGCTCAGATTTCATCTTCTCTGCAAACTCTTTGCCCTTCTCGTCGTTATCAAAAGCAAATACTACATCAAGTCTGTTTGTATCTTTTAGACG
>JALVKL010000182.1 GCA_027033775.1 bacterium | reverse complement strand
AAAAGATATTTTGATGGACGCTCCTTTATCCATAAAATATTCCCCTTTTAAGGAGCTTATACTTAAAGAGAAGCCTTTTTCTGGAAAGGGTGAAGTCATATCAAGCCTGCCAAACAATTTAAAGGATAGATCAGTTCTTATTCAACCTGTTGTTATATCTGAGGATATAAAAGGAATTATATGTGTAGGTGGAAAAGATTATATCCAGTTCTCTGAAAATGATAAATTAAAATTATCCTTTATAGCCTCAATAATGAGTGTAATAGGTCATGGCAGGCTTTTGGAAGGAAAGTTTGAAAGACTATTCGATATATTCAATATCTTACAAATTCTTCTTCCCATTATTGCAGAGGAGATAATATTGGAAGAAGAGCCTGATAGGCTCATTATAGATTTCCTTAACAGACTTAAAGTCTTCTTTGACGCAGACAGGTGCGTATTCGCCAAAGCATCTGGATTTAAAATACAGCCTGTGTTTCATGTAGGATTGGAGTTAGAAAACAGATACTTTAAACCAGGAAAGGGAATAGTGGGTACCGTTTTTGAAACAGGAAAACCCCTCTTTGTTCCCGATTACCAGAAATTCATTCAGGAACAAAGGATTGAGAAAGACGATCTTCCCTGTGACATTGAAGTAATAATAAGCGGAATGGGAGTGCCTATAAAATTGGATGGGAAGTTGATAGGCGTTGTGGCATTGTGCCGAAGCCGGGAAAAAGCTCCCTATGATGAGTTTGATTTTAGTGCTTTAAAGATCTTTCAGGATTTTATGGGGCTCATATTTAAGGTTGCAAAACTGAGAGAGGAGAAGAAAAAGCAGGAGCAACTTCTAAACAGGGTTCAGAGGTTTGAATCATTGGGTATTCTTGCTGGCGGAATAGCTCACGATTTTAATAACATTTTGAATGTCATTATTGGCCTTTCAGAGATAGCGAAAATGGAGCTTCAGAATGAAGATTTCAACAAAAAGCAGATGGAAAATTACATAAACTCTATTATAGAACAGGCAAAGCTGGCTTCAGGACTAACTAAGCAGATATTAGATTTTGCTGTAAAAGACACAGGACATAAACAGCTTTTAGATTTAGTGCCCTTTATAAAAGGGTTAATGAAGATGTTTTCCAGAACTATAAGGTCCGATATATCTGTTGAGTTTAGAGTATTGGACGAGGGCAAATATTATATTCTCGCAGATCCAACCAACATACAGCAGGTTATCATGAATATGGTTCTAAACGCTGTAGATGCCATATCTGGTGAAGGTACAATAACTTTGACTTTAAGAAAGCTCAAAATCAGAGATAGAAGGCTGTATCCCACTTTGTCCCCTGGAGACTATGTGGTTTTAGAGATAAAGGATACAGGCTCAGGAATACCGAAAGATTTTATGGACAAGATATTTGATCCCTTCTTCACCACAAAACCCAATGGAACAGGTTTGGGATTATCTCAAGCCTATGGAATAATTAAAAATTTAAAGGGAGAGATACTGGTAGAAAGTGAAGTGGGGAAGGGCACCACATTTACCATAATCATACCTGAAGCAAAAGCCGAAATGTTAGAAGGTGAGTATAAGCGTGCAGATATAGTAATATCTGGCAAGGGGAAGGTTTTGATTGTGGAGGATAGGAAAGAGTTGGCTCAGGCCATATCTATAGCCTTAAAAATGGCAAGCTTTGATGTAGATACGGCTTACTCCTATAAAGCTTCCTTAAGGTTTATAGAAAATAATGCCTATGACATAATTATAGCGGATCTTGTATTACCAGATGGAAGTGGGATTGACGTTGTGAAACTGGCAAAAAGAAAATCCCCTGAAACCAAAGCTGTTATTATCAGCGGTTATAGACCTGAAGGTATAACCGAGGAAAAGATAAACAAAAATGCCGATGCTTTTTTGAGTAAGCCCTTTACCATGTCAAGCTTGCTTGAAACCTTAAGAAATATGGTGGAGGAAAAGAATGCCTGAAAAGAAATATATTGTGATTTTAATGGACGGAGCAAGCGATCATCCCTTAGAGGAGCTTGATGGCAAAACACCCCTTGAGGTTGCACATAAACCCAATATTGACAGGTTGGCTTATGAGGGCATCTGTGGATGGACCAAGAATGTTCCAGAGAACATGCCGCCTGGATCTGATGTGGCAATACTTTCCGTTATGGGCTTTAATCCAAAGGTCTTTTACACTGGAAGGGCTCCTTTAGAAGCTGCCAGCATGGGGATAGAATTAAGCGACACCGATGTGGCCTATAGATGTAATCTTGTGAAGGTTGAAGACGGTATAATGAAGGATTACAGTGCTGGCCATATCTCAACACAGGAGGCAAAAGAGATAATAGATTTGATAAACACACATCTTGCTTCCGACGAAGTAAGATTCTTTCCAGGTGTAAGTTATAGAAATCTTATGCTTTGGAGAAATGGCTCTGATAATGTTGTTTGCACTCCTCCCCATGATATAACTGGAAAACCTATAGAAGAGTATCTTCCCAAGGGGGAGGGGGCGGACTTTCTAATAGATCTTATGAAAAGATCACAGCGGATACTCGCTGACCATCCCAAAGCCAATATGATTTGGCTATGGGGGCAGGGCAGGCGTCCCAAATTACCAAAATTTGAAGAGATTTATGGAGTTAAAGGAGCGGTTATATCCGCTGTGGATCTTGTAAGGGGTATTGGGACGCTTCTTGGTCTTAAGGTTATAGATGTTCCAGGTATTACAGGATATATAGATACCAATTATGAAGGCAAGGCCGAGTTTGCTATAAAATTTTTAGAGAAAGAGGGGAACTTTATTTTCATCCATATAGAGGCTCCTGATGAGGCAGGGCATAAAAGGGATATAAAAGCAAAGATAAAAGCTATAGAGGATATAGATGAGAGAATAGTGGGAAGGATTTTGGAGTGGATAGAGAAAAATGGAATAGATGCAAGGGTTTTAATCCTCCCAGATCATCCCACTCCCATTGATATAGGAACTCATACAAGTGAGCCCGTTCCATATGTTATG
>JALVKL010000181.1 GCA_027033775.1 bacterium | reverse complement strand
ACAGAGACATTGTCCTTGGTTATCACATCCTGCGGTGGAACATCCATGACCACTGTTCTCAAACTCACCTTAACCATCTTATCTATAAAAGGAATAAGTATGATAAGGCCAGGACCTTTGGTGGCATAGTATTTACCTAATCTGAATATGACTCCCCTTTCGTATTCTTTGAGTATCCTTATGGCAGAGGCAAGAATTATGATAACAGCAAATATTATAACAGATGTAAAACTCATAATAAGATCCAACATCTTGACCTCCAAACTCCTATATGCTTTTTACAAAATCCCTAATAGCCTGTAATGTTCTGTCTATATCCTCTTCGGAATGGGCAACAGATACAAAAGCAGCTTCAAATTGGCTTGGTGCAAAGTACACTCCTTTGTCCAGTATCTTCCAGAAAAATTTGGAGTAAAATTCTGTATCCGATTTGGTAGCATCTTTGTAGTTTCTCACTGGTTCTCCGCTGTTAAAGAAGATGGAAGTCATAGAGGCTATGGAATTTACGGTAACGGCTATTCCCTTCTCTTCAAATATCCTTTTGGCCTCATCTCCTAATCTTTTCGTTTTCTTCTCCAAGGCCTCATAAGGGTTATCTCTTTTTAGAATCTCTAAGGTTTTAACACCAGCTGCCATAGCCACAGGGTTTCCAGAAAGGGTTCCTGCTTGATACACTGGCCCATCAGGAGCCACATAATTCATTATCTCTGCTTTCCCTCCATAGGCACCTACAGGAAAGCCACCTCCTATAATCTTGCCCAGACAGGTTAAATCCGGCATTACTCCAAAACGGGCCTGAGCACCTCCATAAGAAACCCTAAATCCTGTAATCACTTCGTCGAATATAAGAAGAGAACCATAGGTATCGGTTATTTCCCTAAGAAAACTGAGAAAATCATCATCGGGAAGAATAACCCCTGCGTTTCCCATAACAGGCTCAATTATGACACAGGCTATATCATCTCCGTATCTTTCAAAAGTTGCCTTTACATCGTCCTTGTTGTTAAATTCACAGATCAAGGTTTCAGACACAAACCCCTCTGGAACACCGGGAGTACCTGGAATACTCAAAGTGAGCACTCCAGATCCGGCCTTTGCAAGAAGACAATCAACATGACCGTGATAACATCCTTCAAACTTAACAACTTTATTCCTTTTAGTATAACCTCGGGCAAGCCTTATAGCACTCATGGTAGCTTCTGTCCCGGAGTTAACAAATCTCACCTTTTCTATGGAGGGAACAGCCTCTACCACAGCTTTGGCAAGCTCAACCTCCAATACATTGGGTATTCCAAAAGATGTGCCCTTTTCAGCCACCTCTTTTATAAAGCCTATCACTTCAGGATGGGCATGGCCTAAAATAAGAGGACCCCATGAACAAACATAATCTATATACTCATTTCCATCCACATCATAAATTCTGCTGCCCAAACCTCTATCCACAAAAAATGGCTCCCCCCCTACAGATTTAAAAGCCCTTACAGGACTATTGACACCTCCAGGTATATACCTTTTGGCCTCTTCAAATAACTTGTGGCTTTTTTCTCTCTTCATATCCAACCCCCCTCTTTATCCCTTATAGTCCAAGGCTTCGGTAAAAATAGCATATTGTAAAGTTCAAGGGCGTATCTGTCTGTCATACCAGAGATAAAATCGGCAGCCCTTCTTTCTGGAGTATCTTCCTCCCTTGTCCAAGAAGATCTTATTTTATCGGGATTATCCTTAAAAAAGAGAAAAAGCTCTTTAAGAACCTTGTAAGCCTTCTTAAATTCATTAAAGATCAATTGGTTGGAATAAACCTTTTTGTAGAGGAATTTTCTTAACTTATAAAGCAACTCCAGGGATCTTCTTGACATAGAAATCCTCTCATACCCTATTTTCCTTGTCTCCTCTATAACATCTAAAACCATGCTGTTTATCCTTTCAGAATGAGTCTCTCCAAAGTGTTTTATACAATCCACTGGAATCTCTGAGAAATTGAGTATACCTGCCCTCAAAGCGTCATCAATATCATGGTTCACATAGGCAATAACATCGGCTATTCTCACCACTTCCCCTTCTAAAGTGCAGGGTCTATCTTCTCCCTCAGGAATAATTTTGCCCAACCCTTTACTATGTTTTAATATACCATCTCTCACCTCAAAGGTTAAATTCAAGCCCTTTCCCTCTTTTTCCAAAAGATCCACCACCCTTAGACTCTGCTCTGCATGGTTGAACCCACCATCAAGAAGGCTGTTGAGAACCTCTTCTCCCGCATGACCAAAGGGGGTATGGCCAAGATCGTGCCCCAAAGCAATGGCCTCTGTCAAATCTTCATTCAACCTTAAAGCCCGGGATATGGTTCTTGCTATTTGAGAAACTTCCAAGGTATGGGTGAGCCTTGTTCTATAATGATCCCCCAAGGGAGCTAAAAAAACTTGGGTTTTATGCTTCAGCCTTCTAAAGGATTTAGAGTGTATTATCCTGTCCCTATCCCTCTGATATACTGTTCTAATGCTACATTCTCTTTCCGGATGTATCCTGCCTTTCGTCTCAGCACTTTTGGAAGCTTTAGGATGTAAAAATTTAGACTCCCAATCTTCCCATTCAGATCTAATGGTTATCATTCCGAAGACTTGTGCTTTATAAAAGTGGTTCTCTCTTTTGAGGATGATTGTGTCTTTAAATTGGACATTAATCTCCTTCTTTTTTGGATCAGGCTCTCAAATCTTTTAAACAGCTCCTCCAATTCCTCATCCACCTTGTAAAGCTCCTTCTCCAATCTTTCCCTTTCGTCCATATCAGCCTCCCAAATAGAACTCCTCAAGTCTCTTATATATAGCACCTTCAGGATGAAGTGTACTCTCATAAAGGGCAATCTTTTCAACCTTTAAATCTCCTATAAAATGCTCTTTAGAAC
The DNA here is from genome assembly GCA_027033775.1 of bacterium. Taxonomy (GTDB): domain Bacteria; phylum Thermosulfidibacterota; class Thermosulfidibacteria; order Thermosulfidibacterales; family Thermosulfidibacteraceae; genus JAADEW01. The sequence continues at coordinate 132 of JALVKL010000181.1, read as the reverse complement.
ATAACTCAAATATTCTTCTTTTTTCCGCATCAGCAGCCCATTTAACCCTTGTCAAGGTTATATGAGGGGAAAATTTTTTATCCTCTTTTTTAAACCCCAGTTTTTCAAGCTCCTCCTCAATCCTAAAAAATA
>JALVKL010000180.1 GCA_027033775.1 bacterium | reverse complement strand
TCTCTGGATGTTTAGAAAGGAAGTCCATAAATGCCCTTAAATCGCTCAGATAAGACTCAAGGGTATATTTAGATACCTGTCGGCTTTCAAGATGCTTTTTAAAGCCATCTATGTCGATTTTTATCATCACTACCGCCCCCTGTTAAAAGCCTTATATTCTATAAATTCGTAGCCGTGCTTTCTCATAATATCAAGAATTTCTCCCCAATAGTATCCTTCCTTAATTCCATCAAATAGTATTTTAATTCTTTTTCTTATCATTGTACCTCCATACATGACTAACCTTTTGTGTAGATTGTCACTTAATATTTTCCTAATTTCTTCATCTTCAGTTTTCCATCTTATTATAACTTCCGAAGGTAAGGAGACATAAACATATACCTTCTTATGTTCCCCGTCTTTCTCAAAAATCAATGTATCCTTTCTCCATCCCATTTTAAGGTTCTCCTTCTAATGTTTTATCATATCGATTTAAAGTTCCTATAAATTGCCGTCTGGACGGCTTGCCGTCCTGCCGTCCTGACAGCCTGCCGTCTGGACAGCCTGACGGCAGATATAAAAACCCCGTCATTTCTATAATCCTGGATAACCATTTTTCTGACTTTTGAAAATGCAACATAACTTTATAATAATACGAAAATATGACCGCTTGTAATCTTTGTATTATTAGCCATCTGGTGTATATGGTGGTCTCTTTTGTTTTAAAATAAAACATAATATCTATTATGTTTTAATTATAAGGGGAAGGATGAAAGATTGTCAACTCATCAATTCATATTTATTTGTTCATCCAAAGCGACGTAGATTGGTATTCAAACCACTCTTAATTTAGTCCAATATTTTGTTTTTTCTGTGTTTGAGTGTATATAATTAATATAGCATTTTCTCATTATGGTAGTAGGTAAGGATAACGAAGAGTGAGGATGTATACATGAGAAAGGAGAATGTATTCTATTACAACGATGGAGCACATCTACAATTTAGATATAAATGGATTATATTACTTTTCCTGAACTTTTAAGGAGATTGTATGGCAATAACTAAAAACACTAATGTTGAAATTCATGTAGTGAGGTTAGACGACAAAATAAAACATATCAAAAAAGATTGGGGTATATTTTTTACTCCCCAATGGGTGGTAAATTTTATGATTGACTTGATAGATGAGGATACCCTGGATTTCACAGATTTAAAGATTCTTGAACCTGCATGTGGGATGTGTCAATTTTTGCATGGAATTGAAACAAATAAAAATCACATATTTATTCAAGCTTCTAAAAAAATAGGCGTAGAAATAAATAAAGAAGTCATTGATTATGTTCATGTAAACAATTTAGATAGTAATATAGAAATTGTCTATCACGACTATTTGTTATGGGAAACAGCCGATTACTTTGACATAATAATTGGCAATCCTCCATATGGCATCCCAAGTTTATCGAAACACTACACAATAAAGATAGATAATGAAACAAAGAATATATACAAACGAATTTATGAAACTTGGTATGGGAAGTATAATGTGTATGGCGCCTTTATAGAAAAATCTGTAAAATTACTAAAGGAAAATGGACAATTAGTGTTCATTGTTCCAGCAACTTTTATGATTCTTGATGAATTTAAAAAACTTCGTAAATTTTTAGCAAGTAATGGAAAAACAGAGATTATCTACATGGGACCTGATGTCTTCAAGCCTGACGCAGATGTTACAACAGTTGTGTTAAAATTTACGAAGTCGCTAACTGAAAAAAACAAAATGCTTTTATATGATTATGATAATGGGTACCTAAAATTACTATACCAAAATACAGGTTGGATGGGAGATATTATTCTATTTTCTACAGAGTTTAGTGAGAAAGTAAATGAAATTTGTAGTTTCCGCATAGGAGATATATATACTATAAGAATTTCTCCCAGGACGCCAGAAATTAAACATAACCCAGAAGTTTTACAATCTAAAGATTATATAATGGATAAAAATTTTCTTCCGATCTTAAACGGTAGAAACCTTAAAATAGGGAAAGTTATATATGAACCACTTACAGGATATTGGATTCAAATCACCAAGAAGACAAAGTTAAGAAAGTTCTTTAATAAACCCCATATAGTTGTTGGTTTGGGTTTCAGAGGAGATAAGCAGGTTGGAGCGGCTTACGATTATAAGTCATACCCATGGATGGGGGATGTGTATCATTTACTAAGAGAACACACGTTAGTTACCAGGGGGTTTGATCTTATGGATGAGGATGTTGTGAGTTTCCTCAATTCTGAAATCATCAAGAGATATGTAAAGGATATTTTTAGGGATATAACTTACCATTTTAACATAACACAATTAAAACTATTGCCCCTACCAACAAGGGCAGAAACAGAAAAAATATATAATGAGTTTAAACATTTTAACAAAATAGGAGATTAACTATGACCATGGATAGGGAAATAATAGATATTTTAAAAGATAATCTTTACGTGCGTTTTTTAGAAGAACTCCAAAAAGCAGACTGGAATGTCTTAACAAGGAAATATGAAAATTTTCTAAGTAGGATACCTCTATCAGATTATCGGGAGAGACTTCAAAAAATAAAAACGGTTGAATTCGATCTCTCTGGAAAATATCGGAGTTTTCATCTTTCTTTGATATATCATCTTTATTGGAAGGAAAAATATATAACTACAAACGATTGTAATGTTTCAGGACTCTATCGCAAAATAAAAGAAGTATGTAATTTTTTAAATAACCATGGCGGGAGAATACCTTTATATAAGATATTAGGAAATTTCGGGTTTAACACGGAAAAAAAATTCATGCAATGGCTTTATCTTAAAGAGTACTCTAATAATATATTTCCAAGTAATTTTATAGATATAGAACAACACGTTCTCTCAAATAACGTAGATTTCCCATCTTTTAAAGAATTTTGGTCAGAATATAAGAATAACGTAAGTTTAGATGATTTTATTAATCAGCACGCAAATTTCATAGATATGGACTCGATAAAATCGCAGATTACACAAGAAATAGATGAGAATAATACCATATTTAATATTCTACAGGAAGAGGATATTGAAACTGAAAAGGCAGAAGAACTTATAAAAGGATATATTCTTGTAGGACTAAAAGCACGTATGTATCGCACTTGGGTATCGCTACTAACACAACTTGATCTAGGTTATATTTGGAACAAAACAATACAGCAAGATAAATTAGATAGTGACGTTGTTTTAGATACTAAAGGGATAGATCTTTATGGAAAAATTAATGATTCTTTTGTTGGTATCCAAATTAAAAAAAGAAGTAGAAGACATGAAGCGCTAAAAGTAACTGACTCTGTGGCACCAATTAGAACGATAGATATTCCTTATGATTTAAACTTTGAGAATGACGAGTATCTGAGCAATAAACTTACAAAATTAGCTAACGGGTTTGTTATCTTCAATAAAAACTATGTTGAGGATATATACACACTCATCACACAAGAAAATACAAATTAAAACACTAAAAAACATTAAACAAGATGGGTTTTGAGTCAAACACTTCTTCAGCCTATTTACATGATAAAATGAGCCTTTCTAATTAAATTTAGATACATTTCTTCCCCATACAACCCACTATTTACCAACAACTTATACCCCCTTAAAACACCTCTTCCCAAATCCGTTACATGTAACACTTCCCTATTATAATTCCCCCCACCAGAGGGCTTGCAACCATCCACCCAGTCAAACCCCTTATATTTTAAGCATTTAAACCCTGTCATTACAAAAACCACCCGTTACATATAACAAACTTCAGAACCCTTATGTGGTGTAACACTTTACAAATAAACAAGTTAAGTGCCGTCCAGCCGTCTGGACGGCTGGCTGTCCTGCTGTCTTGCCATCAGGCTGTCGTGCTGTCTGGACAGCGAGCCGTCTAAAACCCCTATTTTTCAGGCTCTTTCCAGCATCCATCCCCTGGTCAAATTCCCATCTTCCATTTTTCCGGGTTATTCTCCAGCCATTCCTCCAGGATACTCTCCACGAGTTCTGCGATAGTAACATTCTCCCGTATCTTCACAATTTGAAGTTTCTCCCTCACTTCCATAGGAATTCTAACCGTAAGTTTAAACCTGTTAGCCTTCTTCTCCTTCTCTTCCATCAGTTCCATACCCTTCTTAACTCTCTCAACAAGTTCATCTTTGCCCTGTGTCTCGCTGTCCTCTTTAACAGAACCAACAGCGAGCCTATCTTTTAAGGCATTCTTAAACTTATCCTGCTTCTTCTTAGCCATACAACCCTCCCTCAATCATTGTTATCCCATACGCTTAATAATTTCAAAAACAACCTCTCTCATCTTGTTAGCAGCCTTGTTATTCGGTGCAATTTCCCAGACAGGCACATTATCCAGGAAAGCCTCTTTCATCTTAATAGAGTGAGGAATCTCTCCCAGGAAAGTCTCCCCGAAATTCTCCGTGAGAGTAGCATTAAAACTCTTTGCCATATTAGTTCTTTCATTAGAATCCATAAGAAGAACACCGATAGTCTTAATATTATGATTTATCTCCTCGCTCAATTCTCGAATCTTCTTTGTAAGTTCTCTCAGTCCATCAAGAGCATATATAGAGAGGTCAAGAGGAATAACAAGATACTGAGAGGCAACAATAGCACTCATAGTAAATATCCCGAGATTAGGTGGCGTATCTATGATAATATAATCAACATCCTCTATCTCGCCCTCTTTTTTCCATAGTTTCTTCTCAAGGTAACTTTTCAGTTTAAAGTAATTGAGCAGAGTAGCCCCAGCAGAATCAAAAGATGCCAGGTGAATACTACTACCAAGAAGATACACACAGCTCCCGTTGTTACCATCGCATATCTTCATAGGTACCGGATGCTCCTTCCCATCGTCAAAAAGCAGTTTCACATGGTGTTCGTCTGGAATACGGTCGTTATACAGCGATACGCTCAAATTACCCTGTGGGTCCATATCAATACCAAGAACATTATGACCCTTTTCAGCCAGTGCCTTTATGAGGTGAAAGGCAAGTGTAGTCTTCCCAACACCTCCTTTATGATTAGCAATAGCAAGGACTTTCATCGTTGTTTCTCCTCCTTGTAGTAATTATAACACATTGACGGCAAGCCGTCAAGCCGTCAGGCTGTCCTGCTGTCTTGCCGTCCTGCCGTCTGGCTGTCAAGCCGTCTGGACGGCAAATTTTAAACGTGGTATAAGATGCCACACCCCTTACTGTAAGATTATCAAACATGACATACACACAAATATACACACATAGAAAAGTACGTGTAGCAATAGAATAACTAACATTATACACACAAATATACATACCTTAATTGTATGTATACACACATAAAATCCTATGAGTGGCGGGCGTTTTTACGTGTGTATATGTATATGCTTTATCTTGCACTCAGAAAGAAACGCCCGCCAACTATCTTTCAGGTTCCGTAGTCTCTCTGACTATACCACTATGAAAACTCTTATGGGAGTAGGGTATTATCAAGCGTTACTTTCTAAAAACTTGGTTATGCGTTCCTATCCTTAAAAGGTGGATTGATATACTACCGTCTAACCCTACTACTTTTCTATAAAGAACAACAATATCTCCCCCAAGGTGAAAATCTCGGACATCTTTGAATTCTCCCTTTAAAGGATGATCCCGTGCTTCTTCGGGTAGTTCTTTGCCTTCAAGCAATAGAGAAACATACTTTATGAGTTTTTCAAACTGTTTATCGGTAAGTTTCAGATTTGAGAGGTCTTTTTTAAATTGCTTATGCCTCTTTAGAGCCACTTCTTGCTGCCTTTTTAAGGTCTTTTATAGTAATTTCTTCCATGTTTATATCTTTCCTGGAATCCTCTATTGTTTTGAGTGTAACATCATTTGGTAATTCTATCGGGAATGGAATACCCCTTTTGTAAACCGCCTGTGCAAGGAATATATTAATAGCATCGCTCAGTGTTAAGCCGTATTTTCTGAATATCTCTTTTGCCTTTTCTTTGAGTTCTGCATCTACATACACGTTAGTTCTGACCTTATGGGTTAATGATTTACTCATTATAATCACCTCCAGATACTATTTTAACACAAACTTTGTGTTTTGTCAAGAGTCTTAATTCTTTATGTTTAAAAGTTTTTTGATAAAATTGCGTTTTCTATAAACGCTATTATCTGCTATAATCTGCTATAATTGCTCTCCAAAATGCAAGTTGTTGTGTCGCACAGGGAAAAGCGAAAATTACTTCACCAAAATACCCCACTTACTTCACCAAAATACCCCACTTACTTCACCAAAATACCCCACTTACTTCACCAAAATACCCCACCCTATTTGACTGATTTTTGTAAGTGCTGCATAATTTTCTATATGAATTAGGAATTCATAATATGAGAGAACTTGATATAAGGCGAATTTCACCTAACAATAGGACAGGGCAACAACTCCAACTATTTTCTACACCAATCAAGGTAGAATTACATGCCATTAAGATTCCCTTTTTCAGGTTAAGTAAACATATGGGAAATTCTGACAGGTTCAGCCCCATCCTATTGAAAGATGGTGGTGTTCTTATCCCTATATATATGCCTCATTATTCCGCCAAAAAGTTGTTTATGGCTGTTTTGAAAAGGATGACAGAAGATATGCGGAAATATGGACACGTAAAAGTACCTGTGGAGTTCAGATCTAATAGAGAATTACGTGCTATTCTCGGACGACAGGGGAAATCCTATTTAGAAAAGGTTATTGTTGAATTAGTTAAAGCTGCGTTTATGCATGTAAAAGCTGTAAAGAATGTAAAGACTGGAGAATATTTAAAGAGTTACGAGCATTTTTCTCTTGTAAAGAAGATAACGCTTGTAGGAGATAAATATTATGATGTGAAAGAAGGTATCTATAGAATTTCTGATACAGTGAGAATTTTTCCAGCCCAATGGATAATAGATAATTTTGAGGAATTCTATGTTCACATGTTAGACTATGATTTATGGAATGGTTTTTCCCCTATTGCTCAGAGATTATATGAGATATTGAGTTATACATACTATGCAAATAGATTGAAGCCAGCTAGATATAAGTATTCCACACTTACTTATCTCGTTCCATTATCTCCGCAAAAATATATTTCTAAAGCTATGAAAATTCTCGGTCCCAGGTTAGATGAATTAATAAGAGTAGGATATATAAACGACGTGAGGTATGAAAGGATTGACAGTAATGATTGGATGTTCACATTTGTCCCTGGTCCAGTAGCCGTTGAAGAATATCGTATGTTAGGGGAAAGAAAAGAAAAAGCTGAGAAGATAAATAAGGGGAGTACTTCGGGGAGATTAAATTCCCGCCTATCTGAAAAGCTTATACAACTCCCAGATTTAAGAGATGTTGACGATAGAGAAATAGAACTGATGGTAAAAGATATATTAGAGATTACACAAGATCGACATTCTGAACCGTTTTATAGACTTGTGGCTAAGAAAATTAACCATGAAGATTTAAGGGAACTTCTAAGTATTTTAAAAGCTGACTACCTTCATCCCGGCGTAAATGAGAAATCTCCAGGAGCACTATTTGTTGGTATGGTTAAAAAATATATCAAAGAACAGAGTACCTAACCTAATCCTATTTTGTTGTATTGTGTATTTAACAGTTTATTATTATAGAGTTGGTTATTATTAGGGGAATTTTATAACGGTGTATTATTGTCTTGAATATTATTATTGAGTATTATTCGATTATTTTTTTGAATTATCGCCCATGTCTTTTATAATAAACTTTTGAAGGGCTTGGCCCTTCAATCCCATTCAAAGGTGATTTTTAGCCTCATACGGGGGCGATGCCCCCGTATGTTATTAATTCCACTTCACCAAAAGCCCCCACTTTCTTGAGTAAATCCACCCACTATGTATCTTGACTTCACTGCAAGTAATTTTTATTCCCCCCACCCAATCTTCTCCATCTCCTCTCTTATATCTTCCACTGTCAGATGTGTATATTTCTGTGTAGTTGCTATTGAGGAGTGTCTTAGTACTTTCTGGACCACTCTCAAATTTGCTCCCCTTTTCAGCATCTCAGTTGCTGCTGTGTGTCTCAATGTGTGAGGAGTTAATTCCACACCTGCCATCTTCCCTATCTCCTTTACCTTTCTCCAGAGTGTACTTCTGTGGTAAGGGTAAATCCTGGTCTCAGGGTCTGCATTGGAGTTGCCAAGCATCTTATAGACCAATTTGAGTCTTGTCTTCATTCCCTTTGGTATGGGTAGTACGGCGTCTTTCTGTCCTTTCCCTCTTATTCTGATAGTCATATTGTTAAGGTTAATATCCTTAATTCTTAAATTCACCACTTCAGAGATCCTCAATCCAAGCCTGCTCATAAGCAATACTGCTGTTGGTAATAAAAGGTCTGCATGGTCCCTGCCGTATTTCTCTGCTGCTTCTTCTACCTTTTTCCGTTCAGTACTTGAAAGAACCTTTGGAAGATGAACCTCTCTACCCCATCTGAATGTATAAGACAGCACTTCACCTATTTTCTGCCACCTTGCGTATGCCTTCAAAGAGGATGCCCTTCTCTTTGCGGTACTCGGTTTAATATCCTCAGAGGATAACCAGGACTCAATAGCATCAGTCCAGGTATTTATCTCTGGATGTTTAGAAAGGAAGTCCATAAATGCCCTTAAATCGCTCAGATAAGACTCAAGGGTATATTTAGATACCTGTCGGCTTTCAAGATGCTTTTTAAAGCCATCTATGTCGATTTTTATCAT
>JALVKL010000179.1 GCA_027033775.1 bacterium | reverse complement strand
TGGCGCGGCAGGGAGGACTCGAACCCCCGACCTGCGGATTAGAAGTCCGCTGCTCTATCCTGCTGAGCTACTGCCGCGCTCATCTTTCTATCGGGGCGGCCAGATTTGAACTGGCGACCCCCTGCTCCCAAGGCAGGTGCGCTAACCAGGCTGCGCCACGCCCCGCTTACAGCAAGAGGATATATAGGATAACTTTACAATTGCGTCAATACCTGATTATATTACCTTAAAACCATGAAGGAAAAAGAGAATATTGAAATAACCATAGATAAAAACGGCAATTGGACTTCTCCTTATGGAGAGATCAAACATCCAAGAGTGCTAAAATATTTTAGCAAAATTCTTAATGAGAAAGACGGTGAATACTTCCTCTCAAACGGTTTAAATAAGGTAAAAGTAAATGTAGAAGCCACCCCCTTTTTTGTTGAAGCAATAAGAGAAAAAAAGAACAAAGATGGAAGCACAACTTTAATTCTGATAATCAACGACGGAACAGAAGAGCCTTTAGACCCTTCATCCATCACTATCTTAAAGGACAACAGTGTAATCTGCAGAATTAAAAAAGGGAAATTTTGGGCCAAATTCACTTTATCCGCTTACTGGCAACTGACAGAGCACATTTTTGAGAAGGATGGAAAGTTTTATTTAAAAACTCATGGTAAGAACTGGGAACTGGAGGTTTCAAATGATTAGAAAAGCAGTATTTCCAGTTGCAGGATGGGGAACAAGATTCCTGCCAGCTACTAAAGCCTCCCCCAAGGAGATGCTTCCTTTGGTAGATAAACCGCTAATACAATACACTGTGGAAGAAGCAGTAGCTTCAGGTATAGAACTTGCAATATTTGTTACAGGAAGAGGAAAAAGAGCCATAGAGGATCATTTTGATAGATCCTGGGAATTGGAGTATGTGCTTGAAAAGCAAAATAAAAGAGAACAGCTCAATGAAGTGAGAAGCATATCCAATCTCATTGAAGTGGTTTATATAAGACAAAAGATGCCTTTAGGATTGGGACACGCCGTGCTAAGAGCAAAATCTGTTGTGGACAATGAACCTTTTGCAGTTATACTTGGAGATGATATCATAGACTCGGAAAAACCCTGTATCAAACAGTTAATAGAAATATACGAAAAATTTGAAGCTCCAGTTATAGCGTTAAAAAGGGTTCCCGACGAAGAAGTTTCAAGATACGGTATAATTAAAGGAAGAGAATTGGATGAAAGACTCTTTCTAATAGAAGATATGGTGGAAAAACCTTCTTTAGAAGAGGCCCCTTCTAACTATGCCATTGTAGGAAGATATATCCTAACCCCTGATGTATTAGAAGAGCTTGAAAAGGTACAACCGGGAAAGGGAGGAGAGATCCAGTTGACAGATGCGTTAAGAAATCTGGCCAATAAGAGGAAATTCTACGGAGTAGTGTTTGAAGGCGAACACTTTGACTGTGGAAACAAACTGGGATATCTCATGGCCACAGTACATTTTGCCTTAAAAAGAAAGGATTTAAAGCTGGATTTCTTACAATACTTAAGGAGAGTAGCTCTTTAAGTTGCAATTAGAAGATTTTGATTACCCCCTTCCTGAAGATCTTATAGCATTATATCCTTCCGAGAAGAGGGAAAAATCAAGAATGATGGTGCTCAACAGAGAAAAGAAAACAATAGAGCACAGACACTTTGAGGAGATAGTTGATATACTGGATGAAAATTTTGTTTTGGTGCTAAACGATACCAAAGTTATCCCTGCCAGAATATATGGAAGGAAACCCACAGGAGCAAAAATAGAAGTGCTTTTAACCAAAAAGATAGAAGAAGATATATGGGAATGCATAGCAAGACCAGCCAAGAGATTGAAAAAGGGAAGCGAAATAATCTTTCCCTCAGATTTAAAAGGAGAAGTATTGGAAATTTTAGAGGATGGAAAAAGAATAATCTCATTTTCTCCTTCTGGCAAACTAAAAGAAGTACTTCAAGCAATAGGCCAAATTCCCCTTCCCCCTTATATAAAAAGAAAACCGGAAAAAAGAGACTATGAAAGGTATCAAACAGTATTTGCCCAAAGAGAAGGTTCTGTAGCTGCACCCACTGCAGGGCTTCATTTTACCAATGATATTATTCAAAGACTCAAAAACAAAGGCGTTGAAATATGCTATATAACCCTTCATATAGGTCTTGGCACTTTTAAGCCGGTTAAGACAAAAGATATAAAAAAACATAAAATGGAAGAGGAATATTTTGAAATCCCCGAGGAGACAGCTGAAATAATCAACAAAGCAAAAGAAAAGAACAAAAAGATTTTAGCCTGCGGAACCACAGTAACCAGAGCTTTAGAAAGCGCAGCGTGTAAAAAGAATGAAATTAAAGCAACCTCAGGATGGACTTCACTTTTCATATATCCAGGATACCAATTTAAAATAGTGGACAGTCTTTTAACAAATTTTCATCTTCCTAAATCCACCCTTTTAATGTTAGTATGCGCCTTTGCAGGTAGAGAATTTATAATGAGGGCTTACAATGAAGCTATTAAGAAAAAGTATAGGTTTTATTCTTACGGCGATTGTATGCTTATCCTTTAATTCAACAGCCTATTCCACCCAAGTAAAGATATTTTTTAGTCCAAACGGGGGCTGTTTGGATGCCATTATATACGAAATTGACAATGCCAAAAAAAGTATAGATGTAGCCATGTATGCCTTTACAAGCAGACCCATCGCTCAAGCGATAGTAAGAGCCTATAAAAGAAATGTGAAAGTGAGAATCGTCCTCGATAAGAAGTTTGCCACGGAGAGCATATACTCCAAACATATTTTTCTAATGAAAAAGGGCGTACCTGTAAAACTTGTCTCCCCACCACCTAAAAGGGGGAAAATAGGGCTTATGCATAACAAATTTGCCATTATAGATGGCAAAGTTGTGCTAACTGGTTCCTTTAACTGGACAGCAGCAGCCGAATATTTGAATTACGAAAACCTTTTAGTATTTTATTCAAAAGAGGTGGCAGAAATATTTGAAAGAGAATTTAATAAACTTTGGAAAAGATGAA
>JALVKL010000178.1 GCA_027033775.1 bacterium | reverse complement strand
GGAGAAAACATTCTTATGAGATCTTGGTTAAACTCTATCGCTTTGGTTATAAGAAAGCTGTTCCTCTTATTCTCCCATAAAAGTTTTTCCACCACATCTTTTAACCTCTTATGCACATCCTCAAGGATGGCCTTCTCATCCGCTTCGGCATCTTCTATGAGCTTCGATAAAGTTATACCCCGTTTGTTAGCTTTAGAAAGACAGGACAGTCTTGCTTCTTCTAAAAGCTTCTCCCTTATACTCAAGGTCTCTTTCTCTTTTGTGATACTGATTAGCTCAGAAAGATCACCGTCTATAATGGCATTTCTTTCCCTCTCAAGGAGAAGAAGCATAGTCTCAAAAATCTGTATCTCCTCTTCAAGTATATCCACTAAATTTTTTACCCAACTTCTCATTTTACTATCTTGTCTATAATGGTTTCCCTTAGCATTCCGTAGGCGGTTCTTTTGGCATTAATATTATAAGTTCCCTCTTCTATTTGCCTCTTAACCTCTTGTATCCTTTCTTCACGACGCCTCTCTTCAACCCTAATCTCATTTTTTAGCCTCTCAAGTTCCCTAAGCTCTTTGGAAAGTTCTACCCTATCCCCTTCCCTGACCCTTTGTGGTTCCACAGAAAATTTATTGGAAGGTTTAATATCTCTGCTCTTTTCTGTTTGTGCAGCTTTATCCAACTGATACAGGTTGTAAACATCCTGTAACCTTTTATCATCTATCTTCATCTTTTTTCCTCCTATGCCTTTTTCTCAATATTATTAATCGTCCCTTCTGAATTAAAACTTAAATACCTTTGCGAAAATTTCTCATAAATTTTATCCCCTATATCCGTGTTGAAACTGTCAGCCATATAATTAGAAAGAGACCACAACATAAATTCCCGATATATACCCATTTCGCCCTGCACTCTAAATATTGAGTGCTTTGGAAGAGTTTTAAAAGCCTCTCTCAACACCATCTCCCACAATATAGCCTCAAAACCTTTAGCAGCCTTCTTTATATCTTTTTTATCCACCAACATGCCAAAGGGAAGAGGCAAAACAGGAATTATCATCTCACATAACCTCCAAATCACCTTCTAAAGCACCAGCTGCTTTGATAGCCCTCAATATGGCTATAATGTCCCTAGGGGAAGCTCCTATTTTATTTAAAGCCTCTATGAGATCGCTTATCATCACCTCTTTCTTTTTCTTTCCAACAACAAAAAGATGTCCCTTTTCCTCTCTAACAGTTAAAGAGGTTTGTGGAACCACCACAGTGGTTCCAGGAGAAAAACCTGGAGGCTGCGAAACTATAGGCGTGCTCTCTATTTTTACGGTTAAATTGCCATGGGTAATGGCCACAGGGAGTATCTTCAGATCTCTACTTATTATCACTGTACCAGTTCTCTCATCCACTATCACTTTAGCAATTCTATCCTGAATAGTTTCAATACTTTGCACCTCTGCCACAAAATCCACAAATCTTCCCCTATATTTGGGGGGAACCATGACCATAACAGTAGCAGGATCCACTGCTTTAGCTATGCCTGGCCATTTTGAATTTATAGCTTTCGCAATATTGGAAGCGGTTACAAAATCAGGAATATTAAGGTTCAACTTCAACACACTTTCATCTTTAAAAACCGATGGGACAGGCCTTTCCACTACAGCTCCATTGGGAATCTTTCCTGCAGTGGGATGGTTTTTCTGAACACCTTGGCCTCCTGCTCTCACATTAAAACCTCCTATGGAGACAGGTCCTTGAGCCACAGCATAAACCACCCCGTCAGGACCAAAAAGGGGAGTCATCATGAGGGTTCCACCCTCCAAGGAATCAGCGTCTCCCACAGAAGCTACATCCACATCTATCCTCATACCTGGTTTAGCAAATGGGGGGAGTTCTGCGGTTACTATAACAGCTGCAACATTATCAACATCCACCTTAGACACAGGAACGTGTATCCCCATCTTCTCCAGCATATTGGCAATGCTTTGATAATAGGTTTTGGTATCATCCCCTGTACCATCAAGACCAACCACAAGGCCATATCCTATAAGTAAATTTTTTCTTACCCCTTCAACAGAGGTTATATCTTTGATCCTTGCGCAAAAAGAAGTGATAGCTCCACAAAAAAGTATGACCAAGCACACCAAAAACTTTCTCATACTCAAACCTCCCTTTTAGAAAAGGGGCCACAACCACAATAACAATCTTGTAAAAAGAAGAGGAGATTGGCTCTTGCTCACAACACCTTTTCCTTCATAGACTATCTCGGCATTTGCTATGTATTCTGAAGAGATGGTATTATCAGGAGAAATATCATAAGGTCTAACTATACCTCTTACTCCCACTATCTTTCTTTCTCCATTAACCAGTATGGTTCTCTTACCTTCTATTACAAGATTGCCATTGGGAAGAACTTGTGTAACCACAGCTGTTATTTTTGTCTCTAAAACACTTGATTGTTCATTCTTGCCAGATCCTTTATAGGAATACGAGGAGCTCAGATCCAAAAGATTGGTTGGATCCTTCAAACCTGTTATGTTAGCAACCTCGTCCTTCAAGCCAAAAAGGTTCTTTATAATGCTTTTGAAACTTATATCCTTTTTACTTTCCACAGATCCAGTATCTTTGGACTTCGCACTCTCTTTAACAATTATAGTGACAATATCTCCCACCTTCCTCGCTTTTAAATCGGTATACAAAGAGTTATCCACCCAAAGAGAACCAGAAGATGCATAGACGGGTTTATTAGGGATCTTTCCAATAGAAGCTTCTGTTTTTGTGGTTTCCAATCCTACCCTCCCCGTGTGGGTGGCACAACCTAAAAGAACCATAAAAACCAAACCTAAAGAAAAAAACGCCTTCATCTTACCATCACCTCTTTAAAACCTACTACCTCTCCAGAAAAGAGCCTACCTGAAGATAAATTCTTAAGTATTATAACATCCCCCAACTTTCCATTTCTTAAAGCTTTAGCAACAGCCTCTATCTCTATAGCTTTATCTCTAAAAAACACCTTCACCAGATCCCCTCTTCTAACTAGCAAGGGCTCTGCCAGATAATCTGCTAAAATAATATTGCCT
>JALVKL010000177.1 GCA_027033775.1 bacterium | reverse complement strand
CATGTGGTTCATTCTGCCTAAGTGAAACAAAAGAGTATCAGGCATAAACCTCAATCCACCTTTTCTTTTTGCCCTCTCAATGTAAAGATGAGGGCTCACCTTTAAAGCCGAAGAATCAAAGAAGCATTCCCTACAAAAACATATCGGGCAAACTCTCATACAGTTATGGCAGTTTATACAACTGGAAAGAACATCAAGAAGCTTGTCGGGAGTATCGACAAAGGAGTGAAACTCCCCTAAAAAATCCGCTCTGTTCTTTTTTCTTTCTGATAAAAGATCCTTTATGGAATCCCTCTCTACGTCTTCCAATTCTTGACTCCATCCCAAGGCAGAGAGAACTTCCTCTCCCCTTTTTGACCTTGCCACTATCCTTGTTCCAGAAAGCCCATAAAACTGAATCTCTATATCCGCAAGCTCACCGGTAAAGTCTTCACAAACACTGCAGAGACTTCTCGGGTTAGAAAGAGAAAGATTAAGAAATTCTTTAGAAAAAGCTTCCTCCACTTGTTCTGGATCACTCCGATAGTTTCTTAAGGAATACACTCCCGGACAGTCAAAAGAGACAAATATAAAGCTGTTAAGGTCAAGCTGATTTATTTTGGAAATCTCAATAGAAGCCCTCAATTCGCAAGGTCTGAGAACAGCCAAAGCAGGTCTGGCAAGAGACTCCTTTTTAGTTATCTTTGAAAGAACCTTTGCAGCCTGAACAGGCATAACAGGGGCTATAGGAGTAGAAGAGTTTATAGTTTCAGCATCTTTCGTAAAAACAAAAGAGTAATTGTCACCTGTTGGAAGTCTCGTAAGAAGTACAACTCCACTAACAATTCCCTTTTCCACACAATTTCTTGCAAGCTCCTTTATAGCATCATTTGCGGTTCTTTCCATTGAAATTCCCTTGCTCATAACTTCCTCCGATTAAGTGTCCCACCTCTTTAAAGGATTTTCTCCTTTCTTTTCTATATGCTCGCTAAACTCAGTAGCAGTATCAGTCAATTTTTTTCCCTCACCATGAGCAACCCATCTTAACCAGAGTCTATCGCCGTCTATGCCAAAGGTATCCAGTATAGTCTTCATAACGGCTATACGCCTTCTCGCTCTAAAATTGCCCACATTGTAGTGGCAATCCCCAGGGTGGCACCCGCTAACCACTACACCATCAGCCCCTTCTATAAGAGCCCTCAATATATAAGCTGAATCAAGAGCTCCGGTGCACATAACCCTAAAAGGGCGCACATTCTCAGGATATTTAAGCCAGTAAGCACCAGCAGTTTCAGATCCTCCAGAACCACACCAGGCGCAAAGAGCGTAAATTATTTTAGGCTCAAACTTTTTATCAGCCATCTTCTGCCTCCTAAATAAGCAAAGCGTCTATAGAAGGAATCATCATCTCACCTCTTGCATCCCTTATATAAGCAGCCTCAGAAGGACAAGCCACAAGACAGGCTCCGCAGGAATCACATAGATAAGGGGTAACCGTTGCCACTTTCTTGGTTTCGTCTATCTGCCTTGCATAATACGGGCAGACTGTAACACACATTCCACAGCCGGTACATTTAGATTCCCTCACTGCAGAAACAAACATGGCGTTAGGTGGTGGAAGCTGAGGTTTCTTTATAAAGGTTAAGATTTTGCCTGCTGCGTCTTTAGCTGTGAGCAAAGATTCCACATAGGATCTCGGAGAATGGGCAAGTCCTACTGCAAATATGCCCTTGGTGGAAAGCTCAAAGGGTTTCATCAAACGTTTTATAGCCTCTTCATAAGGACAGGCATTGGCGTCGCTATCAAAGAAACCATCTTCATCAAGCTCAAACTTCAACAAGTCGGCCAATTTTCTGTTTTCCTCTATATCAGGATGTATGCCTACAGAAAGTATAACTGCGTCAGTCTCCAGCTCCTTCTCTTTTTCTTCTATGATATCAAAGACCCTGACTTTAAGTTTTCCCTCTTTTTCCTCAACCCGAGGATACCTATCGCCACTGAATCTCAAAAAGTTAACCCCTTTATCCTGTGCCAGCTTTCTATAATCCTCTTTAAATCCATAAGTATTCAGATCTCTATAAAGAATGGTTACATCTACATCTCTTTCCCTCAAGATGAGGGCATTTTTAATGGCTTGAGAACAGCAAATCCTACTGCAATAAGGTCTTGCTTTATTTCTTGATCCGACACATTGAATCATAACCACAGATTTTGCTGTGAAATTGCCCTCTTTTAATTTGGATTCCAGTTCCCTTTGAGTCATAACATTTTCATTCTCCCCGTAAAGGAAGGCACCGGTTGGTTTGAACTCCTTAGCCCCTGTAGCAACCACTATTGCCCCTACTTCAAGAACATAGGTTTCGTTTTTTGCTTTGCTTTCTATCATGGCAAAATAATTCCCAGCAGTTCCTTCAAGCTCAACAAGCTCAAACCCTTTGTAAAGATGAATATTTCCATTCTCTTCCACACTCTTTATGAGAGCTTCCAGATGCTCTTTTATATTGTCCCCTTCAAGATCTCTGTCTATCCCTTTTGAGAGTCCACCCAATTCGTTGTTTTTTTCAACAAGATATACCGTTACTCCATTTTCTGCTAAGAGCCTTGCTGTCTCCATACCAGCTGCCCCTCCCCCAAGAACAAGAACTCCACTTCTTATACCCTTTACAGGGGCGGGAGCGGGAATGGCTCTTCTCACCTTCTCCACTCCTGAGGATATGAGAGACAAAGCCTTTTCCAACATAGCCTCTCTGTTCTCATGAACCCTTATTACATCCTCTCTCAATCTGAGAAATTCTGCCAACAGTGGATTCAACCCTGCCATCATCACAGTTCTTCTGAACTTAAGGAGCTTCTGCAAAGGAGTACACACAGCAAGAACCACTCTGTTTACTCCAGAGTTCCTTATTCTGGATGCTGTATCCTGCATGGTGAAAGGAGTGCAGCATCCTTTTATTATCTCAACATGATTCACATGAGGAAGGGCAGAAACTGCCTCTTTTAATCTTTCAAGATTTAAGAATCTTTCAAACTCACCAAAACAGCTGCAAATAAAAACTCCCACTTTTGGTTCCTCCGCACTTACATCCCGTAATTGAGGGGGAGGAGCTGGTTTAAAGTTGGGAGCACCTAAAAATTTTCTAACCTCTGTAGCTGA
>JALVKL010000176.1 GCA_027033775.1 bacterium | reverse complement strand
TCCATTTCTTAAAGCTTTAGCAACAGCCTCTATCTCTATAGCTTTATCTCTAAAAAACACCTTCACCAGATCCCCTCTTCTAACTAGCAAGGGCTCTGCCAGATAATCTGCTAAAATAATATTGCCTCTCTTAAAATCCCTTTTAGCCACCTTGCCCACTGCTTCTTTCTTCTCTACAACTCTCGAGGCTCTTTTAGGAGAAATCCACAAGCTTTTCTCTTCCATCATACCGTTAGTTATAAGATTACCCCTGGGTATAAAGGTTAAAGCAACAGCCACTTTTCTTCTAATAAGATACTTTATTCGCACCCAAAACCTTTTGCTCTTCTGCTCTACTAAAAAAGAGTAAGCACCTATGGGATTGTAACGAGAAGCTAATATTCTAAAGGGGACATCCAGGCTAAAATCTCTATAGGTTGCATAAAGATCCAAGACCTTTACAGGTGAGCCCTCTTTTTTTTCAATCAATTTGATAAATTTCCATTCATAATCTTTTGAAAAGCAAAAAGAAGCAAAAAACAAAAAGAACGCCACTGTCAAAACCGCCAGCCTCAATTAATTACCTCCTGAGATTATTGGCTATCCTGAGCATATCGTCTCCGGTCTGTATTGCCTTTGAGTTGGCTTCATAAGCCCTCTGAGCCACTATGAGATTAACCATTTCCTCAACCACATCCACATTGGAAGTCTCCACGTAACCCTGAACTATGGTTCCAAACTGATCTGTGCCAGGGGTTCCCTCTATAGGAGCACCTGAAGAATCAGTCTCCCTAAAAAGATTTCTTCCAATTGCCCTAAGTCCAGCGGGATTGGGAAAATCAACTATGGTAATCTGCCCAACCTGAGTATAGGCAGTGTTTCCTGGTTGCAGAACACTTACTGTGCCATCTTCTCCTATAGAAATATCTATGGCATCTGGAGGTATGGTTATTATGGGATCCAAAGGATAACCATCGGAAGTTACAATCCTTCCCTGATCGTCGAGTTTAAAGGCACCTGCTCTGGTATAAGCTATCTCCCCGTTAGGAAGCTGAACCTTGAAAAATCCCTTCCCCTCTATGGCAAGATCCAGTGGATTTCCTGTTTGCTTAAAGCTCCCCTGGGCAAAGATCTTCTCCAAAGCAGCTATCTTTACCCCTAACCCCACCTGAATCCCTGTGGGAATCTTTGTCGTAGCGGTAGAATCTGCACCAGGGGGCCTCAAAGTTTGATAGATGAGATCCTGAAAATCAGCTCTTGTCCGTTTGAAACCTACAGTGTTAACATTGGCAAGATTGTTAGAGATAACATCAATGTTAAGCTGTTGAGCCCTCATACCTGTAGCAGCAGTCCAAAGGGCACGAATCATAACTTACCTCCTTTAGGCAATTCTGCCAACATCATTAACAGATCTTGAAACAGTATCTTCAAATGTAATTTGCACCGCCTTTTGGCAGGCTTCGTAATGCCTGATACAGCTTATGAGATTCACCATCTCCCTAACCACATCCGCATTGGATATCTCAAGGTAACCCACCATGAGATTTACGTCTTTTAAGAAAAAACCTGTATTCCTCACATCCTTAGACTCAAAATACCCATAGCCAAACTTCTTCAAATATCTGTTGTAATCTCCCTTAAAATCTCTTATCTCTAAATAAAAGAGGGGATTGCCATCCTGAACCACAGCCCCATCCTCGCTAATAATTACATCCCTTTTAGGATCAACCACCACAGGCTCAGGTGGAAGATTGGGAGAAACCCTCCCCAAGACCTCTGCACCATCTGGTGTTCTTAAAACTCCGTCTGCTCCCACCACAAAATTGCCAGCTCTGGTGAAAAGCTCCTTACCATCCTTTCTGACCACGAAAAATCCCCTACCTACAATTGCCGCAGATGTGGGCTTGTCTGTCTCCCGCAATACACCATCAGAAAAATCCACATAAGATCTATCCGCAAAAACAGAGCTGTTCTGAGAATCAAAGCCAATCCACCTGTTAGTTTTATAAAGCCTTTTCGGTGATCCTGGAACAATTCCTGTGTGATAAAAGTAATCCGAGAAGGTTACTCTATCTTTCTTAAAACCTGGAGTATCAACATTGGACAGATTATTGGAGATAACGTCCAATCTCTTTTCCTCAGATATCATCCCTGAAGCTGCCACATAAAGACTGCTAACCATCCTAAAAAACCTCCACTTAGGATGGTTAGCAACAATTATGCCAGAAAAAGTTATTGAGCTTCAGAGATGGGAGGACCTATCTTGACAAGTCCCTCTTCTGTAATCTCAAGAAACCTGACCTTTGTATCATGTCCACAAAGTCTACAACCATCTATTCTGAATAACCTTACTATATCCCCTATCTGTCTTTTGTATAAATTAGCGGCTCTCTGGGAAGTGATTAGCTCTTTAGAAACCACTATTGTTCCGTCCACTATATGGGCAACGGCATAGCCTCCAGCGGCTTCAGCAGAAAGTTCCTCATGTCCACTTCTCTTTTGGGAGATAAGAATACCTGTCTGATACCACTTCTTTAAAAAGTTAAATATGCTTCTCACCACAGATCTTGCCAGCATTTCTCGAGCTTCATAAAGTCCAGTAACTGAATCTATCACCACGGATTTGGTTTTATACTTTTTAATGGCGTGTGCTATAGTTGCAAGAAGAGTCGGTACATCTTCCCTAAGAATAGAATGAGAAGCCGCATCCACAATTACAACATGCTCATCCACAGACTTCTCATCCACCCCCATAGCTTTAGCTCTATATTTCAGTGAAGAAGCCACAAAAGGCCCAGGACTCTCCACTGAGACAAAAATGACAGGGTAACCCAAATCAGCTTGCTTAACAGCAAACTGCTCCGCCATTAAAGTCTTTCCCGTATCGGCAACCCCTGTAATGTTTATGACCGATCTAAGAGGAATACCACCTAAGGGCTTCTTTTTCGGTTTATTTCTCACATACTCCACCACAAAAAAGAGTTCATCTAACCCTTCAACCCCTGTTGGAACCCCTATTAATTCAGGAGCTTTTTTAGCCAACTCTGTTATTCTGCCTATACTCTCCTCTACAGGCTTAATCTCCCTCTTTTCCTCTGGCATCGCTAACTCCTCTCGTGCTTTATAAATCTATCTTCTTTCTTCTGACTTTCCTTTTTTTCCAATTCTTTTTTGATTCTCCTTTTTCTTTCCTTATCCACAAGTTTTGCAAATTGCTCAAATAGCTCATTCAAGTCCTTTTCTTTATCCTTAGGCATAACCAACCTCTCTAAAAATATAATAAAGACTTTCCTATAAAATGGATACATTTTCAAGAGAAATTTTATTTCATTGACAAATAAGGCTTAAAAAGACTATCTTCCATAAGAATTCTTAAAGGGGAGGTACAAAAATGGAGGTAAAATTAGCAAAAAGGGTAAATCTAATAAAACCATCACCAACCCTTTCTATAACAGCAAAATTTAAAGCCATGAAGGCAGAAGGTATAGATGTAGTGGGATTTGGAGCAGGAGAGCCTGATTTTGACACACCTGAAAATATTAAAGAAGCCGCTATAAAAGCTATAAAGGAAGGTTTTACTAAGTACACTCCTGTTCCCGGAATAGATGAGCTCAAAGAGGCTATAATTGAAAAGACAGAAAGAGAGCAAGGTTTAAAATATGACAAATCTGAAGTTATAGTCTCATGCGGAGCGAAGCATTCATTGTATAACATAGCAATGGCTCTTTTTGAGGAAAATGATGAGGTAATAATACCTGCACCCTACTGGGTAACCTACCCTGATCAAGTGGTTCTTACAGGGGCTAAACCAGTGTTTATATACACCAAAGAAGAAAACGAATTTAAGATCACCCCAGAGGATTTAGAGGAAGCCATCACAGATAAGACAAAAGCCATAATATTAAACTATCCCTCAAATCCCACAGGTGCAACTTATACAAAAGAAGAACTGGAGAGGCTGGCGGAAGTGATACTGAAGAAAAACCCCAGCATGTGGATAATCTCTGATGAAGTGTATGAAAAGATCATATATGACGGAAGAAAACATGTATCTATAGCCACAATCTCTCCAGAAGTAAAAGAAAGAACCCTATTGGTCAACGCTGTATCAAAAACTTACTCAATGACTGGCTGGAGAATAGGATGGGTATGTGGCCACAAAGATGTGGTGGCGGCTATGAGTAAACTCCAGAGCCAGTCCACCTCAAATCCTACTTCAATAGCACAAAAAGCAGCTGTGGAAGCCCTTAAAGGACCACAGAATAAGGTGGAAGAGATGGTGAAGGCCTTTGACGAAAGAAGAAGATACATAGTAGAAAGGCTAAACTCTATTGATAATGTAAGCTGTTTTAACCCCCATGGATCCTTTTATGTATTTCCCAATTTCTCCAGAATCTATGGGAAAGCTTATAATGGCAAAGTTATTAAGGATTCCATGGACTTTGCAGCATATCTTCTTGACGAATTCAAAGTGGCCATTGTTCCTGGAGTTGCCTTTGGAGACGACAAATGCGCAAGACTTTCCTATGCTACATCCTTAGAGAACATCAAGAAAGGTTTAGACAGAATTGAAGAAGCTATCTCAAAACTTAAATAATGGAGAATGACCATGGAAAAGGTTTACATCTTAGACACCACCTTAAGGGACGGAGCTCAATCACCCTTGATTTCCTTCACACCTCAGGAAAAGTTGGAAATGGCAAAGGCATTGGAATCCTTAAAAGTTGATGTTATAGACTGCGGATACCCGGCTTTAAACAAAGACGAAAGAGAAGCTGTTCAGCTTATAGCTGCTGAGATAAAAGGACCTGTCCTTTCTGTGTTATCAAAATGTGATATTAAAGAGTTAGAAACAGCTATAGAAGCTCTTAAAGATTGCAATAAAAGAAGAATCCACCTTTATGCTCCCACATCCGAGGTTCAACTCACATATTTAGCTGGACTCAGTAAAGAAGAACAACTGGAAAGGGTACTTCACAGTATAGATATAGCCAAAAGAGAAAACTTTGAGGTTGAGCTTACATTAGAGGACAGCTTTAGAGCAGAAAAGTCCTATCTATTTTTGCTTGCAGAAAAGGCAACAGAAAGGGGAGTGGATATAATAAATGTTTCAGATACCGTGGGAATAGCTATTCCTTCTATGGTCAGAGAACTTGTTTCTGAAATTAAAGAGGTGGTTAAAGGAGATGTCATAATCAGTATCCACTGCCACGACGACCTTGGTATGGCAACAGCCAATACCATAGCTGCTTTAGAGGCAGGAGCAAGACAGGCTCACCTTACCATTGCAGGAGTGGGAACAAGAGCGGGAAACGCCTCTTTAGAAGAGGTAGCGGTGGCTTTAAAGATACACGGTGAAAAGCTTGGACTATCCTCAGATATTGACCTTAAAAATCTCTATAAAACTGCCAGAATATTCTCTAAAATAACTGGATACAACATACCACCTCATAAAGCCATTATCGGTGATAGTGCCTTTGCCCATAAAGTGGAGTATATGCAACTGGCTGTTGTAAGAGAAGCAAAAACCTTTGAACTTATAAATCCAGAAGAGATAGGTTATCCTAAAACTAGGATAATTCTTTCAAGATACTCTGGAAAAATAATGTTTAAAAACAAAGTGGAAGAACTGGGATACCAGTTGGATGAAGACAAATTAGAAATGGCCTATCTTAAATTCAAAGAACTCACTGAAAAGAAAAGAGAAATTTATGACGACGATATTATTGCAATAATAGAAGATGTGCTCTTGACCAAGCCCAAAAAGGTAACCCTTAAGAGTTATTTTATAAAAACAGGCTCTGACGAAGAACCAGAAGCCACAGTTACGCTCCTTGTGGAGGACGGAGAGAGAAAAGCAACATCCACAGGAGACGGACCTGTAGATGCAGCCTTTAAGGCAATAGATGAAGCTATAGGCATGAGCGGAAGATTGCTGGATTACAGAATAAATTCTGTAACATCAGGAAAAGATGCCTTAGGAGAGGTTTTCTTAAGGGTAAAGTTTAAGGGCAAAGAGTTTACAGGAAGAGCAATAGCAACGGATATTATCCGTGCAAGCATAGAAGCGTATCTCAACGCTGTTAATAAAGCCCTTTAAGTGGAGGAATTTATGGGTATGACTATATCTGAAAAGATACTTGCCTTAAAGGCAAAAAAAGAGAAGGTGGTACCTGGTGAGATTATTATGGCAGAAGTTGACATAGCCCTTGCCAATGATGTAACAGCCCCACTTGCCATTTCTGCTTTTAAAGAGATAGGCAAAGGAAGGGTTTTTGATCCTGAAAGAATTGCATTGGTTCCCGATCATTTCACTCCCAATAAAGATATAAAAGCTGCCCAGCAATGTAAATTAATGAGGGAATTCGCCAAGCAGTACGGCATTAAATACTATTTCGAGATAGGAAAGATGGGAATAGAACATGCACTTTTGCCAGAAGAAGGAATAGTTGTCCCCGGGGATCTTGTAATTGGTGCAGATTCACACACATGCACTTACGGAGCTTTAGGAGCCTTTGCAACTGGAGTAGGTTCAACGGATTTAGGAGCTGTTATGGCTATAGGCAAGATATGGCTGAAAGTGCCGTCAACTATAAAATTTGAGCTAAAGGGAAAGAAACAAAAATTTGTTACAGGGAAAGACATCATTCTTTATATAATAGGAATGATAGGGGTAGATGGAGCAAGATACAAGGCCATGGAGTTTTCTGGAGAAACCTTGAAAGAGCTCTCCATGGATGAAAGGTTCACCATATGTAATATGGCAATAGAAGCAGGTGGCAAAACGGGAATAATAGCACCAGACGAAATAACAAAAGCATACGTTAAAGAGCGGGCTAAAAGAGAGCCAATATTCTTAAGCTCAGATACCGATGCAGAATACGAAAAAATCTACGAGATTAATGTATCCAACATTGAACCAGTGGTAGCCTTTCCACATCTTCCAGAAAATGTAAAGCCTGTGAAAGAAGCGAAAAATATCAAAATAGATCAAGCCTTCATCGGCTCATGCACCAACGGCAGAATAACAGACCTTAGGCAGGCAGCTTATATATTAAAAGGCAAAAAAATACATCCAGATGTGAGATTGATAATCATTCCTGCAACACAAAAGATCTATCACCAAGCTTTAAAAGAGGGCCTTTTTGAGATATTCCTTGAAGCTGGAGCTGTCATCTCCACACCCACCTGTGGCCCCTGTTTAGGGGGACATATGGGGGTTCTCGCAGAAGGGGAAAGAGCAATTGCAACCACCAACAGAAATTTTGTAGGCAGAATGGGACACCCCAAAAGCGAAGTTTATCTCTCAAACCCCTATGTGGCAGCAGCATCTGCTATAGCAGGAGAAATAGTCCATCCAGAAGAGGTATTATAAAGGAGGAACGGATGAAAATAAGAGGAAGGGTTTGGAAATTCGGCGATCATATAGATACAGATGTGATAATACCCGCAAGATACCTGAATACATCTGATCCCTATGAGCTTGCCAAACATTGTATGGAAGACGCAGACCCAGAATTTGCTTCAAAGGTAAAGGAAGGAGACATTATAGTGGCTGGGGAGAATTTTGGATGTGGAAGCTCTAGAGAACATGCCCCTATAGCCATAAAATACGCTGGGATTTCGTGTGTGGTTGCTAAAAGCTTTGCCAGAATATTCTTTAGGAATGCTTTGAACACGGGTCTTCCTATAGTGGAGTGTCCAGAAGCTGTAGAAAACACAGAAGAGGGAGACGAACTACTTATAGATCTTGAAGAAGGCAAAATTGTCAACATTACCAAAAATCTCACCTTCAATATAACGCCCATGCCTAAGTTTATGATGGATCTAATAAAATCTGGAGGCCTCATCTCATACATAAAAGAACAGAAAGAGTAGGAGGGGTTTATGGCTTATAAAATAGCAGTTTTGCCCGGTGATGGAATAGGTGTAGAGGTGATGGAAGAGGCATTAAAAGTCTTAGACAAGATCTCCTCCAAATTCCAGATAGAATTTGAATTTAGAGAGGCTCTTATTGGAGGAGCAGCTATAGACGCTAAAGGAGATGCCTTTCCCGAAGAAACAAAGGAGATTTGTGACTGGGCAGATGCCATACTTTTCGGTGCGGTAGGTGGTCCAAAGTGGGAAAGTTTGCCACCAGAAAAACAGCCTGAAAGGGCAGCTCTCCTTCCTATAAGGAAAAGATATGAACTATTTGCCAATTTAAGACCTGCCATTGTATTTGATGCTCTTATTGAATCGTCCCCTTTAAAAAGAGAAATTTTGGGAGACAAAGGATTTGATATACTTGTTGTAAGGGAACTCACAGGGGGAATCTATTTTGGCAAACCCAAGGGGATATTCGATGAAAATGGAAAGAAAAAAGGAATAGACACACTGATATATTATGATTGGGAAATAGAAAGAATAGCTAGGATAGCCTTTGAAGCCTCTCTTAAGAGGAAAAAGAAAGTGGCTTCCATAGATAAGGCCAATGTGCTTAATGCCATGGTTTTGTGGAGGGAGATTGTAAATAAAGTGGCCAAGAAGTATCCTGAAGTGGAGCTTTCCCACTATTTGGTGGACAATGCGGCCATGCAACTCATCAGAGATCCTCACCAGTTTGATGTGATCCTTGCTGGAAATATGTTTGGAGATATTCTGTCAGACGAAGCAGCTATGCTTACAGGATCCATAGGAATGCTTCCTTCAGCAAGCATAAACGAAAGTAAAAAGGGGCTTTACGAACCTGTACATGGATCAGCCCCAGATATAGCTGGGAAAGGCATAGCCAACCCATGTGCTATGATACTTTCAGCGGCTATGATGTTGAGATACTCCTTTGATATGGAAGAGGCAGCAAAAGCTATAGAAAAAGCTGTAGAAGAAACCTTAAATGAAGGCTTCAGAACAGCGGATCTTTACAAAAAGAAAGAACAAGAAATCCTGGTAGGCACCAAAGAAATGGGAACCAGAATAGCAGAAAAGATATGAGCGAGGAGCTAAAAAAACGCTGGATAACAGCTATTACAAGCTTAACCGTTGTAGCTGTCGCTTTATTTGTAAAAGTTTCTACAATTTTTTATATTGTTGTACTTATAATTACCGGCTTATCCATATGGGAATGCTGTC
>JALVKL010000175.1 GCA_027033775.1 bacterium | reverse complement strand
AGTATTAAGGTAAGCTGATATTATATCCTTTACTTTGGAGAACTCCAGAGCTTCTAAACTGTAATCCATTATCCTCCTAATTTCTTTCTCACCATCTCGTTAACAAGCTTTCCATCGGCTCTGCCTTTAACCTTAGGCATTACCACCCTCATCACCTTTCCCAAATCCTTTAAAGTAGTGGCTTCCGTTTCCTTAATGGCTTCATCAATTATTCTTTCCAACTCATCTTCACTCAACTGCTCTGGAAGATACTTTTCCAAGATTTCAAGCTCCTTTTGCTCCTTTTCAACTAAATCCTCTCTCCCACCAGATCTATACTGCTCTATAGATTCTTTCCTTTGCTTTACGCTTTTTTGGATCACTGCGTATATCTCTTCGTCTGTAAGCTCTCCTCTTTTATCTATCTCTTTGTTTTTAATCTCAGACAACAGAAGCCTCAAGGTAGAGACCTTATCCATGTCCTTGCTCTTCATGGCTTCCTTAAGATCAGCCATTATCTTTTCCTTAATTCCCATTGGTAACCTCCATTATTCTTCATATACAGCTACATATTTAAGGTTTCTGTATTTTTCCTTACAGTCCATCCCATAACCAACAACAAACTCATTGGGTATCACAAACCCTACATAATCAACCTTTACCTCAACCTCTCTTCTTTCAGGTTTATCCAGTAAAACACACACCTCACAACTTTCCGGAGATCTTGAGGTTATCTCATCCACAATCTTTTTCAGGGTATAACCTGCATCCAGTATATCATCCACTACTAAAATCCTTTCACCCTTTATATTAATCTCTGGGAAGTAATCTATCCTAACATCTTTACAGGATACTGTGCTCATACCATAGGAGGAAGCCTTCACAAAGTCACAGTATATATCCACCCCTTCTATCTCCCTAATCAAATCAGCAGCAAATATGAAGGCTCCCTTTAAGACAATAATAACAACAAGTTTTTGTCCCTTATATTTTTCAGAAATGAGAGACGCCAATTCCTTAACCTTCTTTCTTATACTTGCCTCATCAATGAGCACCCTCAAAGGTCTCTCCTAATCAATCTTATCAATATAGATTTGCCCTTTCCTTCCGGCTTTAAATCTTCCCTCTGTCTGTAGCCAACAATCCAACAAACATTTCCTTCTTTATCCACAAGAATGGGAATACTCTCCCTTTCCCTTCTGGGAATTTTCTTATCAACAAAAAAGTCCTGCAACTTTTTCCTGCCAACCCCTTTTATCAATATCCTATCCCCTGGTCTTTTATATCTCAATAATAAAGGATATTTCAATTTATTAGCGTCAAATAAAGCATTCCATTTGCCATCAATTACCACTGTGGAAAAATCTCCCTCAATAACTTCAAATAGATAACCATTAAAGGGATAAATGCCAGGACCAGTTATCACCACTTCCTGTTGTCTGTGCCGATTCTCCCATCCTGGTTTCTCATATATAATTAAGCTGTCATACTCCCTTGAAACCACCACTCCTTTGGGTAAGGAGAAAAACTTGGTTCCTTCTCTCTTCTCTGCCATATTTAAAATTGCTTCAACATGTTTATAGCCAACTGCGTTGGGTAAACCGGTATAAAAAAACTTATAAAGGAGCTTAAAAATTATCTTCCTTCTAATTATTCTGGGAACACCATCCATAGATTTCAACGGTATAACTAAGACTTTATTTTCAAACCTGTAAGGGATCTTCTTTAAAACTTCGGTAACAGCCTCTTCTATAAATTCGTGTTCTTCTCTCAGAACATTTAAAGTTGTTGCTATGGTATCAACAATGGACGGATTCTTTTCAGAAAGAAGGGGAATGAGCCTCAATCTAATCCAGTTTCTGAGTATATCTTCTTCAAAATTGGTCTCGTCAACAACAAACTCCAAATTTCTTTTATTAACAAAGTCTATAATCTCATCTCTTTTTATTTCTATAAGAGGTCTTATCCAGAAATCCCTCTTGGGTGGTATCCCTTTAAGCCCTTCTAAAGATCCACCCCTGATCACTCTTAAAAGAAAGGTTTCCACATTATCATTCAAATTGTGTCCAAGTGCCACTTTATTGTAACCAAATTTCTTTTTGATATTTTCAAGGAATTCGTATCTTGCAACCCTTGCAGCCTCTTCTATACCCCATCCACGATCTTTAGCCACATCATACACGTTCTTTTTTTCAGTGTGAAAAGGTATATTCAGCCCTTCAGCAAGCTTTTTTACAAACTCCTGATCCCTATCCGCTGTAGCCCTCAATCCATGATGAAAATGTGCTATTCCCAAAGTAAAGTCCAATTCTCTGCCAATTTCATAAAGAGCAAAAAGAAGAGCAACAGAATCCACACCTCCAGAAACAGCAACTAAAACCCTATCTCCCTTTTCTATCAGGGAAAACTTACTGATAGTCTCTTTAACTTTATGGATCACCTGTATCCAAGAAGAGAACAGATAGCGTTACCAAACTCATCCGCTGCCCATGGACCCGCAGCTGTTACAATCCGTCCACTAACCTCAACATCTGAACCGGTATATTTTGCGCCGTAAAGGCTAAGTTGACTTTTCACACCAGGCCAGCAGGTGGCTTTTCTATTCACAAGAATGCCAGCCTTTGCTAAAACCACAGGGGATATGCAAATGGCAGCTATTATTTTGCCCTTCTTATAAGCCTCTTTGACTTTCTGTAAAAGATACGCGTTCTTCCAGAAAACTACCGCCCCCGATCCCCCCACTATAACAATAGCAGAAGCCTTATTCCAATCAGCATCATACAAGGTTTTCTCCACCTCAAATGTACCACCCAACATGCCTCTTGCAACACCCTTTTTAGTAGATACCACCTCAACATCTGCTCCGCAGGATGTTAAAGCGTTCATTGTATGAAATAACTCTTCATCCCTAAAATTGACAGGAGCCACCACCATTATAACCTTCTTTTTTACTTGGGCATGAACAATTAGAGGAAACATCAGCATTAAAATGGCTATTATCTTCTTCATGATTTTTCCCCCTGTAATATATTTTTCCGCTATGATTTATCTTTTGAACTTTTCCCAAAACTTCAAGATCAATTAAATACTTTCCAACAATCCTCTCATCTTCCCCCAATAAATCTGCTATTTCGCCAATAGTCATAGGTCTTCGTTTAATAGCCTCAATTATTGCTTGGAACAAGGCTTCACAATTCCTCTCTTTCAGATGGGAAACACCTACTATCCTTGCCTTTTCTCCTAAAACCTTTAAAGCGTATTTCAAGAATTCTTCGCTAACTCCATAGACATCTTCGGCAGGAGGTCTTACCACAGTATTTAGATGAACCTCATGGGGATCTATGTATTCAACAGCTTCCTTTAAAGCCTCTAATTCCTTTTCAGAATCGTTAAAACCTCTAACGAACAGTATCTCTAAAGCCATTTTTGTCTCAGAATATTCATCCCTAAAAGATTTTAGACCCTGTATTAAGTCTTCAACATTGATGCCTTCACAAGGTCTGTTTATCCTTCTAAAAGTCTCATTTATTGCAGTATCCAAAGAGGGAAGAACAACATCGCAAAGAGAAGCTTCTTTTCTCACATCCTTTAAGTTAAAAAGGGAAGCGTTTGTTATAAGAGCAAGCTTATTTCCGCTTATTTTTTTGATTTCTGAAGCAATGTCTCCAAACTTAATATTTAAAGTGGGCTCACCAAATCCCGAAAAGGTTATAAAATCTACATAGATGTCCTTCTCAAGGAAAGCCTTAAGCTCAATCAAAACCTCTTTTGCTGGAACATACTCCTTTCTTTCCATGGTCTTTAAAGTGGTTCTTCCACATTCACAGTAGACACAATCAAAGGAACAAACCTTAAAAGGAACAAGATCCACACCTAAAGACAATCCCAGTCTCCGAGAAAGAACAGGCCCAAAGATGTACTTCAAACCCCTTCCCCCATATATTCTTTGTAAATCTCGTCCATTAATTGATTCACTGAAATGATTTTATCCACCTCGTAAACCCTAGCTCCGCAGAATATTAGACCGTCTTCAATGTCGCCCTCTTTAGCTTTTATCAAAGCCTCTGCTATACAGTATGGAACCTTTTTAGGCTCACAAGGTTTAAGACAGTGATAAGGACATTTAACAGGTTTTCTCTCACCTCTCATCATGCTTTCCACAAACTTGTTTTTTAAAGCCCTGGCAGGCATACCCACTGGGCTTTTAATTATTACTATATCCTCCCTTTTTGCATTAACATAAGCCTTTTTAAAAGCCATAGAAGCATCACACTCATGGGTAGCTACAAACCTTGTAGCCATTTGAACACCAGACGCTCCCCTTTCCAAAGCCTCTCTAACTTCCCAGCCCCTGTAAATGCCACCTGCTACAATAACAGGAATACTGTATCCTATTTTAATTCTCCATTTATCCACAAGAAAAAGTACATCATCCAAAATAGATAAGAGATCAGGAGCTACACTCTCTTTAAGTTCTTGCTCTTTAAAACCGAGATGACCACCAGCAAGGGGACCCTCTATAATAAAAGCATCAGGTACTCTTTTATGCTTTGCCCACCACCTCTTGAGTATCAGCTCAGCAGCTCTTGCCGATGATATTATAGGAACAAGACATACACTTTTTCCTTCTGTCACAGCAGGCAGTGAAAAGGGAAGTCCAGCTCCAGAGATTATAACATCAGCTCCAGCATCCACAGCTGTTTTTACCTTCTCCTCATAATCTGTAACAGCCACCATTATGTTGACCCCTATGGGTTTCCCCTGGGCTATCTCCTTGGCCTTCCTTATCTCTCTATCAAGCATGATCTTATCAGCTTCTCTTAAGTTTTTAATTTCGTGTCTAATCTCAAGGCCTATAGCTGCCGCAGCAATGACACCAAGACCCCCACAAAGAGAAACCGCAGAGGAAAGCCTGTGAAGGGATATGCCAACTCCCATTCCTCCTTGAATTATAGGATGTTGGAATTCCAGCTCTCCTATAGCAAGAGAAGGCCACTGGTACACTCTCTTCCCCCCTTAAGGATAACAATATCTCCCAAATTTGTACCAAGTGTTGAAGCTACAACGTCACATTTGGTTCTCAGAAGGAAATAAACCCTCCTAGGAATATCCTCAAGTGTCTCAAAATTGCCTTGTCCTTTGCTTATAACAACTTCACAATCCCTAAAAAGATGCTTAAATCTTTCTGTAACCTTATTTAAAAGAATACCCGGAGCATCAGACCCGCTATCAATAATCTCTGCATAATGGTGAATCCCTGCCTCTACAGCATCCTGAAATGTGGCATCATTTATTATAGGCTTTGATCTTACTGCAAAAAAGACCTTTTTACCTTTAGCTGCCAACTCCTCCACCAAGATTCTATCAAACACCACTTCCCCGGCATTATCTGCAATATACAATACGCTTTTAGCCTGGTTTATGTCTTTCTTTAAATAATCGTAGTGGTTGATCCCTATAGGAATAGATTCAAAGGAGTTTATATCCTCTAAAGAAAAATTATGGGCAGCACCAAAATCTATGATATTTCCTATAATAGCAAGTCTAACAGCTTCAAAGAGGGAATCTTCGGCTTTCTTCACCCTTTCTTTTAATTTTGGATACAGGGAAAGGGCAAATTTATTAGACTCTCTTTTTATCTCTTCGTAGGGATCGCTGACCCCAGTTATTTTGGAAATAATGTTATACACATCCCTTGAAAGATATGGGGGAGGCATATTATAAGAGGCAGTGGAAAGATATGAAAGAACCTCTCTCATAATCTCTTTTCTTTCTTCTTCCTTTAGCTTAATAACATCACAAACATTCAACACCTGTTTTAAAAAACAGGGGAAACACTCTGAATTTATCTCCACCACAATCCTCCAATCTTTTTCCTTTAAAGATGATATATTTGGCACTTTTTAGATAGAAAGGCAAAAGTTTTTTAAGCCCATCAGCTGTAAGCTCACCCTTTAATCTTAGAGCCAATATCCTTTTTGCCGTTTTTATTCCAATACCAGGCACTCTTATAAGCTCTTCAAAGGGAGCCTCCGTCACATCAACTGGGAAAAACCAAGGGTTGTTATATGCCCAATACTCCTTTGGATCTAAATGGGGATTCAACTTACCATCCTCTCCAACTATCTCCTCGGATCTAAAACCATAAACCCTAATGAGAAATTCGGCTTGATATAATCTGTGCTCTTTCATTCTGCTTCCTGATGGATAATGCTCCATGGGAGTATCCTTTATGGGCTCAAAGGCTTTGAAATAAGCCCTTTTCAGTCCAAAACTGCATAATCTTTCTATGAACTTTAAATAAAACAAATCTTTGTCTTTT
Source organism: bacterium (assembly GCA_027033775.1). GTDB lineage: Bacteria > Thermosulfidibacterota > Thermosulfidibacteria > Thermosulfidibacterales > Thermosulfidibacteraceae > JAADEW01. The sequence goes on along the minus strand of JALVKL010000175.1, from coordinate 2,799 downwards.
CCATAGTCCACAATAAACTGAGTGGTGAAAGAGCCCAGCCTTTTTAGTATATCCTCTCCGTAATTCAAATCCTTTTCTCTGGAAAGAAATTCCAACAGATCCGTTGTAGGGGCCTCCAAATTGTAAGAGACTCTGTTGGCAAATTTAGAATAATGCTTAACAGTCTCCCAGGGAACAAAGGGAAGTATCTTGAGATGTATATATCCCTTAAATCCATTCTTTCTCAGGATTCTTGCAACCTCTCCCATCTTTATGAAGGTCTCATGGGGATAAATACCCACAGCAGAAGATAAAAACAGACCCCTTATAAGTCCCTTACGGTATAGCTCTTGGGTTATCTTAACCAGCTCGTGGACACCAAAGGATACCCTTTTTATTCTATCTCTGGAAGCTCTGTTAGCACAGTAACTGCAGTTGAAACTGCAGTAATTGGTAAATAGTACCTTAAGTAAAGGCACATCCCCAGAGGATGTCTTGGCATAATAGATTCCAGGAATACCAAGATTTTTTTCGCCCTTTTCCCATTTAGAGCACACGTCATACCTTGAATGAAATCCAAGTATATAAAGCTTATCCCAAAAGCTTAAAGAACGCTTAACAACCATCAAATCTTTAATTTACCAAAATTGTCCAGAAACTTTAAACCCACTTTTTGACTCTTTTCGGGATGAAATTGGGTGGCAAATATGTTCTCCTTCCAGATAGCCGACACAAATTTGACTCCATAATCTGTAACAGCAGAAATGACATCCCTATCGTTAGGAACAACATAGTAGGAGTGAACAAAATAAAAAAAACTGTTATTATCTATTCCATCAAAAAGAGGATTGTTGGACACCACTTCAACAGTGTTCCATCCCATATGAGGCACTTTTAGCCCCTTAGGAAATCTGACCACCCTGCCAGGTATAACGTTTAGCCCTTTAACGGGACCATACTCTTCGCTTTCAGAAAAGAGCAGCTGTAAACCAAGACATATGCCCAAAAATGGCTTCCCACTTTTTATAAACTCCAGGACAGACTCTATAAGTCCATAGCTCTTCAAATTCTCCATACAATCACCAAAGGCACCAACTCCAGGAAGAACCAATTTGTCAGCACTGACAATCTCTTCGGGATGAGAAGAAACCATAGCTTTATAGCCGAGCTTCTCAAAAGCCTTTTCCACGCTTCTCAGATTTCCTCTGCCGTAATCCACAATGACTATCATAGAGTACCTTTAGTGCTGGGAATTCCTTCCCCTTCTATCCTGACAGCATCTTTCAGAGATTTCGCCACAGATTTAAAAAGTGCCTCAACTGTGTGGTGAAGATTCTTACCTGAAAGTATTTGAATGTGAAGGGTCAGCTTAGCCTCACGGGAAAAAGCAACAAAGAACTCCTCCACAAGTTCAACAGGAAACCCTCCCACTTCATAACCTGGAAATTCTCCCTTTAAAAAGAAAGATCCCCTACCAGATATGTCTACTGCGCTCATAACCAAAGCCTCATCCATGGGAACCACAGCATAACCGAATCTCGCTATACCACTTTTATCCTTAAGAGCCTCTCTAAAAGCCTCACCTAACACAATACCTGTATCCTCAACAGTGTGGTGCAAATCCACTCCAGTATCCCCCTTTGCTTCCACCACAAGATCAAATCCAGCATGTTTGGCAAAGGCTTCAAGCATATGGTTGAAAAAACCTGATACTGTAAAGCCTTCAAAAGAGCCTTTACCATCAAGGCAAAGTTCGATCTTTATTTCTGTTTCCAAGGTTTTTCTTTCAACAAAAGCTTTCCTCATAACTTCTCCCTTATCATCTCTTTTAGCTCCTCTATTTCACGCTTTATCTGAGATATTTCAGAACGCCTTGGCACATCCAGTTTGTCCAATAATCTGGTGATGAATATATTGCTCTTTTTCTCAACAGTGGCAAACACAGATCTTTTCTTAAGTTCATTAAGCTTGTCCTTTAACTCTTTCTCTTTAACCTTGCCCTTCTCAGAAAGCTCAGAAGCTACAGATTTAACCTTTTCCTCACAAAGTGCTAAAATCCCTAAAGGTATCAGACATAACCTTTCAAACTCCCCCTTCACCTTTACTCCCCCCTTTCACATATCTTGCCTTTCAGGTATGTAATTTAACTATGATAAGAGAAAATTACAAGAAAATGGGCCATGTAGCCATCCTTATACTCTTGGTTTCAGCCATTGTCTTCCCCACTTTAGGGAAGGTATCACTGTGGGAGATAGATGAAGGAAGGTACTTGATATGCGCGCAAAACGCCATAAATAAAGGGAAATGGCTCATTCCTGAGTATAACGGTAAACCAAGAATCGCAAAGCCTCCCCTTATGGTTTGGCTAATAGCTTCAACTTCTGTAATCTTAAACCACGGCAAAGTAAACGAATTCACTGCAAGAGTTCCTTCTGCTATAGCGGCTATCTTTACTGTAATTTTGCTTTATCTTCTGGTACTGAAGCTTTACCAAGAACCAAATTTGGCCTTTTTAAGTTCTCTCACCCTCTCCACCTGTTATCTGTTTATAAAATACGCAAGATTTGCAATAACAGATATGGTTTTACTGTTTTTCATTACCGCCTCCATATACTTTTTAGCAATCGGATTCTTAGAGGAGAAACAACCCTCTATAATTGCTGGATTTGTATTCATGGGACTGGGATTTATGGACAAAGGACCTGTGGCTTTCGTGATACCTACTCTTGTAATTCTCATATTTTTGTTCTCAAGGGAGAAGCTAAAAAAAGAGCTGCTAAAAGAAAAGGCTGTTATAGTCGGGTTTTTTATTTTTGCCAT
>JALVKL010000174.1 GCA_027033775.1 bacterium | reverse complement strand
CAAATGCGATACTATCGCAGAAATCCTTGAGATTAGAAATCACATACTCCGCAAGCTCTAAAGCTTCACCCAAAAGCATTCTGTCACTTCCCCTTAAAAACAACTCTATTCCTTTTTTAATATTCTCCACTTTCTTTGGACCCATGCCTGGTAAGGAAGCAAGAGAACCGTCTTCCAGAACCCTCTTTAAATCGTCTAAATTCTTAACACCCAATTTCTCATAGGCAAGCTTCAATGTCTTGGGACCCAAATTGGGTATATCAAGCAAAATTACCAGATCCTCAGGAAACTCCTTTTTCAGCTCCTCATACTTGGATATGGTGCCTGTCTCAATAAATTCTTTGATTTTCTTGGCTATCCTTTCCCCTACACCAGGAATCTCATAAATTCTGCCCTGCCTATATATATCCTCTATATCTTCTGTTAAAGACTCTATAACCCTGGCAGCTTTTCTGTAAGCATTTATTTTATAGACGAGCTCCCCTTTTAACTCTAAAAAATCCGCTATTCTGTTCAGTATTTTGGCAAGCTCTTTGTTTTTATTCATAGGAATTAAATATAACCTCTCCCTAAATGGGGTCAATATCAATAAAAACTTGATTTTTTAGAAATAAAACCTATATTCTCAAAAAATTTTAGAATTATGGAGTATTTACAGGGATGATACCTTATGAAAAATTAGACGATTTTCAAAAAAATGCTATAAAAGAGCTTAAACAGGAAAAAAACGTTATAGTTGCTGCCCCTACAGGAACAGGCAAAACTGCCATAATAGACCATGTGGTTGAAGACTGGCTCAAAGAAGGACACAGGATAATCTATACGGGACCTTTGAAAGCTCTATGCAACCAGAAATTCCGAGATTTTTCTCAACTCTTCGGTGAAGAGAATGTGGGACTGATAACTGGAGACGAAGTTGTAAATGAGAGAGCCCAAATGCTTATAATGACCACAGAGGTTCTAAGGAACATGCTTCAAGAAGAAACCCTATTTCCCGTTCCCAAATTGGTTATATTCGATGAGATCCATTATATATCAGATGATCAAAGGGGAGCTGCATGGGAAGAGTCTATAGTCCTTTTACCATATGAAACACAGATATTAGGACTTTCTGCAACCATACCCAATGCCCATGAATTGGCGGCATGGATAGAGATTATAAAGTCCAGAGAAACTGTGGTGGTAGAGCATTTCAAAAGGGCTGTTCCCTTAAAGATCCTTGGGATAACCAGAGAAACAGGACTTAATAGCTTTAATAAAGTGAAAAGGTTTGTGGAAAAAAGCAAATCCAACAAAAGGGTATTCAGGCCAGTAGGCCATATAGAAATCATAAACGAACTCCAAGAAAAGGGTCTGCTTCCAGCCCTTTACTTCCTATTTAACAGAAAAAAGGTGGAAGCCTTTGCCAAAGAGCTGGGAACATACAAAAACTTACTTACAAACAGAGAAAAGATTGAAGTAAGGAATTTTGTTAATGCTTACATGGAAGAGCTTTCAGAAGAGGTAAGGCCATTCATTGAGAGGATAAAACCTCTTCTATTAAAAGGAATTGGATATCACCATGCAGGATTGGTGCCACAAGCAAAAAGAATTGTGGAAATGCTTTTTGAGAGGAAACTGCTGAAAGTGGTTTATTGCACCTCCACATTTGCTTTAGGAGTAAATATGCCAGCTAAAACTGTTTGTTTTGACAGTGTGATAAAATACGATGGAAACTCGTTTAGGGCCTTAAAGAATTTGGAGTTCTTCCAAAAGGCTGGAAGAGCCGGAAGAAGGGGGATAGACAGCATTGGATATGTGATTGTCAGATTCGATCCAAGAGAACACGAAGAGATACCTATGTATGACGAACGATACATTGAACCAGTAGAAAGTGCATTTAGGCTTTCATACAATTCCATTGTAAATCTTCTATCAAGAGAAGATAAAAACCAAATAGAAAGGTTCTTAAATTCTTCCTTATGGTCTTTCCAACACGAAGAGGAGAAGGAAAAACTTAAAAAAGAGCTTTTAAAATACAAGAGGCGATTGGAAGCACTTCCTGTATTTGAGTGTGAATTCAAAGAAGAATTTATGGAAATAAAGAAGACAGAGTTAGAAACATTGATAGAAAGGGATAAAAAGATTCTCAACTCTATTGAAGAGGCTTTAGAGGAAAAGGATATTTCAAAGAGAAAGAGAAGAAGATTGTTGGAAAAAAGGAAAGCGGTAACGGAAGAGATACTTCGCACAGAGTATATACTAAAAAGCTTGAGACTGGAAAGCTGTGAATTTTGTACTCACAAGATAGAATGTAGGGCAACTGAGAGAAAAAGAAAGTACTTCACCAAAAAGATAAATCAATTAGAAGAAAAGCTGCGTTATATCAACAGCTTTCTACTTACAGAATTTTATGGAAAATGCGATGTTCTTAAAGAACTGGGGTATATAGATGAAGAACTCAACCTTAAGTTTCCTGCGGAAATAATCAAAAGGATCCATATTGAAGAGCTTCTGGTAACAGAGATGATTTTAGAGGGGTTCTTCGACAAATTGGATCCTGAAATTATATCGACAATACTCTCTTGTATTGGTAGGGAATCAGACAAGTTAAAAAATGGCAAAAGCAGATACTTACCAAAAAATATAAGAAAAGAGATAGAAGAGCTGGCGGATTTTATAAGAGAAATAGAATCAAGGTATATATCCTATCCTTCATCCTGTCAGATCAACTGGGCCTATGCAGATGCAGCCTATCTCTGGAGCAAAGGGGAAGAGTTGAGCTCAATAGTAAAAAAGACGGGAATATACGAAGGAGATATTATATCTGTTATGAGGCAAGGAGTAGATTTAGGAAGGCAGGTAAAAAGGGTCTATTTAGAATTACCTGGTTTTAAAAATACACCTGGTTTTATTAACATAAAAGAGACCCTGGATCTTATGGAAAAACCCATATTGAGAGAATTCTCCATATAAAAGGAGGTGAAGGGTATGCCCAGCAGAACTATAAAAAGAAGAAAGAGAGCAAAAGTTCAGAGTTCTCATAAAATCAAAGTCTTTGCCAACGATGGATCCTCGTGGGTAGAAGAGAGATGCTGGAGATGTGGAAGAGTGCTGAGCAAGCATCTTTATATATGCGGAAAGACTTACACTCAAAAAGTCAGCTGTCCTTCCTGTAAGGCCATAAATATTATAGAATTGGAAGAATAATGAAACTGAGCCCCATAGCTCGCAAGATATTAGAAGCAAGATACTTAAGAAGGGATGAGTCAGGAAACCTCATTGAAACACCTGAAGAGCTGTTTAAAAGGGTGGCCAAGTCCATTTCTGAAATAGAGAAATTGTATGGCAAATCCGAAAAGGAGATAGAAAAGGTTTATGAAGAGTTTCTAAATATGATGCAAAATATGGATTTTCTGCCTAACAGTCCCTGCCTTATGAACGCTGGCACCGAACTGGGACAGCTTGCAGCATGTTTTGTGCTTCCCATTGAAGATTCCATGGAGAGTATATTTGAGACCCTCAAACAAGCAGCGATAATACATAAAAGCGGAGGAGGAACAGGCTTTTCTTTCTCAAGACTGCGTCCCAAAGGGGACATTGTAAAATCCACAAGGGGAATATCAAGTGGACCAGTTTCCTTCATCAAGGTATTTGACGCTGCCACTGAACAGATAAAACAAGGGGGTAAAAGGCGTGGTGCCAATATGGGAGTTTTGATCTGCCACCATCCAGATATAGAAGAGTTTATAAATCTGAAAAGAAACCCTCATGTTATAAGAAATTTCAATATATCTGTGGCGATAACAGATTCCTTTATGGAAGCTTTATATGAAAATAGAGACTTTCCTTTAATTAATCCTCGAAATAACGAAAAGACAAAAGAGATACCTGCAGATTATATATTTCATATGATCTCTGAAAACTCTTGGAGAACAGGAGATCCTGGCATTCTTTATATAGACAACGTCAATAAATACAATCCCACTCCTAAACTTGGATCAATAGAAGCTACCAACCCTTGTGGAGAACAGCCTCTCTTGCCTTATGAAAGTTGTGTTTTGGGCTCTATAAATATTAGCAATTTTGTGAAAGACAGTGGCATAGATTGGGAAAGACTAAAAAAGACCGTTAAAAGGGCTGTAAGATTTTTAGATAATGTAATAGACGCCAACATTTATCCCCTCCCTCAAATAGAGAAGATGACAAAGAAAACGAGAAAAATTGGCCTTGGTATCATGGGATTGGCAGATGCTTTTATAAAGCTGGGAGTTGAGTATGGAGAGGAAAAAAGCCTGGAAATAGCCTCAAGATTAATGGAGTTCATTCAGTACCATTCCAAACTTGCCTCTTTAGAACTGGCAAAGGAAAGGGGTTGCTTCCCTGCCATAAAGAAAAGTGTTTATACAGATGAAAAAAACATAAAAAGATTTTTGAATGTCAACGGCAATTATCTCACTTTAGACTGGGAATATTTAGTAAAAAAGATCAAAAAAACTGGCATAAGAAATGCCACTACAACCACAGTGGCTCCCACTGGAACAATCAGCCTTATAGCAGGATGCTCCAGTGGAATAGAACCCATTTTTGCCTTATCCTATAGAAGGAAGTTGTTAGATGGAGAAACGGTAGAGTATATACACCCTCTGCTTGTGAAAGAGTTAGAAAGATTGAATATCCCAGATGAGATAAAGGAAAACATAATAGCCAAAGGTAAACTATCCGAAATAGAAGAAATCCCAGAAAAACTGAAAAAGATTTTCGTTACCGCTTATGAGATACATTATGAGAAACATCTAAAAATGCAAAAAGCTGTTCAGCTTTTTGTGGACAACGCTGTATCCAAAACCATTAACCTTCCACATTCAGCTTCTATAGAGGATATAAAAGAGGCTTATAAATTGGCATATGAGCTGGGGCTCAAAGGTGTGACAGTGTTCCGAGATAGGTGTTTTCAGGATCAAGTAATCTTTTCAGGGATAGAGGAACAAAAACTGTATCCCAGGGAAAGACCAAAAATTACCAAAGGCGCTACAATAAAGATGAAAACAGGCTGCGGAAATCTCTATGTAACGGTGAACGAAGACGATAAGGGTTTAGTAGAAGTCTTTTCACAGCTGGGAAAAACCGGAGGATGTGCAGCGTCACAGCTGGAAGCTATAAGTAGGCTGATATCCCTTGCTTTAAGAAGCGGTATTAAAGTAGAAGCCATATTGAAACAGATAGAAGGTATAAGATGCCCCAATCCATCGTGGGATGAGGGAGAAATGCTCCTTTCATGTGCCGATTCTATAGCAAAAGCCATCAAACGATATATGGGTATAAAAGGGGTAAGTTTTCCATTAACTGATGAGCATATGGCAGGTATATGTCCTGATTGTGGCAACATACTACACCATAAAGAAGGTTGCATAATTTGTGAGCAGTGTGGATATACAAGATGTTAACCTGTTATAAATTCTTTCCCTAAGAAATAACCTAATCCTGTAAACAAAGCCACCTTTTCTTTAGAGTCTTCTTTGAAAACATCTATTATATAATGGGAAAGTTTAGAACCTTTTCCCTGCCTTTTAGCCTCAGCTATTAGTACATCCCCAGCTTCGGCAGTTTTCATATAATATATGTTGCAGTTCGCAGCCAAAACCAGTTTGCCACCCACATTGCTGGCCACAGCAAAAGCAAGATCCGCTAAAGTGAAGATAACACCACCTTGACAAACTCCAACGGCATTAAGATGTCTATCCTCTACCCTCATTCTCAATTTTGCGTAACCATCGGCACACTCAAGAATCTCGGCTCCCAAAAATTTGAAAAGCCTGTCATTTTCATAAATAAAATTTGCTATCTCCCTAACTCTATCGTCCATGATTTTAATTACATCTTTTTGGGGTGCATACCCCACCTATAGGGGCAAAAAATTCTTCGGTTTCTGAAGAGACCTCGCCTTTGCTTTCTTTAAGCCATTCATTCAAGCTCTTATAACCCACAAAGATTTTAATATTGTCTTCATTCTTAACTGCGAAGGTGGGAACTGCCTTGGAATTCAGGAACACAAGAAAATCAATATTTCTTTTACACAGCTCTCGATAAAAGGAAAAATAGCATAAAAAACACTTACTCTTTTTACCAGAATGGATCATATCAAACGCCATCCAGGGATCTTTCAATTTACCACAAAGCTTATAAAACTTTATGCATTTGCCCATTGAATTCCTGTGAACAGGGGTGCATCTGAAATTAATGGTTTTTATCAAAGCTTTCTTATTTTTTAATAATTCAAAAGCCCTTTCACAGGCAGGACACTCTGGATCAAAGAAAAACTCCAAATTGTAATCCCCGTTTCCCCTCCAAATAGATACATTCTTTAAAGAAGAAATATAGTATGGAGGAAAAGTGTAAAAAGCATGAGTGATGAAAAAGCCCAATAGAATAAAGAGAAGAGATTTTTTAGAATATTTCTCCTTCAAAGAAATTACAAAAAGAACAAAGACCAGGGACTCCACAAAAATGCATAACTGACAGACCTTCCCAATAACAGCCAGCTGAAGAAAGACCATATATAAAGAAAAGCCCAAACCTATTGATATCCAATAAAAGAAAAGGCTTTCAATGGAAAGGAAAAACATGGAGATCACAAAAAAAGTGATACCCCAATAATTTAAAGGTATGCCCCATATTTTTGAAAAAGGTGTTTCCGAAACAATTTTACACCCTTCAAAAGGACAAAGAGACCCACCATGATGAACCATATAGGTGTCCACTATTAAAACCACTACTCCCAAAAGGATAATCAAAAATTTAAACTTTCTCATCTACTTGACTCCCAGTATAAGCTTTGATCTTCCCGTGGGAGATGAAAGCTTTTCCACTTTACGGAAAAACAACTTCAACACATCCATTTCCCTTTTTATAAACCCTATCCCATCATAAAATCCCATAGAAAATATCCTAATGTAATAAAGCATTCTTATAAGCCTATTTTTGGGAACTTCGTGCTCCATAAGGAGAAATTTTCCTTCCGGTTTTAACACCCTTTTTATCTCTCCAAGTGTCCAAAATCTTTCAGCCCCTTTTAGCTCATAAAAGGCATGAGAACAAAGAACAACATCGATACTCTGATCCTTTATAGGAAGAAAAGCAGCCGTTGCGAGGATCCAGTTTATATCCTTGCTCTTTTCCATAGCTTTTTTGAGCATACCTTTAGAGAAGTCTATTCCGTAAACACATGCCCTTGGGCAAAGGATTTTCACTTTAACAGCCACAGATCCTGTGCCAGTACAAAGGTCAATCACCCTCATACCGTCTTTGATAGATGCTTTCTTCACAAGAAACTCCCTCAGTCTTTCACTGACATCACCAGAATGAACCCGGATAACCCAATCATAAAATTTGGCGAAGATATCGTAATATTTCCTTCTCCATCTTCTCATAGTTAAGAGATTACCTGCCATAAAGGGCAATTTCAACTATCCCCTTGAGAAGGTGATATATAAGTTCTATCTTTATAGTGATGGGATACAAAGTGATAGATACAACCGCCGATACAGGCATAGAGGTTTGGGGTCATAATTTAAAGGAGCTTTTTGAAGAGGCTGCACGGGGAATGATATCTATTATGTATGATGTTGATAAAATAGAAGAAAAACAAAAGAAAGAAATAGAAATTAAAGGAATAGACGAGGAAGACCTGCTTATCTCATTATTAAATGAGATAATTTATCTAAAAGATGCAGAAAAGTTTTTGGTAAAAAGGGTAATAATAGAAGATATTAAAGATAAAAACTTGAAAGTTCTCTTATTAGGAGAAACTTATGATCCAAATAAGCACGAAATTATTGAAGATATAAAAGCAGCTACATATCATAATATAAAGATATTAAAAGAAAAAGATAATCTGAAAACTAAAATTATATTCGACGTTTAGAAGGAGATAAGATGGCCAAAAAAAGTGCCAATATATTTCAAAAAATAGACGATTATAGATGGATGATACCCAAAGGATACAAACCTGGCATGAGGGTTCCTGGAATAATCTATGCAAAAGAGAAGATGCTACCAGAAATAATAGAAGATGGCGCTCACGAACAAGTGGCCAATGCAGCTACACTGCCAGGTATCGTGAAGGCTTCCCTTGCTATGCCGGATATCCATTATGGATACGGGCTCCCCATAGGGGGAGTAGTGGCAACTGATATATCGCGTGATGGAGTTATTACACCTGGAGGAGTAGGATTTGATATAAATTGCGGTGTAAGATTATTAAGGAGTAATCTCACGTTTGAGGATATAGAAGAAAAATTGGAAATTCTAACAGATACCATATTTTCAATTGTACCCTCAGGGGTTGGGTCTTCTGGAAGTATAAAACTCAGCCGTCAAGAAAGAAGACAGGTGGTGAGAAAGGGTGCCAAATGGGCAGTTGAAAGGGGATTTGGCGAAAGCTCTGATTTAGAGAGAATAGAATCAAAGGGCTGTATTCCAGGAGCTGATCCCGATCTGATAAGTGAGAAGGCTTACGAGAGGGGGAAGGATCAATTGGGAACCTTAGGCTCAGGAAACCACTTTTTAGAGATACAAGTGATTGAACAGATCTACAATGAAAAGTTGGCTAACCGATTGGGACTCTTTAAGGGACAGATAACCGTAATGATCCATACAGGATCAAGGGGTTTTGGACATCAGGTGTGCACAGATTACCTTAAGGTTATGGAAAGGGCACTTAAAAAATACGAAATAAATGTTCCCGATAGACAGCTTGCCTGTGCTCCCTTTAATTCACCAGAAGGTCAAGACTACCTTGCTGCCATGGCCTGTGCAGCAAACTTTGCATGGGCAAACAGACAGATTATAGCTCATCTGGTAAGAGAAGCCTTCGAAAGAGTTTTTGGAACAAGTTGGGAAAATCTTGGTTTATTCACCGTCTACGATGTAGCGCACAATATAGTCAAGTTAGAAGAGCACACAGTAGATGGAAATAAAATGAAATTGGCAGTCCATAGGAAGGGAGCTACGAGGGCTTTTCCTCCAAAACATCCAGAGCTGCCAGAGTATTACAGGGAAACAGGACAACCTGTTATAATACCGGGGGATATGGGAAGAGCCTCTTTTGTCCTATGTGGCACAGAAAAAGCAATGGAAGAGACCTTTGGATCCACCTGTCATGGAGCAGGGAGAGTAATGAGCAGAAATCAGG
>JALVKL010000173.1 GCA_027033775.1 bacterium | reverse complement strand
AAGATTCCGTTGTGTTTCAAATACTAACTGCAGGTTTAGAAAGGATAAAAGAAAGTATTATAAATGTCATTGACAGGCTTTTATCCCCCCAACAGATAATAGAAAGGAAGGATGCTCCAGGAAGAGTCCTTGAAGGATTAGACTATAAAGGAGCAGAAATAATAAAAAGCAAAAAAAGCCATCTTGAAGAAAGGATTCAAATTGAAGAATATGGTGTAAGTTTTTGGGTTGACCTTATAAAAGGGCATAAAACAGGCCACTATTTAGATCAGAGAGAAAACAGGGAAGAGATCTCACATATTGCAAGTGGAAATGTTCTTGATTGCTTCTGTAACACAGGTGGATTCGGAATTTATTGTGCCAAGAAAGGAAATTGTGAAGTGATTGGCATTGACATATCTTCGTATATGATAGAACTTGCTGAGGAAAACGCCAAGTTAAATAATGTAGAAGACAGAATCACCTTTGTTAAAGGAAATGTATTTGAATACTTAAGGATACTGGAAAAAAGGGGCAAAAAATTTGACATGGTGATTTTAGATCCCCCATCCTTTACAAAATCCAAGAGAACTGTGAAAAATGCTCTCAGAGGTTATAAAGAGATAAATTTAAGAGGAATAAAAATTCTTAAAAAAGGGGGGCTTTTGGTAACAGCATCCTGTTCTCACCATGTCACTTTAGATCTTTTCTTGCAAACATTAAAATCAGCCCTTAAAGACAGTAAGAGAAAAGGAAAAATAGTATCTGTTAGGTATCAGGCTAAAGATCACCCCTTTTTAATAGAAATGCCTGAAACACTGTATTTAAAACTTGTTATTATTGAGGTGCTATAGATGTTCACTGGAATTATAGAAAAAACAGGAAGAATAAAAAGAATTACAAGAAAAAAGAGAGGATACGAACTTCAAATAGAAACTGAAAGTGCTTGGGAAGATTTAAAGATAGGGGAGAGCATATGTGTTAATGGAGCCTGTCTAACACTCACGGATTTTAAAGATAATAAACTCACCTTTGATGTATCCCCTGAAACTTTAAGAAAAACGAATTTAAAAAAAATAAGTGTTAACGAAATAGTGAATTTAGAAAGAGCCCTGAAGTTGGGAGACCGCTTGGGGGGACACATTGTCTTAGGGCATGTGGACGATACAGGTATAATTAGATCCTTAAAAAAAGAGGGAGATTTCTACACTTTAACTATAGAAGTGCCCCACAGAATATCAAAATACATAGCCGAAAAAGGCTCTTTAGCTGTTGACGGCATAAGTTTAACCGTTGCCTCAAAAAAAGATAACATAATAGAGATAGCTATAATCCCACATACCTTTAATAATACAAATTTAAAAACAAAAAGAATTGGGGATTTTGTTAATATAGAGGTTGATGTTATAGCCCGTTATGTAGAAAGCCTCATTTATACGAATAGACAGAACGTAAACTGGAATTTCTTGAAAGAGACAGGATTTATTTAACAGGCACCACCAAAACCGGCACTTTGGATCTATGCAAAACCTTTTCCGCGGTGCTTCCTAAAAGGATCTTCTGTATTGGAGAAACAGAATGGGTTCCTATAACTATCAAATCAACACCTTTATCGTCGGCAAATTCCAATATTTTATCCGCTGGCTTGCCTCTAAGCACATAAGATTCCACTTGAGATTCGGAAAGCTCTTCTGCTTTAAAGGCTAAATCCTTCAAGGCTATTCTACTTCTTTCCTCTAAAGTGGAAAACAGACCCTGAAGATCCAAGCCATGTTCTTTACTCCAAGAAGGCTCTTCCACAACAGTTAAAAGATAAAGGTTAGCCATGTATCTTTTAGCCAAAGAGGCGGCATATTTTATTATCCTTTCAGACTCAGCTTCCAGAGTAACTGCACAGAGAATGTTTTTTATATTTACCGGCACATTATCCTCCTTTTATTGTTTATGAAACTTTTCAACTTCCGATATCCCCAAGCATTAACCACATCCTCTTTGGTGAGCCAGGCTCTTCTTGCCACCCCTACTCCAAGCCTTATCATCCAAAACTGGCCTGGGTGATGAGAATCTGTGCCTATAGCCAGTTTAACACCAAAATCTTTGGCAGCCCTTCTTGAGAGAATATCGTTAAGATCGAGTCTATCCTGATGAGCGTTTATCTCCAAAGCTGTTCCAGTTTCAGAAGCCGCTTTAAAAATCTCATCCCAATTAACGGGATATGAATCACGCTGAAATATCATCCTTCCAGAAGGGTGTGCTATACATGTTACATAGGGATTATAGATAGCTGCTAATATTCTCTCTGTGGCATCCTCATTAAAACGGGAATGAACCGAAGCCACCACCCAATCAAGCTCCTTTAACACCTCGTCTGAAAGATCGAGACTGCCATCAGGCATTATATCAACTTCTATACCAGCTAATACTTTAAACCCCTTTAAACTCTTGTTAATCTCTTTTATGACCTTCAACTGTTCCAACAAACGATCCTCATCCAATCCATGGGCTATCTTCATACTTTTAGAATGATCGGTTATTGCAATATAAGAATAACCTCTCTTCAACGCTTCCTTCACAAGATCCTGAATAGAGGCGGAACCATCGCTCCAGTTTGAATGAATGTGAAGATCCCCCTTTATCTCATCATACTCTATAAGATCAGGCAGCTCTCCCTTTAAGGCAGCCTCTATCTCTCCTCTATCCTCTCTGAGTTCAGGAGGTATGTAATCCAGGCCTAAGATATTGTAAACACTTTCCTCCGTTTCACCAGCCACCTTTACATTATCGGATATTCTGAATACCCCATACTCGTTAATTTTGAATCCCTTCTCCCTTGCAAGCTCCCTTAAATGAACATTGTGTTCTTTAGAGCCTGTAAAATACTGAAGTGCTGATCCCCACTCATCCTTATTCACAACCCTCAAATCTATTTGTCTATCCTCCACCAATATGCTCGCCTTTGTCTCCCCTTTTGCTATAATCTCTGTCACTTTATCGAGACTGGTAAATCTGTTTATTATCTCCCTTCTCTCCCCAACAGCCAATATATCTATATCACCTACAGTCTCTTTCATTCTCCTCAAAGATCCAGCAAATGCGATACTATCGCAGAAATCCTTGAGATTAGAAATCACATACTCCGCAAGCTCTAAAGCTTCACCCAAAAGCATTCTGTCACTTCCCCTTAAAAACAACTC
The DNA here is from genome assembly GCA_027033775.1 of bacterium. Lineage (GTDB taxonomy): Bacteria > Thermosulfidibacterota > Thermosulfidibacteria > Thermosulfidibacterales > Thermosulfidibacteraceae > JAADEW01. The sequence goes on along the minus strand of JALVKL010000173.1, from coordinate 21 downwards.
TATTCCTTTTTTAATATTCTC
>JALVKL010000172.1 GCA_027033775.1 bacterium | reverse complement strand
ATGCCACCAAAGGTCCTGGCCTTATCATACTTATTCCTTTTATAGATAAGATGGTTAAGGTGAGTTTGAGAACAGTGGTCATGGATGTTCCACCGCAGGATGTGATAACCAAGGACAATGTCTCTGTTAAGGTGAACGCTGTGGTTTATTTCAGGGTGATATCTCCAGAAAAAGCGGTTATAGAGGTGGAAGACTATCTATTTGCAACCAGCCAGCTTGCTCAGACCACATTGAGGAGCGTTTTGGGGGAGGTTGAGCTGGACGAAATCCTATCCCATAGAGAAAAGATAAATGCAAGATTACAGGCTATCCTTGATGAACATACAGATCCATGGGGAATAAAGGTTACAACTGTGGAGATTAAGCATGTTGATCTTCCCCATGAAATGCAAAGGGCTATGGCAAAACAGGCAGAGGCTGAAAGGGAAAGAAGGGCAAAGATCATCGCCGCTGAAGGAGAATATCAAGCTGCTACAAGACTGAAAGAAGCTGCGGATATAATCGGACAGCACCCCATAGCTCTTCAGTTGAGATTTCTACAGACCTTGGTTGAGCTTTCAACAGAAAAAAACTCAACCATTATTTTCCCACTTCCTCTGGAATTGCTGAAGCCCTTTTTTACCAAGGAATAGCTCTACTTTGTATAAGATAAAACTTTCACTTTGTTGTTGACGCGGTCAAAAGTAATTGCTAAATAGGGCGTGAGGTTAGCATGAGTTTTTTAAAAGAATTTAAAAAAGAAGGCAGTCTTATAAAGGTTATAACAAGGTTAAGCGCAATAGGTTTAACCTTGGTCTTCTGCATTTTTATTGGATTGGCTGTAGGTGTGCTTATTGACAAAAAGTTTGGAACTTCTCCCTGGGGGATGCTGGGTTTTTTATTATAGGGGTTGCCTCTGGTTTTTACAGCCTCTTTAAAGAGGTTAAGAGGGGGTTAAAAACACTTGAGAGAGAAGAAAGCGATAAAGAGGATGTTGGTTAAAGGTTTTGCTATGGTTTTTTTCTTTTCTTTTCTTTCCCTTTTTTGGAGGGACGAAAAGGTTTTCCTTGGTGTTCTCATTGGAAGTCTCTTAGCTTATTTTAACTTCCTTTTTTTGTGTCTTTTAGCCAAAGACATTGTGTATTCTGGTTCAAGATTTTATTTTTACATGATCCAAGGGGTGAAATATCTCCTTTTATCCGCTGTATTGGCTTTTCTGTTTCTAAAAAATATAGTCAATCCTGTATCCTGTGTTGTAGGTTTTAGTATTTTGTGGCTTATACCTTTTACTGAAATCGGTGTTTTGAAGAATGTATAGGGAGGTTGGCTATTATGTATGAACCCTTTGTGATTAATCCTTTGGGCCCCCATTTTGTTCATGTATTCTTGGCTCTTGTTGTTTCATGTCTATTAATAATTTTAGGGTGGCTTACAACCAGGAATTTGAGCCTTATCCCCACTGCCATACAGAATGTTATGGAGACCTATGTTGAGGGTATGACAGATTTTATGGCTGGAACAATACCTGGAGATGTTAGACCCCATGTTCCTCTTATAGCAACCCTTTTTCTTTTTATACTTTTTTCAAACTGGATTGGGTTGGTTCCAGGGTTTATCGCTCCTACCAGCAATTGGAACACCACAATAGCCCCTGCAATTGTGGTATTCTTCTATTATCATTATTGGGGTATTAAAAAACATGGAGTAAAGAACTATTTAAAGCATTTTGCTGGCCCAGTATGGTGGCTTGCTCCACTGATTTTTATACTGGAGACAATCGGTCATCTCGCCAGGGTATTGTCCCTTTCTATTCGTCTTTTTGGGAACATAATGGGTGAGGAGACTCTTCTTTTCATCTTGTTCACTCTGGTTCCCTTTTTGCTTCCTATTCCTTTGATGTTTTTATCTTTATTCTTTGGTCTGGTTCAGGCTCTTGTTTTTACTCTCCTTTCTATTGTATACATTGCCCTGGCTGTTGAAGAGCACGAGGAGCACTAATAATTTTTAGAAGGAGGTAGAGGGAATGCTTAAGAGAATGGGAAAAGTGGCGCTGATGATGGGTCTGGGGGTTCTTTTTGCTGTCCCTGCTATGGCTGCTGAGAATGTTGAGCTTAAGCTGGCAGCCCTCAATATGCTCAAGTTTGCAGCTATTGCTGCAGGATTTGGCCTTGGTTTTGCCGCTGGTCTTTGTGGAATTGGTCAGGGAATGGCTGTAAAGGCTGCAATGGAGGGAACCGCAAGAAATCCTGAGGCTTCTGGTAAGATAATGGTTGGTATGATCATTGGTTTGGCTATGATTGAGGCTCTTACCATTTACGCCTTGGTTGTTGCTCTTATCATTCTTTTTGCTGATCCCTTTAAAGCGGTTCATCTTTTGGTTGGATAATACCAAAAATTTAATTTTTAAGGGGAGGTCTTTCCTCCCCTTTTAAAATGCTTTATATTGTGATTGTTACCACAAATAAAATAGGAGGCAGTGGGTAATGAGATTTAAAGTCCCTGAAGTTACGATTGCCCGCCTATCCCTTTATTTAAGGTGTTTGAGCGATTTAGAAGAGGAGGGGATAGAGGTCATATCCTCTGCAGAACTTGGGAAAAGGTGTGGTATAAATCCCGCTCAGATAAGAAAAGATCTTGCCTATTTCGGCGAGTTTGGGACTAGAGGAGTTGGATACTATGTCAAGGATTTGAAGGAGGATATAAAGCGCATTATTGGCCTTGATAAAGAGTGGGAAGTGGCTCTTGTGGGGGTGGGCAATTTAGGTAGAGCTCTCTTGTCCTATCAGGGATTTAAAAGACATGGTTTCAAAATAACCGCTGCCTTTGACAAGGTGGTGGACGAGGAGAGAAAGAGCGTAATGCCACCCGATTGCACCTTGTATCATGCCGATGAGATGGAGGAGGTTATCAGGAAAAAGAGGTTGAAGATTGCTATAATAGCAGTCCACTATTCCGAGGCCCAGAAAGTGGCAGATAGACTTGTTAAAGCTGGGATCAAAGGAATCTTGAACTTTGCCCCTGTAAGATTGAAGGTTCCTAAAAATGTTACAGTAAGGCACATAGATTTGGGAATAGAGTTAGAGGTTCTCACCTTTTTTGTGGCTGCCAAAAGGTAACCTTCTGCTTTTCTTATATTTTGGCTGGGGCGCCAGGATTCGAACCTGGGATCGCGGATCCAAAGTCCGCTGCCTTGCCAGCTTGGCCACGCCCCATTATATTAAACTGGAATAAATAATAATTTATGTGTTCAGTAAGTCAAGATGACTTTGCAACGGGAGGTTTTTTATGGAATCTGTTAAGGGCAGAATTGGAATGGTGCTTCACGCTCATCTTCCCTATGTCATTTCATACGGAACATGGCCTCACGGTATGGAGTGGTTGAATGAAGCGGCGGCGGAAACATATCTACCTATTCTTGATGTTTGCACCCGTCTTGCCGAAGGCGGAATAAAAGCCAAATTAACTTTGGGTATCACTCCTGTCCTTGCTGAACAGTTGTCGTCTGATGAGTTTAAGGAGTCCTTTGTGGAATATCTCAATATGAAGATCAGATATGCCAGGGAGAATGAAAAAGAGTTTAAGGAGGTGGGTGACAGCAAAAAGGTAGAGCTGGCGAGCATGTGGTTTGATTACTATAATGGATTGCTTAAAAAATTCGTTAGTGTTTGGGCAAGGGATATCGTCTGGAGTTTTTCCCAGCTTCAGTCTGAAGGCTTCATAGAGATAATAACTTCGTGTGCCACCCACGGATATCTTCCCCTTTTAAAAAGGGATGAGTCTGTTAGGGCACAGGTTTGTATAGGTGTTTCCACCTATGAGAAACATTTTGGTGTATCTCCTAAGGGCTTTTGGCTTCCTGAATGTGCTTATCGTCCATCTTATCTTTGGAAACCCCCGGTAGGAGATTATGAAGCTTATGAAAGGTGCGGTGTAGAGGAGGTACTTAACGAAAACGGCATCTTATACTTTTTTGTTGATCAGCATCTTATAAAGGGCGGAAGAGCAATAGGCACCTATCTTTCAAGATTTGAAGGGCTAAAGCTTTTGTGGGAGCGTTTTCATAAAGAGTATAAATCTTTAGAGGAGAAGGCAGAAAGAACCGTTTACAAGCCTTATTATGCTGTTTCTTATGGGAAGGAGAAAGGGGCTGTGGTTTTTGGCAGGGATCCTGTGACTGCTCTACAGGTCTGGAGTGGTGAGTGGGGATACCCTGGTGATTTTAGGTACTTAGAGTTTCATAAAAAACATTTCCCAGGGGGATTGAGGTACTGGAGAGTTACAGGATCAAAAACAGATTTGGCTGACAAGAAAGAGTATGAGCCTGATAAAGCGAGGGAAGCGGTAAAGGAGCATGCGGAGCATTTCTACAATCTGGTGAAAAATACTCTGTTAGATTATTACAACAAGCACGGTGAATCCGGGATACTCTCTGCTTTGTATGACGCAGAGCTTTTTGGTCATTGGTGGTTTGAAGGTCCATTGTGGCTGGAGGAGGTGATAAAGCGGTTTTCTTCTTCCAAAGAGGTAGAGCTTGTCACCTATTCAGAATTTCTGGAAGAGGTATCATCCTTTGATGTTATATCCCTTCCTGAAGGATCTTGGGGGGAAGGAGGGTTTCACTATATATGGTTTAACGAACTCACCTCTTGGACATGGGAGAAGATTTATGAATGTGAGGATGATTTTGTGGAGATTTTAGAGTCTGTTAAAGCCTCTCTTCAAGAGATAGACGAGCTTACCTTCTCCTTTTTGCACCAATTGGCTAAGGAATTGCTGTTATTACAGTCTTCTGATTGGCAGTTTCTCATATCCACATTAACCGCCAAGGATTATGCTGAGGCAAGAATTGTTAAACATTACGACAATTTTCAGTATCTTAAAAGAGCTTTAAAGGATAGAATTGAAACTGGCCATTTTAAAGAGGAGAGCATAAATTTCATGAAGAGGTTACAGAATTCAACTCCTATTTTTGAGCACATAAATCCCTTTGAGTGGATACAAAGATGAAAGTGGTATTTGTGGGAACTTCTGAGTTTGCTGTTCCTGTGCTGGAGAGGCTACATAAGATGGTTGACATTCCTTTGGTGATAACTCAGCCTGATAGACCCAGGGGAAGGGGAAGGAAGGTCACTCCCACCCCTGTTAAATCAAAGGCAATTGAACTTGGATTAAGAGTAATCTCCCCTGAAAGAATAGAGGAAGCTAAACCTGAGATAGAAGTTCTTTCTCCAGATATTCTGGTTGTGGTATCTTACGGTCAGCTTGTGCCAAAGGATATATTGGAAATACCAAAAATAGGCTGTTTAAACGTACATCCTTCTCTTTTACCTAAGTACAGGGGTGCAGCTCCCATACAAAGAGCCATAATGAATGGGGAAAGATTAACAGGAGTTACCATCATCTGGATGAATGAAAGGCTTGATGCAGGGGATATATTTTTACAGCGGGAAGTTCCCATAAAAGATGACGAAACCTATGGAGAGCTTCACGAAAGGCTTTCCCAGATTTCTGCTGAAATGATGGAGGAAGCTGTTGAAAGGGTAAAAAATAACGAAATTATCAAAATTCCTCAAGATGAGAGTCTGTCCACTTATGCAAAACCCATCTCCAAAGAGGAGACCTTTATAGACTGGAATGAGGATGCAGTCAGTATTCACAACAAAATAAGGGCACTCTCTCCTAAACCTGGAGCTGTAGCTCTTATATCTGGCAGAAGATTCAAGATTTATAGATCAAAGGTATCATCAGGAAAAGGTTCTCCTGGCAGTATATTGGAAAAGGACATAAAAAAAGGCGTACTTAAGATAGCTTGCGGCAGGGAAAGTATAGAGTTACTCTACATTCAGCCTGAAGGGAAAAGGGTTATGGATGTTGCGTCTTTTTTGAGGGGTTACGGGGATAAACTATGAGTTCTGGAGAGGTGGGTCCCTTTGTAGCCTTTTTAGGTGGAATCCTGTCCTTTATTTCTCCTTGTGTTTTACCTTTGGTTCCTGTATATCTTTCCATTGTTACAGGATTTTCCCTTAGCGAACTCACAGAAAGGAATTTTTCCTACAGGGCCTTAGGAGCGCCTTTAGCCCTTTTTATTTTGGGTTTTACCCTTTCTTTTGTTCTTTTGGGTGCTTCTGCTACCACCATAGGTGCCTTTATGAACTCCCATTACATAGTTTTAAAGAGAATTTTGGGCTTATTTCTTATTTTTTGGGCTCTTTATATATTTGGACTATTCAAAATCTCCACTTTCCGCAGAACCTTTCAAGTAAAAAGGCTTCCTAAAGGCAAGGTTATCGCTCCGTTGTTTATAGGGTTTGCCTTTGGATTCAGCTGGAGTCCCTGTGTGGGAGCCATACTGGTTCCCATTCTTTCCATGGCTGCTTTAAAAGAAAGGGTTTTTTCAGGGATGTTCCTTTTGTTTTGCTATTCCATGGGGATAGCATTGCCTTTTGTTTTGGTCTCTTTATTCCTTGCCAAAGCCTTGAGATGGTTTTCGACTATTCAGCATCACTACAGAAAGATAGAAGTAATTACAGCTTTGGCTATAATTATATTTGGACTCTATTTACTTTCTGGGGGTGGATTATGAAAAAGAAGAAAATATCAAAGGAAGAGGCCAAAAAGAGAATAGAGGAATTAAGGGAGCTTATTAATTACCACAATTACAGATACTATGTTCTAAACGATCCTGTAATATCTGATGCTGAATATGATGAGCTTTTTAGAGAGCTACAAGAGTTGGAGGAGATGTTTCCCGAGTTCATTACCCCAGATTCTCCCACCCAAAGGGTGGGAGCTCCTGTAAAAGAGGGCTTCAGGCCTGTTAGGCATTCTGTTCCTATGCTCTCTTTGCAGGATGCAAGGAACGAAGATGAGATAAGGGAGTTTGATGCAAGAATAAAGAGATTTTTAAATCTTCCCATGAACACTCTTATAGAATATTCTGTTGAGCCTAAGTACGATGGCCTGTCCTGTGAGATTGTTTATAGAAATGGAAGATTAGAGGTGGCATCTACCAGAGGAGATGGATATGTGGGAGAGGATGTAACTCCTAATGTCAAAACTATAAAGACGGTTCCTCTAAGACTTATAAAGAATGAAGATCTGCCTATTCCTCCACTTCTTGAGGTGAGGGGAGAGGTTCTTATGCCCAAGAAAGACTTTGAAGAGCTGAATAAAGAGCTTATAAGGAGAGGGGAAAAACCCTTTGCCAATCCGAGAAATGCTGCTTCTGGCTCTTTGAGACAACTTGATCCATCAATAACCGCTCAAAGAAGGCTGGACTTTATAACCTGGGGAGTGGGTCTGGTGGAGGGAGTAACCTTCAAGAAGCATTCGGAAATAATAGAAGCTCTTGGAAAATGGGGGTTTAAGACCGCTAATCCCAGAGCTGTGGTGAAAGGTATAGATAAAGTTATAGAGTTCTACAAAAAGATGGAGAGCATAAGAGACGATTTTGAGTATGAATTGGACGGTGTAGTTGTCAAGGTAAACGACCTTGATCTGTGGGAAAAACTGGGAACTACTGCCAGAAGTCCGAGATACGCCATCGCTGCTAAGTTTAAGCCAAGACAGAGAACCACAAGGATACTGGATGTGGTTTATCAAGTGGGAAGAACAGGCACCATAACACCTGTTGCTGTGCTTGAGCCTGTTGAGGTGGGAGGCGTTGTGGTTAGCAGAGCCACTCTCCACAACTTTGATGAGGTGGAGCGTTTGGGTGTGATGATAGGGGACAAGGTCTTGGTTCAGAGAGCAGGTGATGTGATACCCGAGATAGTTATGGTTATAAAAGAAGAAAGAACAGGAAAGGAAAGACCCATCACCCCCCCTAAGGAGTGCCCTGTGTGTAAAGCAGAGGTTGTGAGGGAGGGGGCTTATTATAAATGCGTTAATGCTTCGTGTCCCGCAAAGCTTGTTCAGGCCCTCAGGCATATGGCATCAAGAAGGGCACTTGATATAGAAGGTCTTGGGGAAAAGACAGCAAGGCTTTTGGTTGAAAAGGGATTTGTAAAGGATTTGGCGGATATATTCTATCTCACTAAAGAGCAGCTTCTTCAGCTTCCAGGATTTGCGGAAAAATCTGCAGATAACTTATTGAAAGGCATTGAGAGGGCCAAAAATCCCACCTTGGCCAAATTTATATATGCTTTAGGTATTCCCAATGTGGGAGAGTATACCGCAGGGGTTTTAGCTGAACATTTTAAGAGCTGGGAGAGGTTTTCTAACGCTTCCTTTGATGAGCTTATATCCATTAAAGGTATAGGCCCGGAAACAGCTATGAGCATAGTGAAGTTCTTTAAAGAGCCGAGGAACAGAGAGATGATAGAGAAGATGTTTAAAGCCGGCGTTAAGCCTCAGGCTGTAGAAGAGGTAAAGGGCAGTCCCTTTGCAGGTAAGGTGGTCGTGTTTACAGGAGCTCTTTCTTCCATGACCAGGGATGAGGCAAAAAGCTGGGTTGAAAGGCTTGGAGGGAAGGTTTCCAACTCTGTCTCCAGAAAGACCGATCTTGTTGTGGTGGGTGAAAATCCAGGCAGCAAATATCAAAGGGCACAGCAATTAGGAATAAAAATGATAAACGAGGAGGAGTTTTTAAAAATGCTTGAAGAAGGGAAGAAGGCTTTAGGTATAAAAGAGTGAAAACCCTGATATGTCCTGGTTTCTTCTTTCCATCTTCTGTGCCTTTACCCTCTCCACAGCTGATGCTTTAACCAAGTTCTATTTCTCACAAGAAAAACTTTACAATATTGTATTTTTCAGGTTTTTTGGAAGCCTTCCCTTCCTTGTTGTTCCTCTTGCTTTCATCTCATGGCCTCACCTTTCTTTAGAGTTTTGGATTACACTCGCTTTTTTGCTTCCCTTGGAGATTACAGCCTTCTTTTTGTATATGAGAGCCATAACCATTTCTCCTTTATCCCTTACTATACCATTTCTGGCCTTCACACCCCTTTTTATGATCCTTACAGGAAGCTTAATTTTGGGAGAAAGCCTTTCAAAACAGGGTATATTTGGCATAATTCTGATAGTTACAGGGGCGTATATTCTTCACTTTGAAAAAGGGGGTGATTTTCTCGCTCCTTTTAAAGGGATTTTGAAGGAGAAAGGCTCTCTTTTAATGTTGATTGTGGCTTTCATATACTCCATAACTTCCGTTTTGGGCAAAAAGTGTGTTTTACTCTCTGATCCTGTTTTCTTTGGCCTCTTTTATTATCCTTTGGTTTCTGTGGTGGGAATGTCTTTAATATGTGTTGTAAACAAAGGGAATGTCCCTTTAAGAGAGGCCACATCTTTTAAAGTGTTAAGCGTTGGTTTTTTTCAGGCTGCATCTATCCTTAGCCACATGATAGCCATAAGTCTCATTGAAGCTGCTTATATGATTGCTGTTAAAAGAACCACCCTCGTTTTCAGCGTGTTGTACGGCTATTTCCTCTTTAAAGAGTCCAATTTCCCTACCCGTCTTGTAGGATCACTTTTAATGCTTGCTGGATGCATAGTTATTTATCTCTATGGATGAGCTTCAGGATGAGCTTCACGGATTGGCATCTGCAGAGTCTGCAGGGGGAACATTGATTTTGCCCGAGTAGGCGTCTTCAGGCAGTTGAGTAACATATTCCCAATGATAGCTTGCCTTTTCCCCACAAAGATTAACAGCCCTTTCCTCAGAGTCTATCCTTGGGGATACCTCGCAGTACATAGTAATGTTATAAGCATTGGATGAACCCACCTCTTTTATCTCAAATTGTGCTTTTATGACCCAAGATTTCTTTTTAAAAACCTTGAATTTTTTCAGTTTAACCAGAGCATCGTATTCATCAGAGTCTGTTACAGTGAGGTACTGTTCCCATTTGAGGTTTTTCTTAAAAGCTTTTACAAAGCTTTTAGCCCTTTCATCCTTTATTTCAGATACCACCTTGATGCTGTAGGTGTGCGGTAGATAGGCATTTCCTGACACAGAGATTTTCACAATTCTTGAACAACCAGCCAAAAGTACTGCCAATATTGCTATTAAGAATCTTCTCATAAGCTTACCATCCTCTTTAAAGCCTCTTTTACTTCAGGCAAAAGATCCTGATTCTCAAGAATGCTGAGTTTGTTGTTTACCTCTTCTTTTATTATTTCAACCACCTCTTCTGGGCTATCTGTGAGAAAGAATATGGCCAAATCTTTCTTTTCTATAGTGCCTGTCTTTATCATTTTTGTTTTCATAAATTGATAAAGCTCTTTCCAGTAGTCTGTTCCAAATAGAATCACAGGGAAAGGAAGAATTCTTTCTGTCTGGATAAGGGTAGCTGCTTCAAAGAGTTCATCAAAGGTTCCAAATCCTCCTGGAAATATGACATACGCCAAAGCATACCTTAAAAGCATCACCTTTCTTACAAAGAAATATTTGAATTTAAGGGATACGGTTTGATAGGGGTTATGCTCCTCTTCTTGAGGTATCTCTATGTTTAACCCTACTGATGTTACTCCTGCTTCGTAAGCTCCTCTGTTTGCTGCTTCCATTATCCCTGGTCCACCACCTGTTATTATACTGAACCCTGCTTTTCCCAACATATAAGCGGTCTTTCTGGCCAGTTTATAGTATCTGTTTCTTCTTGAGAATTTAGAGCTTCCAAAGAAGGTCACAGCTGCTCCAATGTCGGCCAAGGCATCAAATCCTTGTATGAATTCAGCCAGGATCTTAAAGATCCTCCACATATCCCCCTGCTGGGCTTTGAGCTCTTCTATAATCTTCTCTTCTTTTCTCAAATTACCTTCCCTTTAAAGGAAATACATTGACAATTTTAAAGTATAGGGCGAAGGCTATCTCTTTTGCAAGGCCATGATATCCCATACTCTTAAAGTTTTCTTTTATTTTTTTAATCATATCCCCTTCTGTTTCCACTTTTATTAGCTCCAGCTCCATTCTAATTCCTTCCCATCTTTTGTCTAATATATACATAAACATGGCATAGGGGTTCTCTTTAAGATTCTGGTAGGTCTTTCTTCTTGTTGCTCCAAACACCGCTATGTCATGGGATATAAGTATAGGGGGAGAATATATGGCAAGATTAACCCTTCCTTTTCTGTCAGCAGTGCCCATAATTCCTATTCCTTCTTTTTGCAAAATCTTTTTGAAGTCCATTAAAAGCCCCCTGATGAAGTTTTGTTCAATACTTTTTAATCTGATGCTTGCAAAAGTTATCACAATGTGTTAAGTGCCTCAACGGTTTTAAAGATAAGGAGGGTTGCTGATGTATCAGCATATCAGTAATTATACTCCAATTCTTATTCTGTTCGTTTTGGCTTTTGCCTTTGGTGTTATTACTTTAATTGTGGCCTATTTTGTCAGACCCAATAGACCCGATTCTGAGAAGCTTTCTCCTTATGAGTGTGGAATAAATCCCCTTATGACCGCCAAGATAAATGTCCCTATAAGGTTCTTTGTGATAATTTTGCTGTTTCTGTTATTCGATGTGGAAGCGGTGTTTATGTATCCTTGGGCGGTTATGTATAAGAAACTGGGATGGTGGGGATTTATTGAGATGTTCTTGTTTATAGTTATTCTGCTTATTGGCTACATTTACGCTTGGGCAAAAGGAGCGTTGGAATGGGAGTAATAGAGAGGAAATTGCCAGACAACAAGCTTACAGAGACCATTGATCTTGTGGTTAATTGGGCAAGGGCCTCTTCTTTATGGCCTATGACCTTTGGTTTGGCCTGCTGTGCCATAGAGATGATGGCTGCTGGAGCTTCCCGTTTCGATTTTGATCGATTTGGTGTGATATTTAGAGCCACACCAAGGCAATCTGATGTTATGATAGTTGCTGGAACGGTTACCTTAAAGATGGCACCTGTTCTTAGGAAAGTTTACGATCAGATGCCTGAGCCCAGATGGGTGATCTCAATGGGATCCTGTGCCAACACAGGAGGTATTTACAACACCTACCATGTGGTTCAGGGTGTGGACAAGATAGTGCCTGTGGATGTTTATGTTCCTGGCTGTCCACCAAGACCTGAAGGGCTTATGTATGGAGTTGTTAGGCTTCAGGAAAAGATCTTCAAGATGAAGGTCTTGAGGAGGTGATGGATGTCTGAGGAAAAGCCCAAAACCAACGCTGAGGAAAAGCCTGAGGAGAAGGAAGAAAAGGTAGATTTTGATCAGTTTATAGAGGTTAGAAAGATAAAAGAGAAATTCCCAGAGGCTATAGAGGATCTCAATTACTTCAGAGATGAGCTTACCATAAGGGTTAAGAAGGAATTTATAGTAGATATATGCAAGCTATTGAGGGACGATCCAGAGACAAAGTATAATTTTTTAACGGAAGTTATAGGAGTCCACTATCCAGACAGGGAAAAACCCTTTGAGGTGGTGTATCATCTATATTCTGTTCCCTTCTCCAAGAGGGTGAGGCTGAAGGTTTGGCTTTCTGAGGATGAAGAGGTGGAGAGTGTTTGCTGTGTGTGGGAAGCTGCTAATTGGTATGAAAGAGAGGCTTATGATATGTTTGGGATAAGGTTTGCCAACCATCCAGATTTGAGGAGAATATTGCTTCCAGAGGATTGGGAGGGATTTCCTCTAAGGAAGGATTACCCCTTGGAAGGTCCTCCAGGTTATAGGGAAAAATGGCTCAAAGAGCACTTACCCAAGTACAATAAACTCTAAGGGGTTTGCTATGGCTATTAAGGAAGAAAGACAGTTTAAAGATCTCATGGCGAAAGGAACCTCTCTTGGTAAGGTCGAAGAAGATATAATGCGCGAGGCAATAAGGACCCAGGATTTGTGGATAAACATGGGTCCTCAACATCCCTCCACTCATGGAGTTCTAAGGCTTGTTCTTGCCCTTCAGGGTGAAAGAATAGTGGATATGGAGGTGGTTATAGGTTATCTTCACAGGGGAACGGAGAAACTTGCCGAGTTCAAAACCTATCATCAGTTTATTCCATTAACTGACAGGCTGGATTATCTTGCGGCAAACTCCATGAATCATGGTTATGTCATTGCTGTTGAAAAGCTTGCAGGGATAGAGGTCCCTGAGAGAGCAGAATACATAAGGGTTCTCATGGCTGAGCTTTCCAGAATATCCAGCCATCTTCTGTGGCTTGCCACCCATGCCCTTGATATAGGAGCCATGACAGTCTTTCTGTACTGCTTCCGTGAGAGGGAGATGATCCTTGATCTTTTTGAGATGGCTACTGGTGCAAGGTTGACCACCACCTATTTCAGGATAGGTGGGGTTGCCAACGATCTGCCAGAAGGCTTCATAGATAAATGCAAGGAGTTCTGTGAGATCTTTCCTAAAAGGGTTCAGGACTATGACGATCTTCTTTACAGAAACAGAATATGGCTTTCCAGAACCGTTAACATAGCCAAGATATCTGCGGAAAAGGGTCTTTCCCTTGGTCTTTCAGGGCCGAGCATAAGAGGTTCTGGGGTGAACTGGGACTTAAGGCGTTCCTGTCCCTATTCTGTGTATGATAAGCTTGATTTTGAGGTGGCTGTTTTTGACGGCTGTGATGTGTATGCCAGGTATCTGGTGAGAAGGAAAGAGATGCTTGAATCCTGTAAAATCGTGAAACAATGTCTTGAATGGCTTGAGAAGAACCCAGGGCCTGTTATGGCTAAGGTTCCTAAGGTGTTTAAGCCTCCCGTTGGTGAGGTTTACGCTTCAGTGGAAGCTCCTAAAGGTGAACTTGGCTACTATATAGTTTCTGATGGTTCAACAAAACCTTATAGAATAAAGATAAGGGCTCCCTCTTTTGCCAACCTTATGTCTTTGCCTGAGATGTGCAAGGGCCATCTTGTTGCCGATGTTATTGCTGCCATTGGAAGTATAGACATAGTTCTGGGTGAGATAGACAGGTAGGAGGACGAGATGCTGTATGAGATAGGGCTTGCCCTTTTAAGGATTATAATTGTTTTTGCCGTGGCTTTGTTGATAGTTGCTTATCTCACTTATCTTGAGAGAAAGGTTATCGGGCACATGCAGGTTAGAATGGGTCCCATGAGGGTTGGCCCCCATGGACTGCTTCAGCCTATAGCAGATGGTTTGAAGCTCTTCTTTAAAGAGGATATAGTTCCCTATGAGGCTTACAGACTCACCTTTTATGTGGCTCCTTTAATTTGTCTTGTTTGTGCCCTTGTCCTTTTCGCTGTTGTTCCCATTTCTAAAACCTTTATGATAACCCGTATAAACATTGGTCTTTTGTATATCTTATCCATTGCTTCTGTGGGTGTGCTTGGAATAATCTTGGCTGGATGGGCTTCAGGAAGTAAATACTCTTTATTGGGAGGGCTTCGTTCAGCGGCCCAGATGTTTTCCTACGAGATATTTCTCGGTTTTTCCCTTATGGGTCCCCTTATGATTGCTGGCTCTTTAGATTTGGTGAAGATTGTTGAGGCTCAAAAAGTACCTTTAGCTTTATATCAACCTGTTGCCTTTATAATTTATATAATTGCCGCTTTAGGAGAGATAAACAGAATTCCCTTTGATCTTCCTGAAGCAGAATCCGAGCTTGTTGCAGGGTTCCACACTGAGTATAGTGGTATGAAGTTTGCCTACTTCTTTCTTGCAGAGTATGCCAATATGCTTATAGTCTCTGCTATAGCCACCATCGTGTTTCTGGCGGGTTGGAAAGGGCCTGTTCTTCCTGGATGGATGTGGTTTCTCATTAAACTCTTCGCCTTTGTCTATTTCTTCATCTGGGTGAGGGCAACCTTCCCAAGGTACAGATACGATCAGTTTATGAAGATAGGCTGGAAGATAATGTTGCCTTTGGTTCTTGCCAACATAGTGGTTACTGGAATAGTTATGATGCTCATTTAGGAGGCGGAAATGATCACCAAGGCTTTTATGACGGATCTCATCCAGGGACTTCAGAGAACCTTCAGATATTTTTTCACTAAACCTATAACGGTTCAGTATCCTAAGGAAAAATTGACCCCTTTTCCCAGATTTAGGGGTTTTATAAGGCTTGTATACAATGAGGATGGTTCCCATAAATGTATAGCCTGTGGTCAGTGTGCCAGAGTGTGCCCTTCCAGCTGTATAACCGTTAAAGGTGAGGGCAAAGGTAAAGAACGCCATCCTGTAGTCTTTGACATAAATTTTGGCCGCTGTATATTCTGTGCTTACTGTGTTGAGATATGTCCTGTTAACGCCTTGGAGACTACAGGTTTTTATGAAGGGGCAGAATACCATTTGGATTGGCTCGATTTTAGTATAGACAAGCTTTCTGAAGACTACAAAAAGTGGGAAAGGACCTTTAAGAAGTAGGGGGATAATATGGGTTGGGCTCAGATTCTCTTTTATGTGTTTGCGGCGCTTGCTGTTATTTTTGCTTTTCTTACTGTTACAAGAAGAAACGCTGTTCAAGCGGCTTTGTGTTTGATCTTTTGCTTTTTCTTCATCGCTGGCACCTTTGTCATCCTGAATGCTGAGCTTCTTGCGGCTATTCAGGTTTTGGTATACGCAGGCGGTGTTGTGGGATTGATGCTTTATGTGATTATGCTTGTGAAGGGCGAAGAGGTCTCTCAAGTAAAACAGGCTCTTGGTCAAAGGATAATTGCAGCTTTTATCTCCTTGCTCCTTGTGGTTCAGATAGGCTCTATAATCTTTCTCTCTTTCTCCAACAAATCCACAGGCAATGTAGCAAAGGCCATGGCAAAATACGGCAACACCGAGAGTATAGGTACTGTCCTTTATACCAAATACATTTTTCCCTTTGAGGTGGCGTCGGTCTTGCTTTTGGCTGCTATGATAGGGGCTATTGTTCTTGCTAAAAACAAGCTGGAGAGGTAGATCATGGTGCCTTTGGAGCATGTTATAATTTTTTCCCTTTTAATCTTTGCAATAGGTATGTTTGGAGCCCTTTCAAGAAGGAATGTCTTTATAGTGCTTATGGGCATAGAACTTATGCTGAATGCTGTTAACATAGCCCTTGTGGGCTTTTCCTCTTATTTATCCAATCTGGGCGGCCAGATTTTCGCCATATTCGTTATCACTGTGGCTGCAGGAGAGGCAGCAGTTGGACTTGCTATAGTTGTTGCCATATTCAGGAACAGATTTACTGTGAACATAGATTCTTTCAATCTCCTCAAGTGGTAGGGGGTATAAGATGATAAAATATGCTTGGCTCATACCGGTCTTTCCTCTTGTGGGCTTCACCTTAAACGGCCTTTTTGGCTTCAAGTATATAAAAAACAGGGCGCATTATATAGCTGTTGCTGCTTTAGGTTTGTCGTGGCTGTTTTCTATACTGGTTTTTATAGATGTGCTTCATGGGAAAACAGCAGAGATTGTTCTTTTTGACTGGATAGTTACCCCTGATATACACGCAAAAGTGGCTTTCTACATAGATCAGCTAACAGCTGTTATGTTGATGGTAGTAACAACTTTGTCTTTCTGGATTCATGTGTATTCCATTGGATATATGGGGCATGATCCCGGTTATCCCAGATATTTTACCTACCTTAACATGTTTGTCTTTTTCATGCTTATACTGGTTATGGGAAGCTCCTATCCTTTGTTGTTTGTGGGATGGGAAGGAGTTGGTCTCTGTTCCTATCTTCTCATTGGCTTCTGGTATGAGAGGGAATCTGCTTGGAAAGCTGGAATGAAGGCTTTTATCACCAACAGGATAGGTGATGCCTGCTTCATTTTAGGAATGTTTCTCATCTGGTATTATATTGGAAGCTTGGATTTCAAAGTGGTCTTTGAGAAAGCACATCATTTAAGTCCCGCTGTGGTTACCATTGCCACCTTGCTTCTCTTTGGTGGTGCCACAGGAAAATCGGCTCAGATACCCCTTTATGTGTGGCTTCCAGATGCTATGGAAGGTCCAACACCTGTTTCTGCTCTCATACATGCCGCTACCATGGTAACCGCTGGTGTGTACATGGTGGCAAGATCCAACATACTTTACAGCATGGCTCCACTTTCTTTAGAGGTGGTGGCTGTAATAGGCTGTTTCACAGCCTTTTTCGCCGCCACAATTGGCACATGCCAGTTTGACTTGAAGAGGGTTTTGGCTTACTCCACAGTGAGTCAGTTGGGTTATATGTTTTTAGGCTGTGGCGTTGGCGCTTATGCAGCCGGTATCTTTCATCTTATGACCCATGCTTTCTTTAAAGGCCTTCTCTTTCTTTCCGCTGGATCTGTGATGCACGCCATGAGTGATGTGCTTGATATGAGGCTTATGGGCAATTTGAAAAAATACATGCCCATAACCGCTGCTACCTTTATCATAGGCGGTTTTGCCCTTGCAGGTATACCTCCCTTCGCTGGATTCTGGTCAAAGGACGAAATACTGCATCACACTTTCACAAGTGGCCATTATTTCTTGTGGTTCTTAGGCACGCTAACTGCTGGTATAACCGCTTATTATACATTTAGGGCCGTGTTTATGACCTTCTTTGGCAAGGAAAGAATCCCTGAGGAGATAAAGCATCACCTTCATGAATCTCCCAAGGTTATGACCATTCCCCTTATAGTTTTGGCCTTTGGAGCAGCTTTTGCTGGTTTCTTAGGTCTTAAGATGCACGGGGAAATGAGCTATTTTAGTTACTTTTTGTCTCCTGTGATTCATGCAGTTCATGAACATGCCGCTCATGCGGTTCATAAAGAGATAATTCCTGCATCTGTTCTTATTGCCCTTTCTGTGGCTGTGGGCCTTACAGGCATTCTTATTGCCTACATTGTTCATATGAAAAAGCTCATAGATCCTGAAGTCTGGGTGAAAAAGATGTGGGTTATTCACAAAATCCTTTACAGAAAATACTATGTGGACGAGATATACTTTGCCCTATTTATCTACAGGGTATTGGATCTTGCCTTTATTTCCTGGAAGTTCGATCAGTGGATAATAGACGGTATTGTCAACTTTTCTGCTTGGTTTACCAGATTCCTTGCTTGGATTACTAGGGTATGCACAGAACCCTTTGTGGTTGACGGTGCTGTAAATGGAGCCTCCTATGTGGTGGATCTTTCAGCCAGGGTGCTTAGAAGGCTTCAGACTGGCGTTGTCTCCAACTACATGCTCTTTATAGCCATGGGGCTGTTTGGATTGTTTACCATATATGTGTTTGGAAGATTATTCTAAAATTTTGCTGTGGGAGGATTGACCGATGGAGCTGCACTTTGGGACAAACGTTTTAAACTTTCCCATTCTCTCGTTGATAACCTACATTCCTCTTGTGGGTGCTATAATTTTGCTTTTTGTGAGCAGGGAAAAGACCAAATTTATCAAATACTTTGCCTTCTTTGTGGCTTTAATTGACTTTCTTATCTCAGTTATTCTTTGGTTTAAGTTCGACAGAACCACATGGCATTTCCAGTTTGTGGAAAGATTCAACTGGATACCAAAACTGGGAGTGGAATACTACTTTGGAGTCGATGGCATTTCCCTTCTTCTGATACTACTTACCACCTTCTTAACTGCTATATCAGTGCTTTGTTCATTTGAATATATACAAGAAAGGCAGAAGGAGTATTACATAGCATTACTTGTTCTGGCAACAGGTATGCTTGGTGTTTTTGAAGCCTTGGATCTTTTCCTTTTTTATGTGTTCTGGGAAGTTATGCTGGTTCCCATGTATTTCCTCATAGGTATCTGGGGAGGTCCGAGAAAGCTTTACGCAGCCATCAAGTTCTTCCTTTATACACTGTTCGGTTCTCTATTTATGCTTATTGCCATTATCGCCTTATATTTTATCTACCACCATCAGACAGGGGAGTGGTCCTTCAACTATGTGAAGTGGGTTAACACACTCCATCTTCCCATGAAATATCAGTTTTGGCTGTTCCTTGCCTTCTTCTTAGGCTTTGCCATAAAGGTTCCCCTTTGGCCCTTCCATACGTGGCTTCCCGATGCTCACGTTGAAGCTCCCACAGCAGGATCGGTCATCCTTGCTGGTATCTTGCTGAAGATGGGAACTTACGGTTTTGTGAGATTTTCTCTGCCCCTTTTCCCTCAAGCCTCCAAGTTTTTCATACCCATGGTGGCTGTTCTGTCAATAATAGCCATAATATACGGTGCTCTTTGTGCCCTTGCTCAAGAAGATATGAAAAAGCTTGTGGCTTATTCCTCCGTTTCCCACATGGGTTTGGTTATGCTTGCCATGTTTATGCTGAATCCCACAGCCATTGAAGGAAGTATACTTCAGATGATAAACCACGGTCTTTCCACAGGTGCTTTATTTTTGATTGTGGGAATAATTTATGAAAGAAGGCACACAAGGCTCATTTCTGAATACGGCGGTATCTCCAAAGTTATGCCGGCATTTGCGGCCTTCTTCATGTTTGCTATGCTATCCTCTATTGGTCTTCCTGGTCTTAATGGATTCATAGGAGAGTTTACCTGTCTTGCAGGTATATTTAAGACAAAGTGGATCTACGCTGCCTTTGCAGTTACTGGTGTCATCTTGGGTGCTGGTTATATGCTCTGGCTTTATCAGAGAACCATGTTTGGTGTGATAACCAAGGAAGAAAATAAGTATCTCAAGGACATGACGTTGAGGGAGTGGATATATATGACTCCTCTTGTGCTTTGCTTCATCTGGATAGGCATCTATCCCAAGCCCTTCTTTAAGATAATGGAGGTTTCTGTCCTTCACCTTGTGGAGCAGGTGAATCCTGAATACTTTGCTGTTAAACACAAAAAGGAAGCTCAACTTAAGAGGATTTTGAAGGAGGGGATAACTGTTTCTCAGAAAGAGCATGCTTCTCTTTTCGATTAAGGAGGTGAAAGGATGAACGCTATCAGCTTTCCTGTTCCTAATATATACGCCATCATCCCTGAGATATTGATGACAGCTCTTGGCTGTTTCCTTCTAATATTTGATCTTTTTATCCCCAAAGACAGAAAAAGAATAGTGGGCATTGTTGCCCTTTTTGGAATTGTCTTTATAGCTTTGTTTACCCTAAGCTATATTGGCAAGTACTACGTTACCTTTTCTGGTATGTTTGTCCTTGATGGTTTTTCTGTTGCCCTTAAAGAGCTCTTCTTTCTTACCACCATCATCGTGATTTTAATGTCTTTGAGGTATCTCGAGATAGAAAATGTTAGCCTTGGGGAATATTATGCCCTTCTTGTGTTTGCCAATGTTGGAATGATGATAATGGCTTCTGCTCAGGATCTTATAATGGTCTATCTTGGTCTTGAAACCATGGCTCTTTCTGTTTATGTCCTTGCAGGCTTTATGAAGATGAACGAAAAGTGTGCCGAAGCTGCTTTAAAGTACTTTCTTTTGGGAGTTTTTATATCAGGGATCTTTCTCTACGGCATAGCCCTTGTATACGGCAGAACGGGAACCACCAACATAAAAGAGGTGGCAGACTTTATTTATTACAGTGGCTTAAAGGATCCTGTTCTCTTTCTCGCCATAGTGCTGATAGCAGCGGGTCTTGGTCTTGAGATAGCCATGGCCCCCTTTCACTTCTGGGCACCTGACGTTTACGAAGGTGCTCCCACCACTGTTACAGCCTTTATCTCTGTAGCACCAAAGGTGGCGGCGATAGCAGCCCTTTTAAGAATATACGTGCAGGCTTTCCCCTTCTTGGCCTCTTACTGGCAGGATCTTTTGTGGCTCGTTGCCGCTTTAACCATGACCATAGGAAATGTGACCGCTGTTCTTCAGACCAATGTAAAGAGGCTCCTTGCCTACTCCTCCATAGCACATGCAGGCTATATGCTCCTTGGAGTTTTGGCTTACCAAAAGCTGGGAGTTGAGGCTTTGGTGTTTTACTTTTTCGCTTACTGCCTTATGAACATAGGAGCCTTTGGCCTTGTAATATATCTCAGAAGGGACAACATTGTAGGCGATGAGATAGAAGATTTTAAAGGTCTTGCCCAGACACATCCTGCTGCTGCCTTAGTGATGGTAATATTTCTCCTTTCTTTAACCGGAATCCCTCCCACAGTGGGATTTGTGGGCAAGTTTCTGCTGTTTTCTGCTGCTATAAAGGCTGGTTTCTACTGGCTTGTTGTGATAGCGGTTATCAACTCTGTGATATCCCTTTATTACTATTTCAAAATAGCCAAGGTGATGTATATGGAAAATCCTGCTGATACACCTCCAGTTTCTGCTTCCTTAGGGGTGAAGGTTGCCATATTTGCATTAGGAGCTTTTACCATCATATTCGGCTTGATACCCCATCCCTTGATAAGCTTTGCCCAAGCCTCTCTAAAGGCCTTCATGTGATTTAAAGGGCGGTTTTGCCGCCCTTATATTTTTAATGTTCACCTTTAACCACCCCTGAGTGCTGAGCACTATTATAGTATTTTCTTTCTTTATTATCTCGGCATTTTCCCTTTTTAATTTTATCTCTTTTTTTCTTGCCAGAGAGGGAAGCTCATCAATTATGGCTTTCCAGCTTCCAAGTTCTATCTCTTTATTTTTAAAAATTACCCTTTGATTTTTTATCTCTATGGTGCCAATGGGAAATCCAAATTTTGTGTATAGATAGATTTTTTTGATTTTCCCTTTTTCCTCTAAAGCTTCCCATAACCCGCTTTCCCTTTTGTTATTTTGGCACTGAAAAATGACAAAGTCTCCACTGTAGATTGCACTTTCCGGCAAAAGACTTTCTTGCTTTACATAATGGCAGGATATGAGAAATACACTCAAGATGAGAGCCGTTACTTTAACAATCTCACCCTTTTTAATCTTTCCTTTATCTCC
Organism: bacterium; assembly: GCA_027033775.1. Taxonomy (GTDB): domain Bacteria; phylum Thermosulfidibacterota; class Thermosulfidibacteria; order Thermosulfidibacterales; family Thermosulfidibacteraceae; genus JAADEW01. The sequence continues at coordinate 4,251 of JALVKL010000172.1, read as the reverse complement.
TTTATCTCCCATTCGCTTAAGTCTTCCGTTTTCCCCTCTTTTATGAGTTGTAGTGTTTTTTTGTAAAAGAATAGGGCTTTGTCTTTTTTTCCCATTTTTCTGTAAATTTCCGCAAGGTGAAACACAACAACAGGATTGTCTTTGAGCTTTTCGTAAGCTTTTTTTTGAATCTTTAAAGCTTCCTTTAATCTTCCAAGCTTAAAATATCCCCATGCAAGGCTGTCAAGGTATGAAGGATTTTCAGGTGCACTTTTAAGGGCTTTTTTCACAAGTTTTATTCCCTCTTTTACATTTATCTCCTTAACAATGAGCATGTATCCCAAATAGTTGAGGTATGTGGGGTTGTTGGGATCCTTTTTTAAAGCCTTTCTCAGATACTTTATGGCTTCTTTTGTCTTTCCCATTCTTTCCAAAGCCACTCCCACCCCAAAGATATATTTGGGATTTTCGGGATTAAGCTTCATGGCCAAAGCCGCATTCTTATACGCCCTTTCATATTTTCTTTCCCTTAAATAAACTGCTGCCAATATATCGTATATGGATGGCTCTTTGGGATAGTAGGTGAGAGCTATCTGCCCAACTTTTGCAGCACATTTAGGTCTGTTTAAATCTAAAAGAAGGGAGATGGTCTCTAAGAACCTTTCCTTTTTTAGCTTTTCCTTTGTGAGAATTCCTTTAAAGTCCTTTTTTTCTTCGCATAGCACAGCCACTTTAACAGATATAAGCTCAGGGTCATCGGTGGAGAAGGCAACCTTTTTGGCTTTATCAAGCTCCTTTGTTTTCAGATAGAGAATGGCTGTGAGTTTTGCGATAAACACATTTTGGGGATGGATTTTATAAAGTTTCTCCGCTATGTGAAGGGCTTTTTCGTATCTTTGCGTCTTTATGTAAAGGTTGAGTATACCGTTTAGAATCTCTCTGTTGAATACATTTTGAGTTATCAGCTTTTCGTATACCTTTAGTGCTTCTTCCAGCCTTTTTGTTTTTTCAAGGGCTTGTGCCAGAAGAAGGGCTGCATCCGTCATCTCGGGATTAAGCTCAAGGGCTTTCTCAAGGTTCTTTATGGCTTCGTTGTAAAGCTTGATCTTAAAGTAGGTCTTGCCCAAAAAATAGTATACATGGGCATCGTTGGGAAAAAGCTTTTTCATTTTGTCAAGAAGCTTAAAGGCTTTTTCGTATTTCTCTTCAAAGATGTATATCTGAACAAGATCAAGATACGCTCCTTTATTTTTAGGATTAAGCTCAATAGCCCTTTTGAGAGCGCTGATTCCCTCATTTAATTTATTTTTCTTGAGATAAAGCTCTCCAAGATAAAGCCAGAGCTTGTCGTCTTGTGGATATTTTCTTGTTCCATCAAGGGCAAATTCAAAGGCATCATCCAGCCTTCCGAATCTGTTCAGTATCTCCACTGCAAATTCAAAAAGATAAGGATCATTTCCTTTTTTCACTATAGATTTCAGCTCCTTCATTCTGGATGGAGTCAATGTGTTGTCTTCGAGAAGTGTGATGTAGAACTTCATAAATTTATAGATAATATCAGTTTTTATTTCAGCTTTTGCCTGAAATGTGATTATAGCCAAAATTATGACCACTATAAAAACTAATCTTTTCATAGCTTCCCCTCTCTTCTCAACTCTCTCTGTCTGGCAAAGCAAAACTTTATAATCTTTTCCCTTACCTTTTCGTCTATGTTGTGGAACTTGGCTCCATATCCTTCCTTTTCCTTTGCCCTGTCAAGTATATGCCTTCTAACCACTTTACAGGGTATGTCCCTGAACTCTTCTTCCTTCAAGCTGAAGCTCATAAGAAAGAGTGTGCCCACCTCAAGTTTCTTATCTGCAGTTATAAATACTCCGCCACCGCTGATATCGTGTATGTGCCCTTTAAAGAATATCTTATCCAGCGTTAATTCCTTGGGAAAGGTGTATTCTAATTTTCCTTCCTTGTATGTCTCCACCACAATCTTTGCCCTATACGGTATGTAAACTGGCACTCTAAAGTATTCCCGTAACTCAGCTATGTATATTTTCCCAGGCTTTCTAATCTCAAGCATGAAAAAGGGCTCAAGCCTTCTTCCCATAACCTGGGAGAAAAAGCCGTATCGTTTTTTGTCTTTGGTGAGGGCAACCTCTAACAGATCTCCCATCCTCAGGCCAATTGGCCTTCCGCTTTCGCTTGAGGGAACGCTGATTAGGATAAGATCGTCTGTTATGTCTTGAATATTACTGTAATAAAAGCTCTTTTCCCCAAATTTAGGGGGTCTCACAAGGATCTTTTGTCCTATCTCAATCACTTCAAAGGGATCTATGTCCAGCTCTCTTATATAATCCATGGTTCTCAAATGTTTATCACCGCTTCATTTGTTTGACAACCTTTTGGTCTTGATGTATAGCTGCTTCCTATGAGAAGAGTGCTTGTATTTTTCTTGGTTGTGTTTTTGCTTTTTCCTAATCTTTCTTTTTCCGTTCCTGTTGTTAGGAAGAAGGGAAAGCTTGCTTTGGATTACCGATCTTCCATCAGAAAGCTTTTACAGGATTTTGAACAGTATCTTTCCCTTCCCAAGGGCAGAATAGAGCTTGTTAAGGGAAAATATGTCTGGATTTTGTTTGAGGATTCCTCAAGGATAAAGCCTGGATACGAGTTTGTGGTTTACAAGCCCGGAAAGCCCTTTAAAGATCCGGAGACAGGGATGGTATTTCCTGGAATAGACGAAGAGGTGGGGGTTGTAAAGATAAAGGAGATTAAAGGAAAATACGCTATCGCTTCTGTTTTGTATGCTAAAGCAAGGATAAAAAAGGGATACAAGGTTTCTGCTCCTTCTGAGGTGAAGCTTGTTTTTCTTCCTGTGGAAAACAAAACAACGGAAAAGATAGATACTGCCAAGCTTTACGATCTCATAAAGCTCATATTTATGGAAGAGCCCAATTTCAGTGTGTATGAATCAAGTGCCAATCTTTCGGGATACTATTATATAATAAAGCCTGTGGTTTTGAGGGACTCTTCTGGAAGGACTTTCTTGAGTTTTGAGGTAAAGTCAAGCTTGAGCAATATTCCTATATTGGCTTTAAACGAAGAGGTTAAACTGGTTAGGGCTGTAAGCTCCACAGAACTTTTGGAGGCACAGGAGTCCGAAGAGGGTAAAGGTCCTTGGGGAAGATTTGCAGGTCTTATAACATCAAGGGTCTTTAAAACCAAGTATAAACTCATAGCTTCAGGGGATGTGAATGCAGATGGAAATGATGAAATAGTTCTTGCCGCAGATGGCATTGTTGATGTTTATACCATAGAAGGAAAAGAATTTAAGAAAATTCTTACCTATAGCTGGGGCAAAAGGGGAGCAATGCTTTATCGCTTTTTGAGGCTGAATGTTGCTGATGTGGATAAAGACGGTGTGCCGGAGATTTATATTTCTGCTGTGGAGCAGGATTTGGAAAACGGCCTTCTCAAGGCTTATCCTTCATCCTTCGTTTTGATTTACGATAAAAAGAAAAACAGATTGAAGAAAAGATGTAAGATCCCTTACCTTATAAAGGTGGTGAGAAATAGCTTCAATCCAGAGGGCATCCTTATTGCCCAAAGGATGGGAGAATATGAGCCTTTTGAAGGACATCCCTTTTACATGGTTTATGACAAGGGAAAGTACAAAAAGGCAAAAAGCACACCTTACTTCGTTAAAGCCATGGACTCCCTATATGGATGGACCTTTGACGATGTCAACGGGGATGGAAAGATAGAGGTGGTAATGATAGACGACGATTTCTTAAGGATCTTTTCCCAGAAGGGAGAGCCCATTTGGGAAAGCCCAGATACATTGGGGAAGTTTACCCATCTATACTTCTATCAGACTCCAAGGTTTTTTACCCCACCCACAGACAAAAACTTTGATCCCAGGGAGGTAGCGGAAAAAAGGACTGTGGAAAGAAGGATACAGACACGCTTTTGTGAGTCTGACGGCAAGATGTGTATATTCACCATAGAAAACGATGTTCCAGGATTTTTGATTGCTGGCATTCATGTGGCAACAGATTATACAGGAATCAACGGAAGGGCTGTAAAGATAGAGGAGGTTTCAAAGGGAGTGGTTTACGGTGCCTATTACGATGTTTTATGGGAAACTCCTAAATACAGAACCATTTACGGAGAGGATTTCGCCATTGGCGACTTTGATAGAGACGGTGTTTTAGATCTTGCCTTTTTAGGATATCTCAAGAAAAAGGGTAAGGTTAGGGTTGATGTGTATAAAATACCAGG
>JALVKL010000171.1 GCA_027033775.1 bacterium | reverse complement strand
AAGGGATAAGATTGATTTTCAGACACTTGAAGAACGCTTTGGAAGATGACCATGTGGCAAGGTCTAAACTTATGTTGGCTTCCCTTTATGGGGGACTGGGTATATCCAATGCAGGTGCTGGTTTAATCCATCAATTGGGACACGCCTTGACTGTATTAAGGGGTTTTTCCCATGGCTATACCATGGGTATATTTATGGTGCCAGTCCTTGAGTTTTACGGTGATTCTATTAGGGAAAAGTTATTTGAGCTTGAGAAGGGTTTGGGAATAAAATATTTTATCGGGTTTTTGTATCGCTTTCTAAAAGATCTTGGAATTCCGGATATTAAAGAAATAGGGTTAAAAGAGAGTGAAATTGATGATATTGTTTCCATAGTTATGAGGAGAAAGCACATAATAGAAATTCTGCCTAAAAGGGTGGATGAGGACACATTGAGGGAGTTTCTGTTAAATGAGAGTAAAGGTATGTGATTTTCCTTCTTCTTTTCATGGTCTTATAGAGATTAGGAAGGTTAAACCTAAATTTTTGAGAAGGGTAATTGAGTTTGAGCTTTCTAAAAGAGCCGATATACCCAAACCTTTTGTCTTTTCATACAAGATATATGAGGAATTGGAAGACAGATTAAAGGTGTCTGTTTGTGTGGTTTCCAAGGATAGGATAGACAGCATATTATCTTCAGATCCAGAGGTTGACATTATCTTAACTGAAGAGGTGGCTTATTTTTCCTTCCTTTGTAAGAGATTTAAAGGACCAGCTTGGGGAGGTATTATCGGAGAAGATAGCATTTCTCTATTTTTATATCATAAAGGTTGTTTGATATACTCTACTAAGATTCCATTCTTCTCAAAGTTTGATCACGCCGTTGTAGAATCTGTAAATTCTGTTTTGCGACACGCTGCCGGTATTGTGGAGCCTTTCCCTGAAAGGATATTTATAAAAGGGGAAGTTCCTCAAGATTTTTTAGAAAAGATCATAATTGACGCAGAGGTTTTGAGTGAAACTTATGAGGTAGAGATTGATCTTGTAAAAGATTACAATCTGATTCCCGTTGAGGTTTTAAAAGAGCGTAGATTCAAACATTGGGAAAAAAGGCTTTCCCTTGCTCTTTCTTTTATTAATTTATCCCTTTTGGTGTTTATTTGTTACACTGTTTGGCAGTACCATTTGATATCCGTAAAAATAAATCGCAACGAAAGGGTTCTGAAGAAAGCGGCGTCTGAGATTCAGAGCCTTTATGCTTTAAGGGACATATATAATGAGAAAAAAGCATTTTTAAATCTTCTGAAGGATTCAAAGAAAAGCTTTTATAAGTTCTTACATCTATATTCCATCTATTCCCTCATTCACGGTGAAGGAATAAAGATAAAAAGCATAGAGATTAAAGGCAATGTCGCGAAAATAGAAGGTTCAATTGAGGCTAATAGCCGTTCTGTAAAGTATGTAAAATTTTTGAATCTTTTATCCCTTATTTCACACAGTGGATTTAAGATTTTGAATAGAGATCTTATACTGCCTACAGGGGTATTCAATTTATCGCTGGAGCTGCCAAGTGGTTATGAATCTTAGGATTTTTGTACTATCCGTTATAATGTTTGTTCTTTTGTCTTTCTCTTATATTCTCTATAACAAACTTGAATGTAAAAAAGATATTTTGATTACTCAGGAGCGTGCTTTGACAAAAATACCAATGATTGAAAGAGAGCTGAAAAACTTAAAAGTTTTGTTGTCAAACCCTGAGTGGAAGCTAATACCCTCTAATGTGAAGGATAAATATTTTAAATTTATATCCTTTCTCGATTTGGTAAGCAGTATCAAGTGGGCTAAAGTGGAGGTTTCACCTGTTCCCACTTTGTCAAATGTGGCTAACAGCGTTTATAATTTAAAGATAAGTTTTGAAACGGATAATTGGGGAAAACTTGAAAGGTTGTTGAGGGTCTTGAGCGGATCCGTTTATCCTGTGGTGAGAATAAATAACATTATTTTAAAGGTTGAAAACGGTGTTGTCTCCTTTGAAATTTATGCCCAAGTGATTCTTTCTTTTGAAAAAGAGGAAAAAGCTTGAAAAGATATTTGTCTTTCATAATACCTTTGGCTTTTATTGTGATTTTTTTGATCTTTACAAAATTTTATAACATTAATTGTAGCCTTCCCGCTTATATAAAGGATTTTAGGAATTATCATCCCATGAAGTATGAAGCCTTTACTGTTCCAAAACTGACTTTTAATTTTAAGGGTTACATATTTGCTCCTCTAAAGGGCAGAAAAAAAGTCTCACTTTCTGAAATGATTGAAAATTTAAAAATAAGCGTTATAACAGGAAGAAAAAGATATATTTTGTTGGATTCTGTTTTCATTGAAGAGGGAAAGGAATATAATGGAATAAAATTTTTGGGATTAGAGGATGGAAAGGTTGTTCTGGAGGTTAATGGCAAATTATATAAAAAGAGGTTTTAGTTTATTACTTATTCTCCTTTTATTTGCATGTGCCACTACCAAAAAGAAGCAAAAAAGATCTTTTTCCTTTCCCGCTGTAAAACAGAATCGCCCCAATTTAAGTGTGCTGGAAAAACCCGTTATGAGTGCTGATTTATCCTTATTAAGGGAAGCGAGAGCAAAGGGAAGATACAACCTTGTCTTCAGGGATGCACCTTTGAGAGAGGTCATTATGACCATAGCCAGGGACAGAGGGTTGAATGTGGTTTTTGATGAGACGGTTAATCCTAATGTTCCTGTCAGTATGGATGTGAGGGGTGTTACCTTTGAGCAGGCTCTTAAGCTTGTAACCGAACCTTATGGGGTATCTTATGTGTTGGATGGCAATATTCTTTGGATATTTAAGGGCAAAATTTTGACCAAAATATTTAAACTTTACACTGTGAATATAGAAAGAACTGTCAGGGTTTCCAGCAGTGTCCAGTCAGGAGGTGGTGTAGGAGCTGGTGGTGGAGAAATGCCAGGTGGAACCTTTAGCACAGATACAGAAACACTGAATGTATTTAGAATATGGAACGATGTAGGGTGTAATCTGTGTGCTTTACTGAATTTAAGCTGTTCCTCTGCCAAAGCAGGCAAATTTGATATGATAAAGATATGCGAAGATAAGTCCAAGGGCAAGTTTGTGGCTATTAATAGAACAACAGGGCATATAATAGTTAGTGCAACTCAGGCTGAGTTGAAAGAGGTGGGAAGGTATCTTGACATAACCGATTCCTCTTTAAGAAAGCAGGTGGTACTGGATGTCAAGATTGTTGAGGTTCTTCTTTCGGACAAATTTGGTTTGGGGATAGATTGGAGTAAGGTTTTTGATAATGTATTTCGTTCCAAGATAAACTACTCTGTTTCTATTATTCAGAATTCTACCCCTGGAAATATGTTGCCCATTCCAGGATTTACAACTTTTAGGATAGAGCCTGTAGGAGCTACTCAGAATCCATTTAATTTGATGATAAATATCTTAAGGCAGTATGGAAATGTTCATGTGATTTCCTCTCCGAGGCTTGCTGTGGTTAATAACCAGGCTGCTGTCATAAAGGTTGGCTCGGATATGAAGTTCGTAACAGATGTGAACACAGAAACTTCAGTTTACGAAAATACAAATATCATAGGTTGCGATGTGGATACTGAGACCTATTTTGTGGGTGTTTCCCTCACTTTAACTCCATATGTTGATGAGTCAGGGGAGGTGACCCTTTTTATTCATCCCAATGTAACAGAATTGAAGGATGTTAGAAGATTCAGAAGTGAGTGTGGAGAGGTTCCTATTGAGGAGCCTGTTTTTGATGTCAGGGAGCTTGATACAGTGGTTAAGGTGAGAGACGGAGACACCTTGGTTATAGGAGGTCTTATAAAGAATTCTGCTAACAAGGTTAAATTGGAAACTCCCTTTTTAGGTAAAATTCCTGGTATAGGAAAACTGTTTACCAGAGAGGAGAAGGAATCCCAGAGAGCCGAGTTGGTTATCTTTATAACTCCCCATGTGATTTATGATGTTTATAAACACAGACCCACTTTGAAAATGGAAGAGATGGTGGATATTCTGGGGGCGAAATGATAATAACAAAATATTATGAAGCCTTGAACCTTGAAAGAAATCCCTTTTCCCTTGCTTTGGATTTGGACTTTTATTATCTGATGAGCTCTCACGTTGAGGCTATAGATACAGTATTTTTTGCCTTTGACAATGGATCACCTATGGTTAGGCTTTATGGAGAACCCGGAACAGGAAAAACCATGCTTTTGAAGCACTTATCCAAGAAATTTGAGGAGAAATATTCCATTAAAGTTGTAAATATAACCTACAATCCCCTAATGGATGTAAAGGAATTTTGCAAATTTATATTTGGTGTTGACGGTATAAATGATTTAGATGGTCTAATAAAGGATTTTCTATCTCGTACTGAAAGATTGGTGATATTTGTGGACGAAGCTCAGGACATGGAATATTCTTACTTTCTCTTCTTAAAGTATTTAATTGATTTATCAAGTGTCTCTTCAAAGGTTTTTGTATTACTATCTGGGACACCTATTTTAAAGAGGAGATTTAGTGAAGAGTCTCTAATTCCCCTTGCCCAAAGATCTCCCTATCACTGTGAGCTTTATGGCTTAAAGAAGGATGAGATAAAAGGGTATATAGAGCATCGTTTAAGAAGAAGCGGTTACAGTGGGGACATCCCATTTAAGGACAAGGCTATAAAATATATTTATAAACTCACCAAGGGGAATCCTAGAAAGGTTAATATACTATCTGAAAGATCCATGCTTGCCGCTATGGTTAAAGGAAAAAGGCAAGTGGGCAAAAGGGAGGTTAAAGAGGCGTATAAGGATATCTCTTCTGAGGTTATGAGTGGAGTTGTTTAAATGACGTTGGCTCACAGATTCAGATCTGGTCAGAAGAAGGATGAATCTTCATCTGGCAAGAAGTGGTTATTTTTTGTTGTATTATTTTTGGTTTTGGCTTTGTCCTTTGTAATTGGAAAGTTTGCTGGGGATTATCTTTTTTCATCTAAGAGAACTGTTTCTTCTTCAGCGATAAAACAAAGCTCTGATAATATAAAGAAAAAACCGAAAGTTTTCAAAAATAAGAAACCTTCTTTTGTTATAGCCACTTTAAATAAAGGCAATTTTACCCAAGAAAAGGCGAAACCCACTGAATATAAAAAAGAGAACCCCAAGAGTGTAAAGGTTCGTTTTGTAAGCCAGAATAAAACAAGAAACATCTTTAACAATAAAGTTGGCTCTTTTCTTGTTAAAGGGGTAAATGAAGAGGAAATCAGAAAATTAAAACTAATTGAGGAAGCCACTTCTGCCTTCAAAAATAGAAATTACGCTAAGGCCATTGAGCTTTACAACAAAGTTTTGGATCTGGATCCCAAAAATAGTAAGGCCCTTTTAAATTTGGCAACCATTTATTATCAGATAGGCGACAAGTTAAAGGCGAGGGAGCTTTTTATTAAACTATTGAGGATAGAGCCTAAAAACCCCAGTGTGTTAAATAATCTTGGCGTAATTTATATGGGCGAAGGAAGATATAAATTGGCCCTCTCCTATTTTAACAAAGCCCTACGGATAAATCCTGCTTTTAAGGCTGCACTTTTAAATAAAGGATTGTGTTTGGAAAAGATGGGAAAAGGCAGAGAAGCTTCTAAAATTTATGCGTATGGCATAAAGCTGTATCCTAATGAATACAGATTTTATCTTTATTTAGGAGTTTATCTCTACAACAAAGGAGCTACAGAGGACGCATATAGATTTTTGAGCAAGGCTTATCAGCTGATGGATGACAAAGATTCCAATGTGGGTATTATGCTCAGAAAGATCTTGGAAAGATGAAGGAAGTAAAGAGAAAAAAGATAGGCGAGCTTCTTTTAGAAAAGGGTTTGATCAACCACAAACAGCTTTCCATTGCCCTTTCTGTTCAGAAGATTACAAAGGAAAAATTAGGGGAAACCCTTGTATCCCTTGGTTTTGTCAGCTCCAGGGCTATAGCTGAAGCTTTAGCTGAACAGTGGAATATGGAGTATCTTGATATCTCCTTATATCCTCCCCTTCCTGAAACCTTAAAGCTTATTCCAAGAACTGTTGCTGAGGAGTATCAGATTCTTCCCATTTACACTGAAAACAGTAAACTTGTGGTTGGTATTGTGGATCCTGCCAATTTTTCTGGTATGGATATAGCAAGGAGGCTAACCTCTAAGATAATTGTCCCTAAAATAATAGATAAAGAGTCTTTTAAAGAGACCCTTGAGAAGACTTACTATTTCATTGAAAATCCTATAGATAACAAAATAAGGGAGATGGTGGAATCCTTTTCTTCCAGCAAGGAAATAGATGTTGCTTTAGTAGCGGATCTTTTGGATCTTTTAATGGCAGAGAGTATTAGAAGAAGGGCTACTGATATCCATATAACTCCTCAGGAAAGGCTGGTGATGGTCTTTTATAGGATAGATGGTGTTTTACAATACGCATATACTTTGCCCAAAAATATACACTCTGCGTTAGTTTCAAGGGTGAAGATACTTTCCGGTATGGATATTGCAGAACAACGGCTTCCCCAGGATGGAGCCTTTGTTTATAAATTCTTGGACAGAGAATACGATATGAGATCTTCTACAGTTCCCACTATATACGGGGAGAATGTGGTTATAAGGATTCTTACAAAGTCGCCTTCACTTTTGGAACTTACAAGATTGGGCTTCTGGCCTGAGCAGATTGATTTGTTGAGGGAGCTGTTTGCAAAGCCTTATGGAATAATACTTATAACAGGTCCCACGGGATCTGGTAAAACCACTACATTGTATTCTGCCCTAAGGGAAATGAACCTTATTGAAAGAAATGTGATAACCGTTGAAGATCCTGTAGAATATAGGTTTTCTTTTGTCAGACAGACTCAGGTAAACGAGCGGGCAGGTTATACCTTTGCTGTTGCTGGCAGGAATTTTATGAGACAAGACCCAGATGTTATGCTCATTGGTGAGATAAGGGATGAGGAAACGGCCAGCATAGCTTTGAGGGCTTCTATAACAGGGCATCTTTTGCTTTCAACCCTCCATACAAACGATGCTGTATCTTCTATACCAAGGCTGGTGGATTTTAATGTGGATAGATTTATGCTTGGTTATGCCCTTTTATGCGTTATTTCTCAAAGGTTGGTGAGAAGAATCTGTCCTTATTGTAAGAAGGAATACAGGGCAACCTCTAAAGAGGCGGCTGAATTTGGAATACCTGAGGGCACTCTTCTTTATAGAGGTGAAGGGTGTGATGCCTGTAACCATACAGGCTATACTGGCAGAACCTTGATTTCAGAAATTATGGTTGTGGACGAGGAGATAGCACATCTGATTTCCGAAGGCGAGAGCCTATTAAAGATAAAAAAGACCGCCATTGATAAAGGAATGGTTCCTTTAAGGGAAGATGGTATAAAGAAGGCCCTTGAAGGAATTACCACCTTGGAAGAAGTGAAGAGGGTGGCTGGTTGATATGCTTTATTTTTGCAAACTCCTTTATCTTGATGGCAAATCTGAAATTAAATTATTGAAGGAGAGCGATTTTACCAGGCTGTTATCAAGGGATGATGTTATAGTTATTTCAAGTTATAGCATTCCCAACTTTATTGAAAAGCTTTTTTCCCTTATTTCAAAGCTAAGATTAAGGGGAATAAAAAATTCGGATTTGATAGATTTTAGTAAAAGCATGTCTGTTATGCTGAGGGCTGGAGTTCCCATTACTGTGGCTATGGAGGATTATGCAGATGTAACCACAAACAGGTTGTTTAAAAGAACATTAAAAGAGATACTGGATGATGTAACATCTGGTGAGAGCCTTTCAAATGCTCTTGAAAAGAGAAAATCTGTGTTTCCAAATATTATGGTTAGGGTTGTGAGAATAGGGGAAGAGACAGGAAATTTAGAAAAGGCGTTTTTGGATATTGCTGATCATCTGGCAAGAATTGAGACATTAAAGGGAAATATAAAGCGAGCTTTAATGTATCCTGTATTTGTTCTAATTTCCACATTTGGTGCCCTTGTCTTTTGGCTTGTTTATGTTCTGCCCAAGATTACCAAACTTTTTGAGGAGATGGACATCAAGCTTCCGGGATTGACCTTATTTGTTATGGGTTTAAGTAGATTTACCCAAAGATACTTTATTCACTTTTTAATCCTTTTGGCTTTAGTGTTTATTATTCTTTATATTGCTAGGAAAAAAAGCGAAAAAGTAGCCTATTTTATAGACAGCCTTCTTATAAAGATCCCAGTTGTTTCTCTCATACTTAACAACTTTTACCTTGCCTTTGTTGCTGAATATATGAAGTTGCTTATATCAGCAGGCTCATCTATAAACAGAACCCTCGAGCTGCTTTCAGAGTCTTTAGGAAACAGAGTTTATGCCAAGGCTATAAACAGAATAAGAGAGAGCGTTGTATTGGGTGAGAGCCTCTCCAATGCTTTCTCTAAAGAGAAACTCTTTCCGAGACTGTTTATCAGAATGTTGAGATCAGGGGAGGAGAGCGGTTTGCTTAGTGAACAGCTTCAGTTTGCAGCAGACACATACTATGAAAAATTGAATGATGTATCTCAGAAGATTGGCAAGATGCTGGAGCCTTTTGTTTTGATTATAGTGGGCGGACTTTTTGCCATCATAATGTTATCACTGCTTATGCCCGTCTATGATCTTGTGAGTAAGTTGGGTAGATGATAGGATAAAAATATGCAGATCGTTTTTGCTTCACTTTTGGCGTTTATTTTGGGTGTATTTGTTTCTTATCTATTTCTTTCCAGAAAATATTCTTCCCTTGAGGCTGAAAATAGACATCTTTCGTCTTCTCTTGAAGAGATAAAAAAGCATAAAGATGAGCTGGAAGAACGGCTGCTAAAGGAAAAAGAGGAGAAGGCAGCCCTTAAAACCAAGCTGGAAGCCAATGAAAAGCTTTTGCAAGAGGAAAGGAGAATTTTGCAGGAAGCGGAAGAAGCCTTGAAGGACGCTTTCAAAGCACTTTCAGCGGATATATTAAAAGACAACAGTTATATGTTTGCGGATATTGCCAAAAAGACCATAGAGGCCCTCTTTGTGGAGGCAAAAGGGGACTTGGAAAAGAGGCAGCAAGCCATAGAGCAAGTTTTAAGTCCAATATCGGAGGCTCTCAGTAAGTTTGAAGATAGAATAAAGGATTTGGAGATGAAAAGGGAGACGGCTTACAGAAGTATAA
>JALVKL010000170.1 GCA_027033775.1 bacterium | reverse complement strand
AAAGAGACCACAAACTCTCTCCCATCCCCAGGTATATGCGGGTATACTCCCCTCTCAATGGCTTTTAACAATGTGCTTTTCCCGTGAAAACCACCCCCTACAATAAGGGTTATTCCTTGGGGAACTCCCATTCCTTTAATTATTCCGTGATTAGGGGTCTCAAAGGCAACCTCCAGCGAAGGTGGAGAATAAAATCTTACCCCCTTATTTAAAGGCCTGTCGTCCACTCCAGATCTTCTCGGAAGAAGACTTTCATTGGCTATAAAAGCCACTAACCCCCTTTCTTTTAAATTAGCTTGGATGTATTCAAAATCTTCAACCACTTTGACGAATCTGTCAGGATTAAAATTCTTCAATTTTTCCCATTTCATAGCACCCACAGAGTATGGAATCTCATTTATGATCATAGTTTCAGCGATATTTGATAAAATCGCTCTTCCTCTTGCGGGAAGCCCCATACAAAATCTAATCTCAAGGATATTCTCTTTAATTGAACAGTCAGAACGGGGAATAACCTCTTGATTGCCAGAATCTACAAAATACAAACCACTGTTTCCCGTTCCTCTTCTTCTTGAAAACCTTGAAAGGACAGAATCAAAAACCCTCAAGATAAAATCCTCAAAGGCATACTTCCTTGAAAAGGAAGAGTAAAGATATGAAGGATACCCCAAAAGAGAAAGGGGTATTATAAGCCTCACCTTTGTTGGAGATGCAAAGGGATCACCCTGAATATGAACAAAATCTATAATAACTTTGTTTTCAAAACTAAAAGAATCTTCTATCTCCCTATAGGCTTTATAACCCCTGTTATTTATTTTTCTCAGTTTAGAAAGAAGCTGAGAAATAGGTTTAGGCATCAAATATCAATCCAATTACACCAAGGGAGTAGAGATACTCAAGGGCTTTTTTACTGGCACCTTTTTCAAGATCTACCCCTTTAACAGCATCAAGAAGCACAAAAGTCTGATAGCCTAAATTTACCGCACCTATGCATGTGTGTTTAACACAATAATCGGTAGCAATGCCGCAGACAAACACTCTTTTAATACCTCTTTCTTTCAACAATTCATTCAATTTCGTTCCCTGAAAACCAGAATAAGCATCAAAATCCTTAGATGTTCCCTTTGAGATAATAAACATATTGTCCTCAGGCAATACTAAGTCTTTATGGAAAGAGGCTCCCCATGTGTTCATAACACAATGCTTAGGCCATATACCTCCATTCTCTTTAAACGAGAGGTGATCTTCAGGATGCCAATCTCTTGTGAAAAATACACAAAGCTCTTTCTGAGAAAATAACCTGATATATTTATTCACATGTTCTATTATCTCTTCCGCTCCCTTTACTGGAAGAGTACCTGAGATGAAGTCATTTTGCATATCAACCACTATAAGAGCATCACTGTATCCTAAAGTGAATTCAGCTTTGCCCAACATACTCTCTCCTTATAACTTAAAAGCCTTTATGACCTCCTTTAATCTTTCAATATGCGAACGAATAGTTTTGACAACATTGATTAAAACTTTACCTGTTTCCCTATTCTCTTCCACCCCAGAAGAAAGATTCTGAATGCTGTTATTTATATCCTCAAGTGCAAGGGTCTGCTCATTAATAGCGTTATTTATTATGTGACTGGTCTCCACTATCTCACTCACCACGTCCACTATTCTATTAAAAGCCTCCTCTGTCTCCTTTATAATATTTACCGACTCTTCAACAATATTTTCTGTAGACTTCATCTTTTGATTTGCAACGTCCGTCTTAATTTTAAGCTGCTCTATTATTTCACTTATCTCCTTTACAGACTTTTGAGTCCTTTCTGCAAGCTTTCTCACCTCATCGGCAACAACGGCAAAACCTCTGCCATGTTCACCTGCTCTTGCCGCCTCTATAGCCGCATTGAGAGCTAAGAGGTTTGTCTGCTCGGCAATCTCATCTATTACATTGAGTATCTTTCCTATCTGTTCAGAAGACTGAACAAGCTCAGAAACTGTCTGTCCAAGATCAAGAGAGTGCTCCTTTATAGTGTTTATGTGCTCCACCGTCTCGTAGAGCTTACTCTTCCCTTCCTCTGTTATCTGGGTTGCTTTTCCCGTCTTCTCAATGGAAACAGACACATTTTCCATTATACTTTTAGACACAGCATTCATTTCCTCCATGGCACTTGCAATGCTGGATATACTAGACGCACTACTTTCCATTAGCTTGGAAACCTCATTAGAAACATTGGTCAAATCACCTTCGGCACCAGAAAGATCCTTAATAACTTCCAACAAAGAACTTATTATATCAGAGATTCTTTCCTTCATAACATTAAGATCGTGTAAGAGTTGCCCGAGTTCGTCAGAGCCTGATTCTTCTATCTTAATTGAGAGCTCCCCTTCAGCCAATCTGCCCAAATACCCTCTAACTATGTCAATACGCTTAAGAATACTCCAGGCAGCTCCTATTAAAACCAAAGCTGAAAGAACAGCAAGAACCAGCATAACAAATTCAAATACAATAAGGGATCTTGTCAATCTTTCTGCATATTTCTGCATGAGAAATACGCCCTTATTCATCTCTTTAAGAAGAGGCACATTATTGGCTAATACATACTCCATGGCATTTTTATCCTTAGGATTGGATATAACCGCCTCTATTTTGGATTTGAAAACCTTCCACATGGATAAAACCTTACTTAACTGCTTCTTTACAGCAGGGCTTTTTGCCCCCTCCACCTTACGGAATTTAGTCATTTTAAGATCAACAGGGATGCCACCTCCGTTAAGTAAAGCTTTCAGCGTTATATCAAAAACCCTAATGGATGAAAGAAGCTGATTTTTATAATAATTTGCCTTCTCAAACTCTCCTGAATTGTAATAATTTACATAAATCATCATCTCCTTTGTCATTTTCTGAGTAAGCATTCTCTGTCTTCCAGCCATGTTGATAATAAAACTATCATTCTTTTGTTTAGAGACAGTATAAATAGTGCCTACTACAATTATTATGTTCACTAAAATCATCACAGTTATGGGAATAAAAAGCTTTGGCTTTAAGCTCATATTTTACCCTCCCACCTTAATATCTTCGGAAACAAGCTTTTTAGATACTTTGATAAGCTCCTCAGGCTCAAATTTCACAAAAAAGGCATCCGCTTCCACCTTCCTTGCCCTCTCTATGTTGCTCTCCTCTGACAGTGAGGTGTTTATTATCACTGGTATC
>JALVKL010000169.1 GCA_027033775.1 bacterium | reverse complement strand
AGGTAAAGGTTAAAAGGCACTCAAAGCTGTTTATATTCCTTCACTGGCTGATAGTTATTGAAATTCTCACCCTTCTTTTAACTGGACTCAGTGTGAGTGAAGGCATCAATATTGGCCTTTTATCCAGGGGAACAGCAAGGTCCATACACATAGTGGTTGGATTTGCCTGGCTGGCTACAATCACCTTCTTCGTATACTACTTTGTGATGAGTGGAGAGTACAAATGGTTTAGTATATCAAGAATAGGATATGGGTTAGACTTTATGGTGGAAGAGATAAGGTGTCTTTTGAGGAGAAGACACATCCCCAATCCCGTAGGATACTCACTGAAGAAGAAGGATTATATAGAGAAGATTGTGCCCAGTGAAGTCCTTGCTTGGTGGGGATGGTTTGTCTTATGGGTTATCATAGGAACAAGCGGTCTTGCCCTTCTATTTCCCCAAAAACTGGGACTCATCAACAGATTCTGGCATTTTGTAATGCCTGACTACAGTAGAGCCACTGCCTCAACAAGGGGAATACATCTTCTTGCTGCCATCTTCATAGTGGCAATGGCTGTCTTTCATGCATACTTTACCATCATTTTTGGCATGTGGAAATCTATATTTGTGGGAACCAATGAAGAGCCTGTAGTAGAAGAGTAAAGAGATGTCCCGCTAAGCGGGACATTTACTGTATGAGGTTTATATTACACACCAGACCAAAGCAGGTATCAAGTTGTGATCTGAAATTTAAAAACAGCTTTGGTTTAGGCGGAAGTTGCTTTTTGCTTCTGGTCATCCTTTTTTTAACAGGTGCTGGATTATCGCTACAGTTTGATCCCAAAAGTCCTATCACAAGCGTTAAAGAGATAATAAATGTGATGCCCTTTGGTTGGTATATATGGAAGCTTCATTACATATGCTCACAGCTTATTATAATATTGATCTGGCTTCACCTAACAAGGATTATTTTTAAAGGGAATATATACGAAAAGGGAGACTCCAGATGGCTATGGGGGCTTTTGCTTTTTGTCCTTGTTTTTCTTTCTCTTTTATCGGGTTATTTTTTAAGGGGAGATAAGAGAAGTGAGCTTGCCAAAACTGTGCTGGTAAACCTTCTTCATCTTGGTTTTCTGAAAAATGAAAAACTCATTTATTCTTTGCATACAGTTGTACTTCCATGGCTAATTGGTATGGGGATATTTGCCCACTTCTACTATATCCGCACAGAGAAACTAAATACTGACAAAAATGTACCTGCTTCGGAGCTCTTTAAGAGGGAAAAGATCTACGCTTTATTTATACTTGTTCTCTTAAATGTATCCACCATCCTTATAAAGATCCCTAAAATTGAAAAATTCAATCCTTTAGAGGTGAGAAAAAGAGAAGCCGCTGCCTGGTTCTTCAGACCATTTCAGAACCTTTTAATGATGGTGTCTCCAAAGGTTGTGCTTTCTTTAATAACCTTTATATTTGCCATTCTACTCTTTTACCCCAAATTTGTGAAAAAAATGAGGGGGAAGCTCTCATGGCTTCCCCCTCTGGGATTTTTACTGCTAACAATATCTATTGTCGTTCTAATCTTTATTTAACCTTGCTGTAATTCAAGTAGGAATGCTCTGGATCCTGTTTATAGGTCCAGGGTAAACCTTTGTTTCTCCAGCCATCGAGATAACGCTTGCCGTAACTTGGGGCAAACTTGTAAGGTATCTTCAAGCCTTCAAATCCTTCCCACATGTTGTAAAGGTTCTTATAGCCCGCCTTTAAAAGAACAGGTATAGCATGGCTGGATCTGTGACCTGATCTACAAAGGATTACATATATTTTGTTTTTGTCAGGAAACTTCTTTTCAAAGTCTTTTACAAAGTTGGGGTTGGTTCTCTTTTTAAACTTATGGTGAACAGGATCCCACTGGCTTGTAAAGAGCTTGAAGGGGATATTGTATGACCAGGGAATATGTCCAACTACCTGAAACTCCTCAGGTGTCCTAAGATCAACAAATATCACCTTATCAGGGTTTTCCTTATACATCTTGTAAGCTGTGAATGCGTCAATGTTGTGATCAATGGGAATGGCGGTTGTTATTCTTCTTGGATCTACGGCTTTGTTGAGAAGACACTTATAATCACAGGACCTTTTGGCATAACAAATTCCCACAAGTAGCAACAAAGATACTACACTTACAATTCCCTTTCTCATGGCAACACCTCCTATTTATTGAGTTTTTCAAACCACAGACAAAAGGCCACCATAATGGCCACTAAAACTAAAATTATTATCCAATGATTCACCTTTAAAAGCTGCTCCAAAGAGACCCTTCCATAGCTTGCTATTTTTCTAATCCCCCTAAAGAAAGAGGAATAATACTCCGCGTAAATTATTCCTCCAACCACTATACCCAAAAGTCCAAATAAGCTGTCCAGACTGCCCTCACCGAGGGCACACACCGTTGTGCCAGGTCAGTAGCCTATGAGCCCCCAACCCAAACCAAAGATGGTTCCACCAACTATATTGGCCACCACTCTTAGTGGTTTAGCATGAAAAGAGACCCATCCCAGATCCCTGAACAACCACAGCAAAATGGTGGCGGTAATAATGGCGCTGAACATAAACTTAAAGATGGTAAAATCTTCAAATATGAGGGCTCCTATCTGTTTATCATACTTTACAATCTGCGCCTTCTGAAGGAAAAATCCAAAAAGTATCCCTGTAATCAGACCCGCAAAGAGAATCATACCCTCCTCCTGCCAAAAACTCTGTAAATTATATTAGCAGAGACTATACCTCCCACAATAAAGCCTGCCATGGTTATCATAGAGCCTACAGAAAGAGTGCTCATACCACTTAACCCATGACCGCTAGGACAGCCACCAGCAAGCCTTGCACCTATCATTATAAGGATACCACCTACAAAAGCAGTTAATGCTCTCATAACATAATGAGGGCCAAGCCTTTCCTCCCACAAAGCAGGCAAGAACCTAAAAGAGAAACTCCCAGAGATAAGAGAAGATATAAGAGATCCAACAAACATGCCTGTTACAAACATAACCTTCCAGTCCACTTTAGGGGGATGCTTTATAAAATAGATGAGCTCGTCAACCTTGGAAGGAGCTATAATCTTCATAACAGCAGCAGACAACCTCACAAAGGCGGCGGATGTACCAAAGAACTTGTGAACCCAGAGGACTGAAAGGGCCAATAGAATTCCTGACAATCCTCCTCCAATATAAGGGGACCACGGATATTTTTT
>JALVKL010000168.1 GCA_027033775.1 bacterium | reverse complement strand
GAGGAAAAGGGATTTGGAAGAGGAACAGTCTCTTATAGATTGAAGGATTGGCTTATATCAAGGCAAAGATACTGGGGAGCCCCAATTCCTATAGTTTATTGCTCTGAATGTGGAATAGTTCCTGTTCCAGAAGAGAACCTTCCCGTAACCCTTCCCAAGGATGCTCCTTTTTCAGGGGTAGGAAATCCCTTGGAACAGGTGGAAGAGTTTGTTAACACAACCTGCCCTAATTGTGGCAAACCAGCAAAAAGGGAAACTGACACCATGGACACTTTTGTGGAGTCTTCATGGTATTTCTTCAGATTCTGCTCCCCTAAGTACGATAAAGGACCTTTTGACAAAAACTCAGCGGCATACTGGATGCCGGTGGATCAGTACATAGGAGGAATAGAACACGCCGTGCTTCATCTTCTTTACTCCAGATTCTACACCAGAGTGTTAAGGGACCTTGGATATACAAACTTAGATGAACCCTTCTCAGCATTGCTCACCCAGGGAATGGTGATCAAAGATGGAGCAAAGATGTCAAAATCCTTAGGGAATGTTGTGGATCCTGATGATATGATAGAAAAGTATGGGGCAGACACTGTTAGATTGTTCCTTCTGTTTGCTGCTCCTCCAGAAAGGGATTTGGACTGGAGTGATCAGGGGATTGAGGGGTGTTACAGATTCCTCAATAGACTGTGGAGATACATACAAAATCATATAGAAGAGATAAAAGAATCAAAAGGTGAATTTAACTTTGAAAACCTTTCCTCTGAAGCTAAAGAACTTGTGAGAAGAACCCATAAACTCATAAAGAAGGTGACAGAGGATATAGAGGATAGATTCCACTTTAATACTGCTATAGCGGCGATTATGGAGTATCTGAATTTCCTTTATGAAATAGAAGACAAAATCCAGCTGGACAAAGAGGAAAATAAAAAAGCCTTAAGGAATGCCTTTGAAAAATTGGCGCTCTTACTTTCTCCCTTTGTCCCTCATTTTGCAGATGAGATATGGGAAAGTTTGGGAAATGAAGGCTTTACCTTCCATCAGCCTTGGCCACAATTCAACCCTGAATGGACAAAGGAAGAAGAGGTTACCATAGTGATCCAAGTAAACGGGAAAGTCAGGGCAAGGATCAGTGCCCCTCTTAATCTGCCAAAAGAAGAGCTTGAAAAGCTTGCCGTTGAGAACCCAAGAATCAAAAAGTGGATAGAAGATAAAGAGATTAAAAAGATCATAGTAGTTCCCAACAAACTGGTAAATATAGTGGTAAAATAAGGCTATATCCCCAAGTAAGCTTTACGGATTTCGTCGGATTTGATAAGATCTTTTCCCGTTCCTTCCATAACTATTCTCCCCTCTGCCATAACATAGGCATAATCGGTTATGGCAAGGGAAAGATGAACATTTTGCTCCACCAAAAGCATAGTGACACCTTCGGAACGCAACTTTTCTATAATCTCAAACACCTCCAGTACCAACTTAGGTGCAAGCCCTAAAGAAGGCTCATCCAGTATAAGAAGTTCGGGACAAGCCATGAGACCTCTTCCTATAGCCAGCATCTGCTGTTCGCCGCCACTCATAGTCCCTGCCTTCTGATCAATTCTCTCTTTCAGCCTTGGGAAAAGGGAAAAGACAAATTCCATTGACTCCTTCAGTTTAGATCTAGCCCTTTTGGTATAGGCACCCATCTCCAGATTCTCATAAACCGACATCTCCGGAAAGACCATCCTTCCTTCAGGAACCATCACAAGTCCCCTTTCAGCCCTTTTGTAGGCTGGAATATCCGTTATATCCTCTCCTTTAAAGATAATTTTACCATTCCACACAGGCAAAACACCCGTGATAGCCCTTAACAAAGTGGTTTTACCGGATCCATTAGATCCAATTATGGTGGTTAATTTAGATTTTTCAGCACGAAGGCTTACACCCCAGAGTATCTGAACCTCCCCGTATCCTGTCTCTAAAGAGTCAACCTCAAGGATGAGCTCTTCCATCAGGCTTCCTCCTTCTCTTTAACAAGTTTAAGGGCAAGATCCGGATCTCCAAGATAGGCTTCAATAACACGGGGATCCTTGGAAACTTCCTCAGGAGTCCCTTCGGCTATTTTAGCTCCATAATCCAGAACTATAATTCTGTCCGAAACCTTCATTATGGCGTGCATCAAATGCTCTATCATCAGGATGGTGATGCCCTTTTCCCTTATACCCTCTATAACCTCAAGCATCTCTTCCACTTCTGTAGGATTCAAACCTGCCAGCACCTCATCAAGAAGTATCACCTCAGGAAGAGACGCAAGTGCCCTGGCAAGCTCCAGTCTCTTCTTTTCCGGTACATTTAGTTTACCAGCAAGAATGTCCTCCTTACCAGAAAGTCCCACCATCTTAATAACATCATAGGCAATATCCGCAGCCTCTTTAAGATTTGCATAAGCCTTACCAAAACAGGCGCCCACCATAACATTCTCCAAAACACTTAACTCATTTAGGGGTTTTACTATCTGATGAGTTCTGGCAATACCCAATCTTGCCCTTTTAAAAGAAGGAGTTTTTGTTATATCCACCCCATGAAAGAAGATCCTTCCTTTCTCGGGAAAGTACACTCCGCTTATCACATTAAATAAGGTGGTCTTCCCTGCACCATTGGGACCAATAACGCCAAAGATTTCTCCTTCCTTCACCTCAAAGCTGACATCGTTAACAGCAACAAGACCACCAAACATCTTAGTCACATTTTCCACCTTAAGAATCATTCCAGTACTCTCCTTAATCTCTTGAATTTATCCCTCAAATAACCCACAAGCCCACCAGGGGCAAAAAGGACAATTATCAAAAGGACAAATCCCGCTATAGCCATGTGAAGGTTCTTAAACAATGGATTAACCAAAAGGAGTCCTTTAAGTCTCTCATATATAAAAGCTCCTATGGCGGGTCCTGAAACCGTTCCAAAACCTCCCAGCATCACCATAAAGATCATCTCAATGGACTTCACAAGGTGAAAGGCATCTTCTGGCTCTATGTTGCCTGCTTTAAAGAAAAAGAGAGCCCCTACAAGCCCCGGGAAAAGAGCAGAAAAAGCATAAGCTATGCTCTTATATCTTTTGGCGTTCACCCCTAAAACAATGGCAGCGTCCTCATCTTCTCTTATAGCAAAAAGGCCAAGACCAAATTTGGAGTTCTTTATGATATAAGAAACTAGGATTGTGATAATGGTCACAACTATCATAAGATAGTAGGAAAACCAT
>JALVKL010000167.1 GCA_027033775.1 bacterium | reverse complement strand
TTTATAAATGGGCGCACGACCTACTTTACGAAAAAGGAATCATCCTTGCAGATACCAAGATTGAATTTGGCACAGATGAAGCAGGTAATATATTCATAATAGACGAACTACTAACTCCTGATTCATCCAGATTTTGGGCTGTTGATACTTACCAAGTAGGAACCTCGCCGCCAAATTTTGATAAGCAATTTATAAGAGATTATCTTGAACAGCTGAATTGGAATAAACAACCACCACCCCCTCCCTTGCCTGAAGAGATAATAGAAAAGACTGTAGAAAGATACAAAAAGATCGAAGAGATAATACTCTCACTATGAAAAGGGAAAATTGGGTCTTTATAGGGAATTGGAAGAAGATACCAAATGAGTTGAGCAAACCTTCATCCATCGCCATTGGCAATTTTGACGGTGTTCACTTGGGACATCAAAAGGTTATCAAAAAGATGTTAGAGGAAGCTCAAAAAGATCAACTCTTGCCCATAGCTCTCACCTTTAATCCTCACCCCCTGAAAGTTTTAAAACCCCAAGAAGCCCCTCCTCTAATAACGAGCTTAGAAGAGAAAATAAGGATTTTGAAGCTGTTAGGTGTAAAAAACATCATCG
Organism: bacterium; assembly: GCA_027033775.1. Taxonomy (GTDB): domain Bacteria; phylum Thermosulfidibacterota; class Thermosulfidibacteria; order Thermosulfidibacterales; family Thermosulfidibacteraceae; genus JAADEW01. The sequence goes on along the minus strand of JALVKL010000167.1, from coordinate 8,753 downwards.
TATTAGATTTTGAAGAGGCTCTTTTTAACCTTTCCCCTGAGGAGTTTGTAAAAGAGATACTGTTAGGAAAATTGAAAGCCAAATTTGTGGTGGTGGGGGAGAATTTTAGGTTTGGTAAAAATAGGGTGGGCGATGTGAATGCACTTTGTGAGTTAGGGGAAAAATGGGGGTTTAGAGCCTTTATTCAGCCATCGGTTATCTTAGAGGGCATGCCAGTAAGCAGTACCAGGATTAGAAGAATTATAAAGGAAGGAAATATAAAAGAGGCTTGGAAGCTTTTGGGAAGACCCTTTAAGATTGTAGGGAAAGTGATTTATGGTAAAAAAAGAGGAAAGAGATTGGGCTTTCCCACAGCAAATATCAATCCTGAAACAGAATTAATTCCACGAAGGGGAGTATATGCTGTTTTCGTGGAAGCTGAAGAAAGCCTCTTTAGAGGAGTTATGAATATCGGTTTTAATCCCACATTTGACGATAAGACACTTTCTCTAGAAGTTCATATATTAAACTTCAACCGCGATATATATGGAAAGAGACTGGGAATCTATTTTATAGAAAGATTGAGAGATGAGAAGCGTTTTGCTAATATAGAAGAGCTAAAAAAAGCTATAAAAAGAGATTTGGAATGTGCAGAAGGCATTTTGGAATGGGATGTTTTGTCACTCTTTTATTCGTATTTTTCTGTTTGAATTCTTTAAGCTATGCAAAATTCACAAATTACGGTGTAAATTACTGGTCAGCGCCTGATCACACAAGAATTGTTGTCCCCCTTTTAGGAAAGACAAAGCCAAAAGTGACTGTTTTGCATAACCCCTACAGAATAGTGATTAAATTCAAAGGAAAAATAAGGGGAAATTACAAAGCTTTACTCAATATCAACGATACATTGGTAAAAAGAGTGGTTATCAGACATCTCAAAGGCTACAACCAGATGACCATATATCTCAAAAATAAATTCAACTTTAGAGTTTTTACTTTAAGAAAGTACAGAAACAGACCTTTCAGAATAGTAATCGATGTTTTGAAACCAGAAAGTTTTATAGAAAAGCAAAAAATAGAAAGAATAAAAAAGGCAACCAAATATAAAGAAAAACACAAATATATAGTGGTAATAGATCCTGGACATGGGGGCAGTGATCCAGGAGCTATAAAAAACGGGCTGTACGAAAAATGGATAGTGCTGGATATAGCTAAGAGGGTGCAACGCTTTCTACGTAAAGATCCACAGTTTGTCGCGTTCTTAACAAGAACTGGAGACTATTATGTTCCCTTAAGAAAAAGGGTGGAGATAGCTCACGATTATAATGCCGATGTTTTTATCAGTATTCACACAAATTCAGCCCCCACCAAGAAATTGAGCGGAATAATGGCCTTTGTTCTATCCGATAGGGGGGCTAAAAATTCCCTTATAAAAATGCTGGAAGATATTGAAAATACAGAGGAAATGGTGAAGGACATTAAGCTGGCTAAAAGCAGAAAAACAAACAGAATGGTTTTAAACGTTGCCCATGACTTTTCCGTTACAGAGGGAGAAAGGTTAGGAAGGTATATTCTGGCTTTTACATCCAACATCTGCGGATTTGAAGACAGAGGCATAAGAAGGGCAAGTCTGGTGGTGTTAAAAAATCCAGGAATTCCTTCCATTTTGCTTGAGGTAGGATTTCTGTCCAACAAAAAAGATGCTTATCTGTTAAAAAATCCCAATTTTAGAGAGAGAATTGCTTACAGCATATACAAAGGAATAAAAGCCTACTTTGAGGCAAGAAGATCCATTATAGCCTTAAACCGAAGGATTCACCTTGTTAAAAAGGGTGAAACGCTGTGGAAGATAGCCAGGATATACAAAGTCAGTATAAAGGATATAATGCAATACAATGGTCTCAAAAGCTATACCTTAAGACCTGGAATGAAGTTGGCTATACCTTAGAAAGAGGGCCCAAAATTTGAGGGAAAAGCTTCTTTCACAAATAGAAAGCTTTGAGGATCTGCCAACCCTTCCGGAAATCATAACAGAAATCATGGACATAGTTCAGACTGAAGATTTTTCCATAAAAGATTTAAAACAGGTAATCGAAAAAGATCCAACACTGACAGCTAAGCTATTAAAGATAGCAAACACTTTTTATTACAATCCTTATGGAAGTGAGATAACCAGCACCGAGAGGGCAATTATGCAACTGGGAACGAGAAATCTTTTACCTATAGTGTTTGGATTAAGCCTAACGCATATATTTACCATAAAGGGCAACAATTTTAACGTGAAACTCTTCTGGATACATGCCTACACCTGTGCTCATATAGCCAAGAGAATATCCAAGTATTTTTCCTTACCCGAACCGGAAGCCTTCACAACAGGACTGCTTCACGACGTTGGAAAAATTGTGCTCTATAAAATAATTCCCAAAGAATACATCAAGGTTATTCACCTCACAGAGAAGGAGAACATCCCCATGTATAAAGCAGAGAGAAGGCTGTTTGGATTAGACCATACAGAAGCAGGTTTTTTATTACTTAGTAGATGGAGAATACCTGACATAATAAAAGAGCCTGTAAAATACCACCATGAACCGGAAAAGGCTGAAAATTATAAAGAGCTTTCAGCCCTTATAAATATTGCCAACATTTTTGCTAGAACATCTGGACAATACTTTGGTAAAGACACCTATGGGATAGATTTGGAAGAAGCTCCCGGATGGAAAATCCTTAAGGAAAGGGCAAAAGTGAAAAACACTGAAGATATCCTAATGCCAATAACAGACGATGTTGAGGAAGCCATTGAATTTGCCACTATTGCGTGGGGATAAAAGATGAACATTGATTACAGGGAGCTTGAGGAAATTAACAGAATAATCTACAGAAACAGCGGTCTTTATCTTCAAAAAAGGGATAAAGACAAACTCATAAAGTATATTGAATCCAAATTAGACGGTGGAAAATTCAAGAGCATTGAACATTTTAAAAGAGAACTGATTAAATCTAAACACCTTCTGTATGAAATTTTTGACGTACTTACTATAAATGAGACCTTCTTTTTTCGCCACAAAACCCATTTTGATCTTTTAGAAAAGGAGATTTTGCCTAAGTTGTTCAATGATAAAGAAAGGATAAAGCTGTGGAGTGCTGCATGTTCCACAGGTGAGGAACCTTATTCCATGGCTATTGTAGCCTTAGAAGTTATGGAAAAACTTAAGGTGAGAAAAAGAGTGAGCATTGTGGCAAACGATATAAGTCAAAAGGCCTTAGAGGTGGCAAAGGAAGGTGTATATGGCGATTATTCTGTAAGGTTTGTGCCTTCTGATATATTGAGAAAATACTTTATAAAACAGCCAGGGAGAAAATATAAAATCTCTCCGAAGGTGAAATCCATGGTCTCTTTCTTGCATCTGAGTCTAACCGATGAATTGGGCATGAGAAGGCTGGGAAATGAGGTAGATGTGGTGTTCTGTAGAAATGTTCTCATCTACTTTGATACCGAATCCAAAAAGAAAGCACTTACCCTCATACATTATAATATGAATAAAGGGGCATATTTGTTTCTTGGTCCAGCTGAATCAGCAAGGGGTCTTATAAAAGGATTGAGAATAATTCTGTTTCCCGGTGCTATAGTTTACAGAAAGGAGTAAGACATGCCGTCTATAAAAGCGGTTACCTTTGACTTCTGGGAAACACTGTTTAGCTTTGTCTCAAAGGAGACACTGAATCATGTAAAAGAAGAAAGAACCAAAAGATTTTCTGAGCTTCTGGGTGTTGAACCAGATGTTATAAACAGAACTTATGAAAAGGTTGTTTTAACTCTTAATTCTGTAAGGGAGAAAACGGGATTCGAATTTACAGTAGATGAATTACTTGAAATCTTTTTAAAAGAATTAAAGCTCAACTCCAGTAAATATCTCAACAGATGTCACGAAATATTTGTAGAAGCTATTTATAAGCATTTTCCAGGACCCAATCTGGGAGTGGTTAATTGTTTGGAATATTTAAAAGGTATAGGGATGAAGCTAGCAATAATATCCAATACCATACATGGAGAGGTGGAAAAAACACTGTTAAAAGAGTTTGATCTTTTAAAGTACTTCGATGCCATTGCCCTTTCCTGTGAACTTAAGGTGAGGAAACCCAGAAGAGAGATATTCTTTTGGGTGATGAATAGATTGGGTATAACCAGAGGAGAGGGAATACACATAGGTGATGATCCAGTTGCAGATATTAAAGGAGCATTAAAAAGCGGTTTATGGGCAGCCCATTACATAGAAAAAAAGGAGCATAAAAGCAAATTAGCCCATTTGGCTTTAAAGAATTTTCTTGAATTACCAGAAAAGCTAAAGGAGCTGGAATGGAAGGCAAACTCATAAAAGATGTGAGTTTAGTGGTGATAGATACAGAAACTACAGGACTTTCTCCATTCTCATATATTTTAGAGATAGGGGCTGTAAAACTTTCGGGAGACAGAATAATCGATACGTTCTCAACGTTAATTAGACCGCCCATTCCCATACCTAAAGATGTTACGAAAATTCATGGAATAAATGATCATATGGTAAAAGACGCGCCTTTATTTCCCTTTGTTATAGATAAGTTCACGGATTTTATAAAAAATTCAATTCTAATAGCCCATAACGCTCCCTTTGATCTAAAAATCTTAACAGTTAACATCAAAAGAGCTGGCAGGAAACTTCCTGATAATCCTGTACTTGATACATGCAAAATTTCAAGGGTGCTGTTTCCAGACTTGCCCTCTCACTCTCTCCAATACTTGGTAAAATACTGGAGAAGCCCTTTTAAAGAGCTTCACAGGGCATTGTCAGATGCCAAGCACACAGCTTACATCTTTCTCTCTATACTGAGGAAATGCGGATTCACCATGGAGGAACCTGTTGAAAAACTGCTAAATACCTTTGGGCCACCGCTATTTTTTAAGAATTTTGAAAGCATATATAGCACCTTTAACGAGGATCATAAGGATATAATCACTCTCTTAACAAGATGTATGGAAAAAGGAAAAGAGATAGAAATTGTTTATGAAACAGAAAACAAAATGCACTTGAAAAGAAGGGTTCTTCCTCTTAACCTTTATATTAAACATGAGAAATTTTATTTAAAGGCGTTTTGCTTAATAGACAGTAGAGAGAAATCTTTTAGAGTTGATAGAATAAAAAAGGTGAGGATTGAAACAGATGAAAATGAAGGTAGAGTTAGGAACACCGGTTATTTTAGGTAATATGCTGTTGGTCCCAATAATGGGAGAAAACATTATTGAAGCTATCCCGTTAGACGAAGGATACGAAAGGGGTGTGGAAGTTCTCGAAACGGATGTTATTGACAGGGTGGTACTCAATAACCCAACCGAGGATCATATTTTCGTCATGGATGGGGAAGAATTCTTGGGAGCCAGGCAAGATAGGGTAGCAGTAGCTTCAGCATTAATAGAGTCAGAGTGTTCAGTGGAGTATCCTGTGGTGTGTATAGAAAGGAAAAGATGGGAAGAAGGGGAAAAAAGGTTTAAACTCGGATTCAGTGCATTCCCAAGATTAAGAGAAACGCTCACCTTTGAGAGGAAAGACAAATTTAATGTAAATCAAGAAAAAGTCTGGTATCAGGTGGAAAGCAAATTAACCTCTTTATCTGTTAAGAGCCAAACCTTGAGCATGCATGATTCCTTTGAGGAAAGGCACGAAGATATAGAAGGCTATTTAAGCTGGGAACCTGACGATGAAACAGTAGGTGTAATGGCCTTTTCCAACAGAGGATTTCTGTGCTGTGACATTTTTGGTTCACAGAAAATCTTCAAGAAACTCAAAAATAAGCTTCTTTCAGGTTATGCCCTGGATGCCTTGGAAGACAGATTTAAAGGTAAAAGCTTCAACATAGAAACCATAAGACCTGATTTGATCCTTGCTGACATCAAGAACTGTGAAAAGGAACGAGAAATGAAATCCATAGGAATAGGGACAGAGGATATAGTTAGAGGAGAAAGGGTGAAAGGGAAGATCCTTCACAATAGAGAAGAACTTATACACGCCAGCTTCTTTCCTTCAGTTAAATGATAACCCTTCAATTTGGAAGATACAGAATCAAAAAGTGGTTAGGCGGTGGGCGATTCGGTGATGTGTATCTTGCAGAGGATACCTTGCTCAAAAAGGATTTTGCCATCAAAGTTGCAAGAACCACTCATATATCCGCCGAGGATATTTTAGAAGAAGCAAGGGTTTTATCTGAATTAAATCACCCCTCTATAGTGAGATTCTTCACAGTGGATATGGTGGATAACAGGCTGATTATAGTAACAGAGTATGTAAAAGGTGAAACTTTAAGGAATATCTTAGCAAAAGAAAAAATAATATCCGAAGACAAAGCCCTTTTTTGGGCTCAACAGCTTTTGGAAGCCCTCAATTTTGCACATTCTAAGGGCATAATACATAGAGATATAAAGCCGGAGAATATTCTGATTTCAGAAAACCAATTAAAGCTTTTGGACTTTGGATTGGCAAAAGTATTTAAAAGCGATCCCACCATGACTATGGGTGGCACTCCAGCCTATATGGCTCCTGAAACTTGGAAAGGTGTGTTTACAGAGAAATCTGATCAGTGGAGCTGTGCAACTGTGATTTTAGAAATGCTAACTGGAAAAAACCCATTCCTCTCAGAAACCTTAGAAGATTTAAGGAAAAAAGTTATAGAAGGTATAGACGTTACAGAATTTATAAAGGATGACAGACTGGCGGAAGCCCTTTCAACAGCCCTTGATCCTAAACCTGAAAATAGATTTCCTTCATGTAAGGCCTTTCTACATGCTCTATTAGGAGAAAAGAAAAATATTCGTCTGATAAGTTTTTCTGTCAAAAAAAATAAGCAACTGGATTCTATACTAACAGAAGAACAAAAAAGGGCTGTGGAAAGTAACGAAAGGAATATACTCCTTTTGGGAGGGCCTGGAACAGGAAAAACCTTCACCTTAATAGCCCGTGCCGTAAAACTTTTGGAAAATGGAGTTTCACCCAGTAAAATACTTATTACAACCTTTAATATTAGAGGACTAAGGGAGATAGAAGGCAGATTACAAAAATACGTCCCTGAATCTTTTCAGGATATCTGGATTTGCAATTTCCATAACCTTTCTTACAGGATCTTATCTAGGTACGGACATCTTTTAGGATTACCTGAAGAATTTGAGATCATTCCCATCTCCTATAGGAAAAATGTAGCTAAAAAGCTGGCAGAGAAAGTAGCAAAAAGTATTCCTGTGGCGGAAGAAGCTATAAAAGAGCTGGTGTTAAAGAGATTTTATAAAGCCAGGATGGATCTATTGAGCAAGGAAGAGTTTTTAAGAACCACCAAAGGAAGATGGGGAGAGATACTGTCAGAATTCTGGGAACTTTACCAAGATTACGTGAATAAGGAAAAAAAGATAGATTATGATGACCTCATCTATTATACAGCTTTACTCCTGAAGGAATTTCCAGAAGTGGCAGAATTTTACAGAAATAGAATTGAACATTTTCTAATAGACGAAATCCAGGATTTAAATAAAGCACAGATAGCGATACTCGAAATATTGAGTGAAGGCAAAAATAGATTCTTTACCGGGGATGATGATCAAAGCATATACCAGTGGAGAGGCGCTATACCTCATTACATGAGGTCTTTAAAGGAAAAAGGATTTAAAGTATTCAAACTGACACAAAGCTTCAGGTTGCACAGAGATCTCAGAGACGCTGCCAGTAACCTCATTCAGAAGAATGTGGAAAGAATCCCAAAAATATTCTGGACATCCAGAGAAGGAGAAGACTTTCTTATGGATATCAGAGCCTTAAAAACTCCCTCAGAGGAAGCTGAGTTTGTCTGTGACATGATAGACATATTGAGAATAAAGGATGGTTATAGTTATAGTGATTTTTGTGTGCTGTACCGAACCAATCTCAGGGGTAGGGTAATTGAACAGTCTCTGAAGAGAAGAAGGATTCCCTTTTCATATCAATTCGGCAAATCCTTCTATCAGAGAGACGAAATAAGATTTGCCATTGAAGTTTTAAAATATGCATCCAAAGGATCAAAGATAGCTTTAAACAGAGTTCTAAATCTTGTCCATGTGATAGGCTTTAAAAAATCGGATATAGACAGTCAACATCCATTTATGCTTTTTTTAGAATCTGTGAAGAATTGTAATAAAGCATCTGATATCCTGCTGAAACTCACAAAGTTTTTTGGTAGATCGATAAATTTGAAAGAAGAGCAGCCAGAATCATCTATAGCAAGACTTATATCCATTGAAGAGCTTTACAAACAAGCTGTGGAGTTTGAAGAAAAAAGCAAATCGGGAAGCATATCCAGCTTCATCAATCATTTAAAGTTTATGGTTGATACTGGATTAGCAGAAGAGGATGAGGGTGTGAGACTCTTATCTGTTCATGCAGCTAAGGGTTTAGAATTTCCTGTTGTCTTTCTAGTAGGAATGGTGGAAGGTGAGTTTCCTTTGGCTAGGGCTCTTGGAATTCCAGAAGAAATGGAAGAGGAGAGAAGACTATGTTACACAGCCATAACCAGAGCAACAGATAAGCTTTTCATCACTTACTATAAATATTCTTCAAGATATTCCCGATTTGAGGAAAAACCATCAAGATTCATAAAAGAGATGTTCGATATGTAACTGCCTTTCTTTAACTTATCAGTTTTTCAGCCAAAATTTCCACACAAATTTCCAAAAACCTCTTAAACATTCTCCAGAAGGGTTAACAGCCTAAGTATATGAAATCATT
>JALVKL010000166.1 GCA_027033775.1 bacterium | reverse complement strand
TTGCGTTTAGGGGTTCTTCCACAAACTTAATACCTTCCATATTTGAAAAGAATTTTTTGTATTTCTCTGCTATTTTTCTTTTGCAGGATAAAAACTCATCTATCCTTTCAAGCTGTGCTAATCCAAGAGCAGCATTTATATTGGGCATCCTGTAATTATATCCTACCTCGTCGTGGTAGTATTGATATGGGTGAGGAACTTTGGCGGTTGTGGTTAAATGTTTGGCTCTTTTTGCAAGTTTTTCATCATCGGTGAGGATCATCCCACCACCACCTGTGGTGATTATCTTGTTTCCGTTAAAGCTTAGTATTCCAAGTGTACCAAAAGTTCCTACATGTTTACTTTTATAAAGACTGCCCAATGCTTCAGCAGCATCTTCAACAACGGATATTCTGTAGGCATTACAGAGCTCCACTATTTTGTCTATTTCGGCTGGATGTCCAAAGGTATGAACTGGAACACAAGCTTTTATTCTCCTTCCCGTTTTTTTGTTATAAGCCTCACCATTTCTGACATTCACGAAATTTTTAAGAAAATCTCTCAGGCTTTCAGGACACATCCCAAGAGTTTTCATAGAAATATCTACGAAAACAGGATAAGCTCCACAGTATTTTATGGCATTACAGGTGGCAACAAAAGTAAGGGGCTGAGTGATAACCTCATCATTTCTTTGAACACCGGCTAAAATTAAAGCTGTGTGAAGAGCTGCTGTTCCATTAACCGTGGCAACTGCATACCTTGAACCAACGTAATCGGCGATATTCTGTTCAAATTTATCCACAAATTTACCAACACTTGAAACAAACGAAGACTCTATAGCTTCTAAAACATATATTTTCTCATTTTCTCCAAAAACAGGCGCATGAAGGGGGATAAATTCCTTTTCACCATATAAACTTTTTATGAATCTCACAATTTCACTAACTATTTCTATACTTTTTGTCATCGGGATCACCTATGAGATTGTTTCTTAAAGCAAAAAGTATCTGTGATATACCGTCTGGAACTCTTTTGGTTATTTCAAAATTCAAATCCTTCTTTATCTTTTCAAAAGAAACTTTATAATCTCTGGGATCCTCGTCTTTCTTTACATACTTTATTTTACCATTTGAAATTTGTTTTCTTATCTCCTCCACTATCATCTGCTTTCGGTAATTTTCTCTGGTATCACCTACATTATAAACATTGTAGCTCACCCTTTCGTCAGAATTTAAAACAAGCAGAATACTCCTTGCTAAATCTACAACATGACAATAAGGCCTCCAGAACTGCTCGCCGTAAACTATTAATTCCCGACCTAAAGCAAGTTCTTTTGTAAATTCATTAACCGTCAGATCAAATCTCATTCTTGGAGATATTCCGTAAGCAGTGGCAAATCTAAGAATAGTAGGTTTTGTAAAAGCTCTTTTATCCGACAGCAGGAACTCTTCAACTTTAACTTTAGTCTCAGCATACAGTGATACAGGGTTTAAAGGGGAATTTTCATCTACCATTTCGTTACCGTTCATTCTCCCATAATTACTGCATGTGGATACAAACACGAAACGTCTCACTTTACTGTTATTTGCCAGCTCATAAAGCTGTATAGATGCATCAAGATTAACCTCTTTAGCCAATTGAGGGTATTTCTTACAAGCTGGATCACCCACTACAGCAGCTAAATGAACCACCGCATCTATATCTTTTACGGCTTTTTTGACAGTTTGAGCATCTCTTATATCAGCTTTAACAAATTCAAAATTTGGACTATTAAGCATCTCCAAAATTGATTCTCCCCCATGTTTAAGTGCATCTATAACCCTAACTCTAAAACCTTTGCTAATTAAAATCCTCGTTAAAACACTTCCAACATAACCAGCTCCACCTGTCACCAGAACCTTCACAACTCTTTCTCCCTAAAGCTAACCTTCACCAATCAATTAACAAAAAATTTGCCAAGGCATGGATTTTGCTATTAAATGCGTAAAAATCCTTTCAGGAGTGAAAATGGGAATAAAAAGCATTAAGAAAAAGAGAATGAGGCAGATGTTTGAAAAGAATATGGCTATTCTTTCAAAAAGATGGCCAGAGATAGCTAAGTTAATAAAATCTTATAAAAGCAGAATAAAATACCAGTGCGTTATCTCCCATACAGGTGAACCGCCTAATTTAATAGCTCAAACTCCTGAAGGAAAAAGGATAGTCTTCCACAGCCCTGACCCTCAAGCCGAAGCTTTGAAATACCTCTCCCAGCCAGAGTACAGGTATCCACAGTTTGTGGTCTTTTTAGGATTGGGATTGGGCTTTTATCCTTTGGTCTTTCTATCGGAAAAGGCAAAAACTTTAAAATACATGCTGATAGTTGAAAGGGATCCAGAAATTCTTAAGTGGGCAATGAGCCTTGTGGATTTAACGCCTATTTTGAGATTTCCGGGAACTCAACTCATGGTGGGAGTTCCTGAAGACAAAATATATCCCTTTTTAAGAAGCTATATGGAGCAGGGAGCCTTAAAATATTACGCAAAGACCATTAAAGTGGTTACACACGATCCATCGGTTATCTTAAACAAGGATTATTACATGAAGGTTATGAAAGACTTAAGAGATGCTGTAAGGGAAACCCTTCTTTTCTTCGGAAATGACCCCCACGACTCATTAATAGGGCTTGATAACATCATTAAGAATCTATTCAACATAGCTCAGTATCCCGGAATTAAAGATCTTTTTGGCAAGTTCAGAGGAAAACCAGCTATATGCGTTGCCTCTGGTCCTTCCCTCAAAAAAAATGTGCATCTTTTAAAAGATGTTCAGGACAAAGCACTTATACTGTGCTGTGATGCTACCCTCAGACCACTTTTAAGTCATGGAGTAAAACCCCATCTGGTAACATCTCTTGAGAGAGTGCCTGAGGTTGTGCCTTTTTTTAAAGGTTTAGATTCAGAAACGCTAAAAAATACATGGCTTGCCGCATGTCCGGTGGTGGTTCCAGAGGTTTACGAAACGTATCAGGGACCCAAAATCATAGTTTACAGAGCTTTTGCCCATTTTCAGTGGATAGGTATAGACAAGGGAATGCTTAGGATAGGGCCGTCATGTGCAAATATGAGCTTTAAAATAGCAGAGGCTTTAGGGTGTAATCCCATAATACTTGTTGGACAGGATCTTGCCTTTGCAGATACAGGAGAGAGCCACGTTGAAGGACATCTTTATGGGACAGATATGGTAAAACCAAAAAACGCGTTTTATGTGGAGGGTAACTATCAAGAGAAGGTTTTAACTTATCCTATTTGGTATATGTTTCTCAAACATTTTGAAT
>JALVKL010000165.1 GCA_027033775.1 bacterium | reverse complement strand
ATCCTTATAAGCGCACTGTTCTGGTCAATATTCTTAAGATTAACCAAAATGGCTTCAGCCCAAAGTCTATATTTTTCCTTCTCTTTAGCCTTCTTGAGCTCAGCATCAATCCCATTAAGAAGAAAGAACGCCTTTTTGATGCTTTTTTTCACTGTTTTTGTAAGCTCTGACTTTAAAGTTTTAAACTGCTCCTCTTTAATGAACTGTGTAACAAAAGTTTTTATAGCCTCATTGGGACTATCAAATACCACTATATCTCCATTGTTTAATTTAATGGGAGAAAGTTTTCCCTTCTTGCTATCATAGTAGATTATTCTTGAAAAAAGCTCTTCCTTAACATGCAACAGTATATTCCAAAAATTCAACACATCCTCTGGAGAATCAAAATTGCCTTTGCCAAATCTCCTTTTGATCTCATTTAATAAAAACTTGGGAACAGGATAAAAATTGGCGATCATACTATCTATTCCATGCTTTAAAACCAGATCCATTACCTCTTCCCTTTTGCAGTCCCATAAATATTTGCCCTTTTTATCGGGTGTAATATAAATCCTTCCAGGAAGAAGGGCTCTTTTTCCCAAATCGGAAACCTCTTTTTTTAGCACATCCAGTATCTTTTCACCCTCTGTTAAGATAAGATTTGCTCTATTTCCAATAAGCTCAAAAATCAAAGAAAAGATCCTCTCAGATCCAGAAAAATCCCTTCTCTTAAAAGACCATTTAAATATCCGCTCTCCCCTATACTGTTCAAAATCTACCAGTTTCGCCCCTTTCAGCAATGCATTTAGAGACTTTGAGAAATGTGTGTCCCCTTTTTCCAAAGGCTCACTGTCAATGAAAAAGGAGGCAACAGGGGGCTTGGTAACAAAATTGAGCCAAAATTTTCCCTGCCCATTTTTAAGAGAAAGACTAAGTCCTTCGGCCGACTGATACGCCTTTAAGAAGGTACAAAATTTTATTTTTTCTTTTAGAAATTGTGCCTGTTTATATAGAGTGTAAAAATCCAATTTAAATTACTATCTTCTCCTTGTATTCACCGTAAACCTTCCTCAACACATCCGATATCTCTCCTAAAGTTGCATACACCTTAACTGCATCATAAATGGGATATACTACGTTGCCACCAGATACCGCTGTCTCTTCCAGTTTTTTAAGAGCTTTTTCCACTGCTTTCGCATCCCTCTGGGATTTTACCTTTTTGAGCCTCTCTATCTGTTTCCTTTCCACCTCAAAGTCTATTTTTAATATCTCCCTTTCCACCTCCTCTTCCTCTATAACAAACTCATTAACACCCACCACTACCTGCTCCTTTTTATCAACAGCAAGCTGATATGCATAAGCTGCATCCTGAATCTCCTTCTGAATCAAGCCCTCTTCAATGCACCTGAGGACGCCCCCCTTCTCCTCTATCCAGTTTAGATAATCCCAAGCCCTTTTTTCTATCTCATTGGTCATATACTCCACTGCAAAGGAACCAGCCAGAGGATCTATAAAATCGGCCACTCCAGATTCATAAGCTATTATCTGTTGAGTTCTCAAAGCAATCCTTGCGGAAAGTTCAGTAGGCAGAGCCAGTGCCTCATCGTAAGCGTTAGTATGCAAAGACTGGGTGCCTCCTAAAACAGCAGCAAGAGCCTGCATAGCAACCCTTACAATGTTGTTCTCAGGCTGTTGAGCGGTAAGGGTGCAACCAGCTGTCTGTGTGTGGAAACGAAGTCTCATGGAAGCAGGATTATTGGCGTTGAACCTTTCCTTCATAATTTTTGCCCACATACGACGGGCAGCGCGGAATTTGGCTATCTCCTCTATAAAGTTATTATGCGCGTTAAAGAAGAAAGAAAGCCTCGGGGCAAACTCATCTACATCCAAACCCGCCTTTATAGCCGCTTCTACATAGGCTATTCCATTGGCAATGGTAAAGGCTATCTCCTGAACTGCTGTGGAACCGGCTTCCCTTATATGATAACCAGATATGGAGATAGGATTCCACTTGGGCACTCTATCCTTACAGAAAGCAAATATATCCGTTATTATTTTTAAAGAGGGCTCCGGAGGAAAGATATAGGTTCCTCTGGCAATGTATTCTTTAAGAACATCGTTTTGTATTGTGCCCCTCAGCTTTTCAGAAGGGACACCCTGCTTTTCCGCTACTGCTATATACATACAAAGCAGTATAGCAGCAGTGGAATTTATGGTCATAGAAGTAGAAACCTTGTCTAAGGGAATACCATCAAAGAGAATCTCCATATCCGCCAGAGTATCTATGGCAACCCCTACCCTTCCAACCTCACCTTTAGCCATGGGATGGTCTGAATCGTATCCCATCTGGGTAGGAAGATCGAAGGCAACAGAAAGGCCTGTTTGTCCTTGGGAAAGCAAATATTTGTATCTTTTATTGGATTCCTCAGCTGTTCCAAAACCAGCGTACTGCCTCATTGTCCAGAAGCGGCCCCTGTACATGGTAGGTTGAACACCCCTTGTAAAAGGGTATTCTCCTGGAAAGCCAAGGTCCCTTTCGTAATCCAAATCACTCACATCAGAAGGTATAAAAAGCCTCTTTATCTCTATGCCAGAAAAGGTTTCAAACTTTTCCTTTCTTTCTGGATGCTTCTCTATAACCTTTTTAACGGTGTTGTTTTCCCACTCTTTTCTTTTCTCTTCAAGCTTTTCTGCAGTCCTTCTATCATAAACCCACATAACAACCTCCCAAAGGGCTTTTATTCTATAACAGCAAGAACGGCCCCAGCATTAACAGTGTCCCCTTCCTTCACCTTTATAGACTTAACAACACCATCTTTGGGGGCCTTGAATTCATTCTCCATCTTCATGGCTTCAAGAATCACAATGGGATCTCCCTTCTTTACTTCAGATCCCTCAGTTACAAACACCTTTGTCACCTTCCCTGGCATGGAGGTCTTTATCTCACCCTCTGCTACCTCCTCGGTTCCTAAAAGCTTCTCCAGTTTCTTCTTCATCTCGTCCATAACCTTTATCTCAAAGTGATCCCCCTCAACCAGAACATCGTAAACGTTGGGCTCTCTTTCATCCACATCAACCTCGTAGCTTTTCCCTTCCGATAATACAGAAAAAAGACAACAGCCATGCCTTTTAACATCAAGCAGAAGTTTTTTTTCTTGGTCTTTTTCATCCTTTATGGTCACTTGATATAAATTGCCTTCCAATTTCTTGATGTCTATCAAATACTCCTTACCCTCATAGGTGGCTATGTAAGCCATAATGACCTCCTATATCCAACAGGATCTCATAAGCAGTTTTCTGCCAAAGAACTTCCAAGGATTCATTCCCATTCCTTCAGGACAAACCTTAGGGGCAGAAGGAACCTTCTCACTTTCCGCTATAGCTGATAGAGCAAGGGCTATCTCAAAACCTACCTTTTCTTTGGTCTTCTCAAACTCAGCGATTACAGTGTCCACAAAGGTGGTGTCAAACCGACCAGCAAGGAAATTGGGATGATCCAGAACAAGTTTATGAAAGGGAATGGTGGTCTTTATCCCTTTAATTATGAACTCTTTTAGGGCTCTTTTTCCCCTCTCAACAGCCTCTTTCCTGTCTCTGCCCCACACAATAAGTTTTGCCACAATGGGATCATACTCCATAGGCACAACTGATCCTTCAAAAACCCCAGAATCCACCCTAACCCCTGGCCCCCCAGGCAAGCGTAGACCTGTTATCTTACCAGGAGAAGGGACAAAATTGTTAAAGGGATCCTCTGCGTATATACGAAATTCCATAGAGGCTCCCAACATTCTTACATCCTCTTGAGAATAATTTAACCTTTCACCAGCTGCTATGGATATCATCTCTTTGACAATATCTATCCCCGTTACCATTTCCGTAACTGGATGCTCCACCTGAAGTCTTGTGTTAACCTCCAAAAAATAAAAGTTCCTGTTCTTATCAACCAGAAACTCCACAGTTCCTGCACTAAAATATCCAGAAGCAAAAGCAACCTTTAAAGCAGCCTCTCCCATCCTTTTTCTCAAATCCTCATCCATTATCACAGAAGGGGCTTCCTCTATAACCTTTTGGTGTCTTCTCTGAATGGAACACTCTCTCTCACCAAGCCATATACCATTGCCATGGGTATCCACTAAAATCTGCATCTCCACATGCCTGGGATTTTCAATGTATTTTTCTATATACAGAGAGTCATCTCCAAAGGCACTTTTAGCCTCAGACCTTGCAAGTCTTATAGCAGAGGAAAGCTCATCCTCACTTTTTATCAACCTCATTCCTTTGCCACCACCACCTGCCACTGCCTTTAGCATAATGGGAAAACCAATCTCCCTCGCTTTGGCAAAAATCTCTTCGTCAGATAAAGGCTCCATTGTTCCCGGAATAACCGGAACTCCTGCCTTCATAGCCGTTTGTCTTGCCACAGTTTTGCTACCCATATCCACAATGGCCTCTTTAGGAGGACCTATAAAGACTATCCCCGCACGTTCACAGGCCTCAGCAAATTCTGGGTTTTCAGCAAGAAAACCGTATCCTGGATGTATGGCGTCAGCTTTTGCCCTTTTTGCAACATCTATAATCTTATCTATACGAAGGTAACTCTCCCTAGCAGGAGCAGGGCCTATATGATAAGCCTCATCGGCATATCTTACATGGAGGGAGTCCCTGTCCACATCTGAAAAAACCGCCACAGTGGATATACCCATCTCCTTACATGCCCTTATTATCCTCACGGCTATTTCACTTCTATTAGCTATAAGCACCTTCTTAAACATCTCCAACCTCCAGAACTAAAGGGGAATATTGCCATGTTTTTTTGGTGGCATGGTGTCTCTCTTGTTAAGGCAGGTCTCAAGAGCCTGTATAAGCCTTTTTCTTGTATATTTAGGCTCTATGACTTCGTCTATATAACCGAGTTGGGCGGCGATGTAAGGATTGGCAAAGAGTCTTCTGTATTCTGCCACCAGCCTCTGCCTTTCAGCTTCTGGATCCTCTGCCTGTTGTATCTGTTTTCTGAATATGATATTAACCGCTCCATCAGGTCCCATAACGGCAATCTCTGCCGTTGGGTAGGCAATATTATAATCGGCTCTTATATTCTTGGAACCTAAGACATCAAAGGCTCCACCATAAGCCTTTCTGACTACTACGGTAAGCTTGGGAACTGTGGCTTCACAGTAAGCATAGAGAAGCTTTGCCCCATGCTTAATTATACCACCATGCTCCTGAGCAACTCCAGGCAGAAAACCAGGAACATCCTCAAAGGTGACTATGGGTATATTGAAGGCATCACAGAATCTCACAAACCTTGCCCCTTTAACAGAGGCGTTTATATCCAAACAGCCTGCAAGATGCATGGGCTGGTTAGCCACTATTCCCACAACATGTCCGTTGAGCCTTGCGAAACCTATAATTATATTTGGAGCAAAAAGGGGCTGAACCTCAAAGAAATAGTGATCATCCACAACAGTCTTTATTATTTCCTTCATATCGTAAGGTTTATTGGGATCATCAGGAACAAAATAGTTGAGATCCTCATCCACCCTCTCGGGGTCATCCTTAGGCTCTTTGTAAGGAGGATCTTCCATATTGTTTGAAGGCAAAAAGCTCATAAGCTCCCTTATCATAAGAAGACACTCCTCGTCATTCTCTGCTGCAAAATGGGCAACACCTGATATGGTGTTGTGTGCCATGGCACCACCGAGATCCTCTTTGGTTATCTCTTCGTGGGTGGTTGCTCTTATAACATCAGGGCCTGTTATAAACATGTAAGAAGTGCCTTTAACCATAAAGATGAAATCTGTAATGGCAGGAGAATAGACAGCCCCCCCTGCACAGGGACCCATAATAGCAGAAATCTGAGGAATAACACCTGAGGCAAGCGTGTTTCTCAGAAAAATATCTGCATATCCAGCAAGGGAAATTACTCCTTCTTGAATTCTTGCTCCACCTGAATCATTAAGGCCTATAACGGGAGCACCGTTTTTCATGGCAAGATCCATTATTTTACACACCTTTTTGGCAAACATCTCTGAAAGAGAACCGCCAAAAACGGTAAAATCATGAGAAAAAACATAGACAAGCCTTCCATCTATTCTGCCAAAACCGGTGACCACTCCGTCTCCTAAAATTTTGTTTTTCTCCATACCAAAATGGTGACATCTGTGAACCACAAACTTGTCCATCTCCACAAAGGATCCTTTATCCAGAAGTATGTTCAATCGCTCTCTCGCTGTGAGTTTGCCCATCTTATGCTGTTTTTCTATCCTCTCTGGACCTCCTCCAAGTTCTGCTAACTCATTGAGTTTGCGCAGTTCCTCAAGTCTCTCGTCGATACCCATATTATACCTCCGATATTTTATGCTTTAATTTTGAAAGCCCCAATTTTGCCAAATAAAACCAACCGTCAGGAGAAAGGGCATCAGGCCTTATATCAGGATCTATCCCCACTTCAGCCAGCAATCCCCTCCAATCAACTTCAGGAATCTCTATACTAAAAGCTTTATATAGCTTCTTCCTCCTATATCTAAAAGCTATATTTAACAGCACTTTTAACATCTTTTTCACATCTTTTTCAAGAAAGTTTAATCTAACACCTTTTAATATGGCTGAATCTACCTCCGGCTGGGGCCAGAAAGACCTTCTTGAAACACGCTTCACTATTCTCAACTCATGGGTTAAGGCATAAAGAACACTCAAAATCCCATAATCTTTACTCTTTTCTCTGGAGACCAGCCTTTTTGCCACCTCCAGCTGCACCATGACAACAAAGTGAGGAACATCGTAGTCCTCATCCCACAGCTTAAAAAAGAATGGGGAAGAGATATTGTAAGGAAGATTAGAAACTAAAACAGCAGGCAAAATCCCATAACTGTTCCAATCCTCCTTCAGAGCGTCTTTGCACACAAGAACAAAGTTATCTTGTTTTATTATTCTTCTTAGATGTTCGCACAAAATTTTGTCTATCTCAAAGGCTAAAAGCTTTCTTGCTTTTTTCACAAGCAATACTGTTAGCGCCCCGTTCCCAGCGCCAATCTCCAAAACATTTCTATTATCCACATCAGCCTGATCCAGGATAAAATTTCTGATATTATCATCCACCAGAAAGTTTTGTCCCAAGCTCCTTTTGGGAACAAAGCCTCTGTCTTTTAAAATCTTTACAAGCTCCCAACAAGAGCACATTTATTTAATGGCATCGAGCAGATTCAATTCTCCAAAAGCTTTTCTCCAATCGTTAAGAAACCTTTCAATGCCTATATCGGTAAGGGGATGCTTAAGGAGCTGCTCCATAACTTTAAAGGGAACGGTGACTATGTCAGCACCTATTTCGGCAGCCTCCACAACATGCCTTGGATGTCTTACACTAGCCACAATAATCTCAGTGGAAAAGCCGTAATACTCAAATATAGGTACAATTGTTCTTATGAGCCCCATCCCTTCATGACTTATATCGTCAAGTCTGCCTACAAAGGGGGAGACAAAGGTGGCTCCTGATTTGGCTGCAAGAATAGCCTGTGAAGGGGAAAAGACCAATGTTACATTGGTTTTAATCCCTTCCTGTGAGAGTGTTTTTACTGCTTTTAGCCCTTCCTTGGTCATGGGTATTTTCACGGTTATATTTTTATGGATCTTTGAGAGCTCTCTCGCCTCCTTAACCATCCCTTCATAATCTAAACTTAAAACCTCGGCACTTACAGGTCCTTCTACTATACTGCAAATCTCCTCCAAAACCTCTCTGTACCTTCTTTTTGTTTTAGCAACCAGTGTGGGATTGGTGGTCACTCCATCCAAAATACCCCAGCTGGCAACCTCTCTTATCTCCTCTACAAAAGCGGTATCCAAAAAGAATTTCATAGATGACACCTCCTTGAAAATTGTCTAAGGCAAAAACATATAAGCACAGTTGCAGTTTCTATTCAATTGCGTTAAAAGTTCTACGGTATGTTGGCTGAGATTATTACCATAGGAAGAGAAATCCTCACAGGGAAAACCTTAGACACCAATTCCAACTGGCTCGCAAAGGAACTGACAGATCTTGGATTTAAGGTGAAAAGAATCGTTGTGGTAGATGATGTGGCTGAAGAAATTTCACAGGAGATACTTAACTCTATAAAATACGGTGTTAGACTCATAATCACCACTGGAGGATTAGGACCAACCTTTGATGACAAAACTTTAGAGGGGGTTTCCCTTGCTACTGGACGAAAACTTACCCTTAATCCTGAAGCCTTGGAAATGGTGAAGGAAAGATATGAAAAATTTTACAAAGAGGGAGCTGTTTCTTCACCTGAGATTACACCAGAGAGAGAAAAGATGGCTCGTATCCCTGACGGAGCAACACCTATACCCAATCCAGTAGGAGCTGCTCCTGGAATAATGATAACGGTATCTGGTTGTACCATCATCTCTCTACCTGGAGTGCCCAAAGAGATGAAAGAGATGTTCGCTCAATATGTAAAACCAAAGTTACAGGAATTCGTGGCAAAGGCAGAAAAAAAGAGGGTAATAATGGAAAAGATCATAAAAAGCGGTCTTTCCGACGAATCCGTTATAGCATCTATAGTAAAGAAAGTGAGAGAAAAATTCCCTCGTGTTTACATTAAGAGTCTTCCTGAAAGATTCGGCCAGGATGTTGATATAGAAGTGAGGTTCACCGCTGAGGGATACAGCAAAGACGAGGTAGAAACTCAGATTAAAGGAGCCATCTCGGCATTTATTCAACTGGCTAAGGAGTATAAAAATAAAGAAAATAGAAGACTTGACAAATGATAAATAGTGTACAAATTAAAAAATGCAAAATATGGGCCCGTAGCTCAGCTGGCCAGAGCCACCGGCTCATAACCGGAAGGTCCCAGGTTCGACCCCTGGCGGGCCCATGGGAAAGCAAAGGGGATGTGTGGAATCACACATCCCCTTTTTTATTTTACGCCAAGGAGAACATATGACTGTGGCGGATGTGATATCCCTTATAGATAGATATTTTCCATTATCTAAAGCCCTTGCCTGGGACAACTCAGGACTTCAAATAGGCTCTCTGAACAGAAAGGTTAAAAGAGCACTTATCTCACTGGATATAGACATTCAGATTGCAAGGGAAGCTTCCACATTTTCAGCAGATCTGGTGATAACCCACCATCCCCTTATTATGGAAGGGATAAAAAGGATAGACACAGAAAATAGACAGGGAAAATTGATAAGCTATCTTGTTAAAAAAGATATAAATGTGGTCTCTTTTCATACCAACGTAGATGTAGCATCTGGTGGTTTAGCGGATTATGTGGGAAACATCATTGGGCTTACCGAAATGATACCCCTAACAGAAGAAGGGATAGGAAGAATTGGAATGCTTTCTGACCCGGTAACACTTAATAGATTCATAAAGTTCATTAAAAAGAGGCTCAATATTCAAAAAGGGCATTGCATAAAGGTTGTTCCTGGGAAAAATAGGATACACAAAGTGGCTATATGCCCTGGAAGCGGTGGAGATCTTATAGACACAGCCATAGAAAAGGGAGCTGACTGTTACATAACAGGAGATGTGAAATA
>JALVKL010000164.1 GCA_027033775.1 bacterium | reverse complement strand
GAAGTTTAGAATAGGAGGATTTGACATAAGAATTGAACAAATTTTGAGGGAGGTTCGTGATGAATTATCTAAAGAATAGGTCTGAATTTTTATTTATTTACGATGTTAAAGACGCTAATCCAAATGGTGATCCGTTAGATGAAAACAAGCCCAGAGTGGACGAGGAGACAGGCCAGATCGTCGTTACTGATGTTAGACTTAAAAGAACCGTAAGGGATTATCTTGCCACTGTTAAAGGGCTTGATGTTTTTATAATTGAGATGCGTGATGAGGATGGAAATCTTCGAACGAAAGAGGATAGAAGTGCTGATTTTAATAACGATCCGGACTTAATTCTTGAGAAATGTATAGATATGAGACTTTTTGGGGCAACGACTGCCATAAAGGAAAAGACTATAACATGGACTGGGCCTGTTCAATTTAAATATGGGCGTTCACTACATAAAATTGATGGTCCCATCTTTGTTAAAGGAACAACTGTTATGCCTTCCAAAGAAGGGAAGAAACAAGGAACTTTTCGTGAAGAATGGATAGTGCCTTATGCTCTGGTTGCTTTTCACGGTATAGCCAACGAATATGCGGCAAGGGAAACACGCCTTACTGAAAATGATCTTGTCCTTATGATAGAGGCTATGTGGAATGGAACGAAAGATTTAATTACACGCAGTAAATTTGGGCAGATGCCAAGACTGCTTTTGAGAATAGTGTATAATGAAGGCTCAGATTTTTATATTGGAGAACTTGACAGACTGGTTACATGGGTTCCAGGAGATGGCCTTCGTGAAGAGCAGGTTCGTGACATAAGTGAAGGAGTACTCAAGGTAGATAACCTCATCAATGCCATTGAAAAATACCAGGATAAAATTGACCATGTTCAGATTGCTCTTCATGATCGTCTTATTACTGACCCAAACATTTTGACAGGTTTAAAGGAAAAGCTTGGCGATGACAAGGTTATAATTCTTGGATTGTCATGAGGGTTATATCTTTCAAAATATGGAGCGATTTTGCTCATTTTAGGCAGCATTACACTACAAGTTCCCCTTTGACACATTCTATTCCGCCACCAAGTGCATTACGGGGTTTTGTAGGCGCTATTATGGGATATTCAAGAAACGAATACATTGAAAAGTTAAGTCCGAACAAGGCGAAATTTGGAATTAGATTGCTTAAACCTGTTAAAAAAATCAGGCTTGGCATAAATTACATGGACACAAAGGATGGTGGATGGGTTCAGCTTGATAAAAAGCGGTTGCGTCCTGTTATAAAAAGAGACGGACATGGTAATCCTAGATTACATACACAAATACGCGTGGAGTTTCTGAAAGATCCGCTTTTTGAGATATTCTTCCATCATAGCGAAAGCATATTGATGGATGAATTAGCAGATAGACTAAAAAACCATTGTTCGGTTTATACCCCATATCTTGGCATTACTGAGTGTATCGCAAACTTTGAGTTTTTGTGGGATAGAGATGTTAAGCCAATAGAAGGTTTATCTGAGGTCGTGAGTGCATTCAAATTAGATGCTGTTAAAAATTTTAAATTTACACATAAAGAGAGGATAGGCATAGTCAGAGAGAGGATACCTTTGTTCATTGACAGCCATAGAATAAGATTTGAAAGCTGTGAAGTTGTTTTTAATCCCTATGGAGAGCCAATCTTAGCCGAAGTTCAGGATACGTTTGCATATCCTAGTGAAGCTAATAAAGCATTTGTGTTTCTGTGATGATGTCAAAACTTGAATCTCATCCTGGAATACCCCTTGAGAAACATCTTCATGATGTAAAACAGCGAATTGAGGCATTTTGCGAGGATATGCAGGCTTCTGATGAATTTAGTAAAGTTGCCCGTCTTACTGCTCTAACCCATGATCTGGGCAAAGCCACAACATATTTCCAAAGGCATTTAAAAGGTGAACGAGTAGATTCGTATCTTTCAGCTCATGCTTTATTATCAGCAGTGCTTGCTGTATGGCATTGGAAGAACCTTATTTCTCCCAAATTAAGATTACCGCTTTTTGTAGCTGTAAGATCTCATCATACCAATCCTTCAAGCCCATTCAATATAGTGGATCCAAAACATGAATGGAAGTTTCTTGAAAAGCAAGTTGAATCAATCGATGTGGGACAATTTAACAAGCTACTTTCTTTGATTGGTCTTGAGTATAATCCTAATGATAGACTTTTGCCTTCCCTTCAGAAATTTCGGGAAAACTTTACATGGTCACCTGAAATTGAAAACACAAGGGGAATTCGAGCTTATTTCACTACTAACCTTCTCCTAGGTATGTTGGTTGATGCAGATATTCGGGCGGTTATCGGCTTGAGTCCAAGTGAGGACAGGATTGAAATACCATCTGACATGGTGGACAGATTTCTTGAAAACCTTAACAGTGGATCCCCAATGAATCCGCTGAGGCAGAAATTTTATCAAACGGTAATGGAAAACATTCAAAATTTAAATTTGGAAAATAAGTTTTTATCTATCACTGCCCCTACAGGTATCGGCAAAACATTTGCGGGTCTTTCAGCCGCTATTCGATTGCGAAATAAAATCCATAGACAAACTGGAAGGCTACCGCGCATCATCTATGTTTTGCCGTTTACAAGTATTATAGATCAGAACTTTGAAGTCATTAAAAGAATTTTTAACTTTACAGGGATTGATAAAAACTTTTTATTGAAACATCACTTCAGAGCTGATCTGTTTCACTCTGCCTGTGAAATTAAGGCAGAAGATGTGTGGAAGTCACTTGAAGAAACGGCCATTTTTAAAAAATGTGGGGATGATAAAGATTTTTTAAATTACTACGAACGGGCTCATACCCGTGTCGAGACATGGGATGGAGAAATTATTATAACAACCTTTGTTAGATTTTACGAGACGCTTTTTACGAATCGTCGCTCAGAAATGCGAAGACTCCATAGACTTGCAGGTGGCATAGTTATTCTTGATGAAGTCCAAAATATACCTGTTGAATACTGGGAAGCAACAGAAAATGCCTTGAACTTTCTTGCCGAGAGTTGGGATACGAGGTTTATTTTGATGACGGCTACAAGGCCTGCTTTACTTAAAAATACAAAGGAACTAACAGAACCTTATAAGAAATTCTTCTTCAACCAACTTTCAAGGACTGAGCTTATCATCGAGGCTGAACCTATTCCATATACAGAGGTTGATAAATGGCTTATTCCTAAAGTTGAATCTGCGAAAAGTTTTATGGTGGTTATGAATACCGTTCGCTCAGCACAGGAGGTTTACAGGATTTTAACAGCCGATTCTACTGATTTTGAGCTTTATTTTCTATCCGCTTCGCTTATAC
>JALVKL010000163.1 GCA_027033775.1 bacterium | reverse complement strand
GTGAGGGGGCTACAAAGTGTGTGAAGGTTATAGTTAAGAATGCCTTAACCAGAGAGGACGCGAAATCCGCTTGCGAAAAAATAGCCACTTCTTTGCTATTTAAAACCTCTCTTTTTGGAGAGGATCCCAATTGGGGAAGGATAATAGCTGCTGTGGGTGCTTCAGGTATCCAATTTGATCCTGATATTGTTGATATATACTATAATGATGTAAAACTTGTGTCCGGCGGCCTTTTCACTGGAAAAAAGTTCGAAGATATGGCAAAAAGGGTGATTTCTTCTTCCTATTTTGAGATTACAGTTGATCTTAAGGCTGGAGATAAAGAGTACTATATGTGGACTACGGATTTAACTTACGATTATGTTCGTATCAATGCAGAGTATAGAAGTTAGCCCTTTTTAAAAACAAGAGCTTTTGTATTTTTCTTTTCATCAAGGAGTATCTCTTTGATAAAGTCAAGATGGTGGTTTTCAGCCATTGATATAAATTCCTCTTTTTCATATGTTCTTCCCTCTTTTGTGGCAAGGAGCATATTAATGTCAAATATAAAAGGAAAGGATTTGTCCTGTTCTTTTATAAAATCTATAATAACTAAGCTTCCTTTTTTGTTTAGACTTTCTTTAGCTTTAGAGAACATAACCTTGAGCTTCTCAGGGGAAAATATATGGCATATGTGTCCCCATATGATCATATCGTATCCCTTTTGCCAGTCTATTTGAAAGAGATCTCCCTTTATAAAGGTGAATCTTTCTTGAAGATTTAAGGCTTTAATTACAGGAATTGCAGCATTTTCTATGACCTCATCCAAATCTAAGGCAAAGACCTTTGCCTTTCTTTTAGCAAAGGGGATGCTCCATACACAGGATCCGCATCCAACATCAAGGATAACCTTAAAGTTTTTACTTAAGCAAAGGGCAAGTCTTTCTGCCTGTTCAATATTTAAAGGAAAAAGAGCCCTTGCCAATATGTGGAGATTTTGGGTTTCTAATCTTTCTGTTTTCTCTTTCTTCAATACATCAGCCAGTTTTTCCCATCTTTTTATAAGATTTGTGCTGTGGTTTATGAAATATCCTATATAAAAGGGGGATTCTTTGTCGAAATATCTCTTATACTCAGGCTTTATAGAATATTTCCTATCCCTTTCTTCTACTATACCAATGGCTTTCAAAGCTTTTAGAATCCTTTTTGTGCCCTCATATTCTGTATCAAGAAGAAGAGACAACTCTTCTGGCTTGCAAAAACGGCTATTTATAATCTCAGCTATTCCAGTTTCTATGACAGCTTTTAATATTAATAGATGAGCGAAACTGAACGAAAGATCCGATATTACTTCCATATTTGACAAATATATCCGCTAATGGTATATAAATCAAACTATGATGAGGTATAGTCTATATAAAATTTATTTTTGGAGCTTTTATTTTAGAGGGGGCCTGTCTATGGCCTCTTAAAGTGTAAAAGTAAAGGGGCCATGGACGGGCAACCGTTCATGGCCCCTTTAAAGATTTCGGGGCCATGAAAGCTAAACTTAGCTTTCATGGCCCTTTTTTATTACTAATTAATGGAGGTGCTATTATGATAATGGGTAAATACATAAGACTTGAAAGAATTATGAACAGAGACACAGGAACTACTGTAATAGTCCCCATGGATCATGGTGTAACAGTGGGTCCTATAAAGGGCTTGATAGACATGAAGGCCATTATAGGTCAGGTGGCTGATGGTGGAGCCAATGCTATAGTGGTTCATAAGGGGATTGTTCCCGCTGGCCACAGAAGGAAAGGAAAGGATATAGGACTCATAATTCACCTTTCGGCAAGCACATGTCTTTCTCCTTCTCCTAATTCAAAGGTTATTGTGTGTAGTGTTGAGGAGGCTATAAAATTGGGAGCGGATGCTGTCTCTATTCATGTAAACATTGGAGCAGAAGATGAACCAACCATGCTTAGAGATTTTGGAGAGATTTCAGCCAAGGCCATGGAGTGGGGTATGCCTCTTCTTGCCATGGTTTATGCCAGAGGACCAAAGATCAGGAACCAGTACGATCCCAATGTTGTTAAACATGCTGCAAGGGTGGGTGCTGAGCTGGGGGCTGATATAGTGAAGGTCCCTTACACAGGAGATCCTGAAACCTTCAGGGAGGTTGTGGAAGGCTGTCCTATTCCTGTTGTCATAGCAGGGGGAGAGAAGATGAACACAGTGGAGGATGTTTTGAGAATGGTTAAGGGAGCCATGGATGCTGGTGCTGCTGGCGTCTCCATTGGCAGAAATGTCTTTCAACATGAGAACCCATCTTCCTTGGTTAGAGCTATATCTTTAATTGTTCACGAGAGGGCCTCTTTAGATGAGGCTTTGGAGGTGTTGAAATGAAGGAGTTTTGGGTAAGGGTTATTCCTTGGGACAAAAGACTTATCACCGCTTCAATTGAAGCTGGAGCTGATGTTGTATGGGTGGAAGACGGTTTTTCTTCCCGTGTTAAAGAGTTGGGAGTTGTTAAGGTGGCATCCACAGATGGAGACATTAAGCCTGAGAAGGATTTTACATTTATAGTTGTGGACTCTAAAGAAAAGGAAGAAGAAGCACTAAATGCTTCGAGACAGAAGAAGGTCGTAGTGGATGCATCTGACTGGAAGGTTATCCCTTTAGAGAATCTGGTGGCTCAATCTGACAACATATACGCTGTGGTTAGAAACAAAGACGAGGCTGAGTTGGCTTTGGGGGTGTTAGAAAAGGGGGTTAGGGGAGTTGTTCTTGATACAAGGGATCCTTCGTTAATTAAAGAGGTGGGAAATCTTGTGAAGAGATCCGTTGATCACTTGGAATTGAAAGAGGCTCAGATTTTAGAAGTAAAACAGGTGGGTATGGGTTATCGTGTCTGTGTGGATACCACAGAGATTATGAAGGAAGGAGAAGGAATGCTTGTGGGGGACAAAAGCAACTTCTTCTTCCTAGTTCATTCTGAAAGTGTGGAGAACCCTTATGTTTCCCCGCGCCCTTTTAGGGTGAATGCAGGTGGAGTTCATGCCTATATTTTGGTTCCCAAAGGAAAGACAAAATACCTTTCTGAAATATCCACAGGGGATTCAGTATGCGTGGTGAACCACAGAGGCGAAATTAGGGAAGCTGTTGTGGGAAGATCCAAAGTGGAGATAAGGCCTTTAATGCTTGTGAGGGCTGTTTGTGAGGGAGTTGAAGGAACAATTATTCTTCAAAATGCTGAAACTATTAGGCTTACAAATCCAGAAGGAAAACCAGTTTCTGTGGTTAAGCTTAAAAAAGGAGATAGAGTACTTGTGCACATTACAGAATCTGGCAGACATTTTGGTGTTAAGGTTA
>JALVKL010000162.1 GCA_027033775.1 bacterium | reverse complement strand
GGAAGAATAATAGGAAGGGAAGGGAGAAACATCAGAGCCTTTGAAGCGGCAACGGGAGTTGATCTAATAATAGATGATACCCCTGAAACTGTGGTACTGTCATGCCATGATCCTGTAAGAAGGGAGATAGCCAAGAGGGCATTGGAAGCTCTTGTTAAAGACGGAAGAATCCATCCAGCAAGGATAGAGGAGATAGTGGAGAAGAAGAAAAAGGAGGTGGAAAACTACATTAAAGAGATAGGAGAAAGCACCACATTTGAACTTGGCATACACAATTTGCACCCTGAACTGGTGAAGCTGGTGGGAAGACTGAAATTCAGAACAAGCTATGCCCAAAATATGCTGGAACACTCTAAGGAAGTGGCCATGTTCTGCAGAATAATGGCAGCTGAGCTTGGGCTTGATACCGAGCTTGCAAAAAGGATAGGGCTCTTACACGACATAGGAAAAGCAGTGGACCACGAGGTTGAAGGATCACACGCTCTAATAGGAGCTGAGCTTGCCAAAAAGTATGGAGAGGATGAGAAGGTTGTAAACGCCATTGCTTCACATCACGGAGAGGTTGAGCCTATTACCCCAGAAGCAGTACTGCTTGCAGCAGCCGATGCACTTTCTGCTGCAAGACCGGGAGCAAGAAGGGAAATGGTAGAGGCTTACATAAAGAGAATCGCAAAAATGGAAGAGATAGCCTCCTCCTTTGAAGGGGTTGAGAGGGCTTTTGCCATACAGGCAGGAAGAGAAATAAGAATTATTGTAATTCCTCAAGAGGTATCCGATGAGAAGACATACTTTCTGGCAAAGGATATAGCGAAAAAATTAGAGAAGGAACTCACATATCCTGGCCAGATAAAGGTGCACGTTATAAGAGAAACCAGAGCTGTGGAGTATGCTAAATGAGGTTAATCTTTATAGGAGACATAGTGGGTAAACCGGGAAGAAGAGCGGTTAAATTGTGGCTGCCACAGCTTAAAGACAAATATAAACCGGATATAGTTATAGCCAATGGTGAAAATGCAGCAGGGGGATTTGGACTAACAAAGGAGATAACCAACGAACTATTGGATATGGGAATAGATGTAATCACCACAGGAAATCACGTTTGGGACAAAAAGGAATTCGTGAAGGAAATAGATCTCTTTCCCCAGGTGTTAAGACCAGCAAATTATCCTGAAGGTGTTCCTGGTAATGGATGGCTTATAAAGGATATCAATGGCGATAAAATCGCTGTAATAAACCTTTCTGGAAGAATTTTTATGGAGTGCCTGGATTGTCCTTTTAGAAAAGCAGATGAAATCTTGAAACAGATAGAGGACATAAAGGTTAAAATTGTGGATTTTCATGCAGAAACCACAGCGGAAAAAAAACTCTTTGCCTTTTACCTTACAGGAAGGGTAAGCGCAGTTATAGGAACCCACACCCATGTTCAAACCTGTGATGAACAGATCTTGGAAGGATTCACAGGCTATATTTCAGATGTAGGTATGACAGGTCCTATAAACTCATCAATAGGAATGGATTACAAGGAAGCCTTAAACAGAATCATCTTTCACATTCCTCAGAAATTTAAAGTGGCAAAGGGACCCACTATGTTGAACGGAGTATTTGTGGAGATTGATAACCTTACAGGAAGATGCTTAAAAATAGAAAGAATTTATCTCACAGAGGAATGAGTTGGAAACCAAAATACTTTATGGAAGAGACCTTGCCAAAGAGATAGTGGAAAAAATTAAAACAAAGGTAAAAAATTTAAAAGACAAAGGATTGAGAGTTCCTGGTCTTGCAGTGATCCTTGTGGGAAACGATCCTGCGTCAAAGATATATGTCAACAAAAAACACCAAACCTGTAAAGAAATTGGCTTTAATTCCTTTTCTTACAATCTACCGGAAGACACAAACTTTTTAAGGCTAAAAGAGCTAATTGAAGAACTAAACGAAAGAGAAGATGTTGATGGAATTCTTCTACAATTGCCCCTTCCTGAAAAACTAAGGGAAAAAAGTTATGAGCTTATTTACTCAATATCTCCACTAAAAGATGTGGATGGATTTCACCCTTACAATGTTGGCTTGCTCACCATAGGAGATGATAGAGGTATTAAACCCTGTACACCAAAGGGAATAATGTATCTTTTAAATCACTATGATATAAAGGTGGAAGGAAAAGACGTTACAGTGGTAGGCGCAAGCAACATAGTTGGAAAGCCTATTTCCATAATGCTCATCAATAAAATGGCTACAGTTTCTGTGTGCCACATAAAAACCAGGTGTGTTCCGGAATTCACAGCGAAAGCGGATATTGTAATCAGTGCCACAGGGGTACCACATCTTATAAAAAAGGATATGATCAAAGAAGGAGCAGTAGTGATAGATGTGGGGATATCACGTTTAAACGGGAAAATTGTGGGGGATGTGGACTTTGAAAGTATGTTGGGACATGTATCCGCCATTACTCCAGTTCCTGGCGGAGTAGGACCTCTTACAGTGGCTATGCTTATGGAAAACACCCTTGAGTGCTATGTTAGAAGAGAAAATATATACAGTATCTGAACTTACGGAAAATATAAAAGTCTTAATTGAAGAAAACTTTTACAGTTTATGGGTGGAAGGGGAGATATCCAATCTTAACCAATCCCCTGGAGGCCATTATCATTTTACATTAAAAGACGAGAAAGCTCAGCTTGAAGCCATTTTATTCAAAGGAAGAGCAAGGCCCTTCCTTAAGTTTTTAAGAAACGGAGCAAAGGTCATCTGTTATGGCTCCCTCACCGTTTACGCTCCCAAGGGAAGATATCAGCTGGAAGTTGTCTCTATGAAAGAGACAGGTCTAGGAGATCTCTATGTGGCTCTTGAAAAATTGAAAGAGAAGCTGGAAAAAGAGGGACTTTTTGATGAAAGATATAAAAAACCCATTCCTTTTCTGCCAAGAAAGATAGGCATTGTAACATCGCCAAGAGGAGCGGCCATAAGGGATATTTTGAATATAATAAAAAGAAGATTTGCCAAGGTGAGAATAATTCTTTACCCATCCAAAGTGCAGGGGGAAAATGCAGCAGAAGAGATTGCAGAAGGCATCAGATTCTTCAATGAGACAAAGCTTGTGGATGTTATAATAGTTACAAGGGGTGGCGGTTCCATAGAGGATTTGTGGAGCTTTAACGAGGAGATAGTGGCCAGAGCCATTTTTGAATCGGAAATACCGGTAATATCCGCTGTGGGACACCAAAGAGATTATACCATAGCCGATTTGGTAGCCGACCTTAGAGCTCCTACACCTTCAGCAGCTGCCGAACTGGTGGTGAAAAAGGAAGAGGATATACTTAAAGAGCTTGCTTCATTAAAAAAGCG
>JALVKL010000161.1 GCA_027033775.1 bacterium | reverse complement strand
TTACTCACCCGTCCGCCGGTCGCCAGCACCGAATCCCGAAGGATTCGGCCTGCTGCCCCACGACTTGCATGTGTTAGGCGCGCCGCCAGCGTTCGCGCTGAGCCAGGATCAAACCCTCCGTGCAAACTTTATCCCCTGGCTTCAGCTTCCTTCCCCTATCCCGTTGTCAAATATCTTCTCAAGTTATTGGCGAAAAATTTATATAAGACCCAAAAACTGCCTTGTCAAGATTTTTTTCAAAAATCCTTTTTCAAATATCAGCAGGGATTTTTTATATAAGAGTAAGCTACACTTTTGTCAACCCTTTTTGGATACCAAAAGAAAATTTGTTATGTTTTTTACTAAATGGGCCATTTTTTCGTAATTGAGCGTCTCTGGCACATCTTCTTTAGTATGATAATAAGGATTTCTAAAATAAGCTGTATCGGTTATCATAACAGCAGAATAGCCTGCATCCCAAAAGGAGGCATTATCTGAAAGCCTGGTTTGGGGAAGAAGGAAACCCCTAAATGGAACTATTATATGCTCCACTGGGAGAGCTTTGTTTGCCTTAAAAACCTCCACCACCTCTGATACAAGCCTTTTGGATTTAGCATCTCCAATTACTCCTATAAAATTGCCAATATCTGGAAATCTTCTAAAGAGCTTTATGAAGGGCGGATATTTTTGGCACCCCTTTTCAAAACAGTAATAGCCCACCATTTCAAAGATGAGCGCTCCTTTAATTTTATGGCTTTCACTTTTTGCCCATTTTACAAATTTTCTGCTTCCCATACCTTTGGTTCCAAAGAAGGGAGGCTCCTCTAAAGTGAAGAAAACAAAAGCACAAGGAGGAATTTTTTCCTTCAATCCTTTTTCAGAGATAATCCTCAAAGCTTCCAGACACACTGCAACAGAAGAGGCGTTGTCGTCTGCTCCTAAAGTCAAACTGACAGTATCGTAATGGGCACCAAAAAGATAATAGGGCTTTTGAGGAGCTTCAGCCATAAATACTGCTATATTCTCCACCTCTTTATCCATCACTTTATAGACTTGAGACCAAGGCTCAAATCCCATAAGGGAAAGTTTATTTTTTATGTAAAGGGCTGTTTCTTTGAGTGAAGGGTAATTGTAGATACTGCGAGGACCTATCTTATAACAGAGATGAGATACAATCTCTTTTAAAGATAATTCTATATCTTTTAAGTCTTGCACAATTCCTTTAACTTTAGCGCCACCTCTTTTCCTAAATCTCTACATCTATTTAAAATTTCAGTATCAGGCACATACTTGGAACCCACCTCTCCTATAACCTCTACCCCCATAGACTCCAGCCACTCTCTAAGGTGCTTGATAGACTCACCACTCCAACCATAGGAACCAAACACCGCCCCTATAAGATTTTTGGGTCTGAGTCCTTTAAGGTAAGTTAAAACATCCGCAACAGATGGGAATATATTGTTGTTTATAGTGGGAGATCCAACAATTAAAGCACCTGATAAAAGAACCTCTGTTGCCACATCGCTTCTGTGAGCCCCTTCAATGTGAAGAACATTGACCTCAACCCCTTCTCTGGCTATGCCATCAGCAATAGCATGGGCCATTTTAGCTGTGCTACCCCACATGGTATCATAAATTATCACGGCTCTTTTTTGAGGTTTTTGCTCTGCCCAGCTCTCATAACTTGACAGAATCCATTCTATATCCTCGGGCTTTCTGTATATGGGGCCGTGATCTGTGGCTATTATAGAGGGAGAAATGCCAAGATTTTTCAATTTTTTTATGAGATTCAATACCAGATTAGAATAGGGTAAAAGTATATTGGCGTAATAGGTGGCAGCCTCGTATTCCAAAACACACTTATCCACCTCATCCGCAAAAAGGGTGCCTGTGGCTAAATGCATACCAAAAGCATCCTGGGAAAAAAGGATCTTTTCCTCTTCAAGATAGGAAAACATACTGTCAGGCCAATGGAGCATCCTTGTTTCATAAAAGGTTATGTGGGTGTTACCAAGGGATATTCTTTCGCCATCTTTAACGGCCACCACATTCTCATCCCAGTGAAACTGCTCTTTAAGAGCCTTAACGCCCATGGGAGAGGCAAAAATCTTTTCAGGTTTAACATACTCTACAAAATAGGGTAAAAGCCCTGAATGGTCCATCTCGGCATGGTTCGATATTATATAAGATATTTTCTTCGGATCCACTACATCAGAAATTCTGGCTATAAACTGCTCTTTAAAGGGAGCCTTAACTGTGTCCACAAGGGTGATCTTTTCATCCAATATAATGTAAGCATTGTATGTAGACCCTCTGTGAGTAGTATATCCGTGGAAATTCCTCAAAGCCCAATCCACCACACCTACCCAGTAAACCCTATCAGATATCTTAACAGCTTTAAATTCAGACATTTTCTTCCCCCTAAATTCTAATTTAAGTTATATTACCTGGATTTATAATAAAAAGAAGGGAGGGGTTCAACCCCTCCCTTAAAGATTTGTTGGCGCTACTTTTTAGATTTAGAAGCCAGCTGGAAATTCAACCAATCAAGCATCTGCTGTAAATTCTTGGAGAGATACCACCGGCCATTGGCAAAAGCACCATAGTCAGCTCCCGCCATGGCTGAAGCAAACCTTACTGAGTTGGCATAAAAGAGCCACTGCTCAACCCACATCTTCTCTATAGCTTCGTTAAAGATGGAATCACCCTGTGATAGACCCTTAGCTACCCCCTCATTCCATGCTTTAAGGAGTATTTGAGTAGCGGCAAGGGTCATTTTATTGGTGGTTTCAATGGATTTCTCAAACCTTGCAAACTGTCCCTTTACCCATCCAGTGGAGTGGCAAGCCATACACACCTTTTCCATTTTAGAGCGACGAACCTTCATCTCTTTTTTGTCTATCAAAAACTTTGGAACAGGCTCTCCAGTAAGCTCCGTGGGAAGAGGAAGTCCAGCTTTATTTTTTATTATAGTGGTATCAGGTGACTTTGGATGAGGGTGTGCATAGATGAGGCCAAAAATTCTGTATGGACTTCTGTCATTCATTTGATGAGTTCTATTCGCTATCACATTGCCATTTTCATCTACTATCAAACTTACATGGCATACAGCACAGGTGGGAGCCTTGAAGTCCTTACCCACCACCCAGGGAACATGCTTGAAGTTCCACTTATAGCCTTCCGAATAATATATATTTCCGTGTTTGCTTACCAAATAAACTTTGTATGCTGGAACATCAGGTCCCTTATGGCACTCTGCACAAGTGGCAGGCTTTCTCGCCATGGCTATGGAGAATCTGTGTCTTGTATGACAGGAGGCACAGGATCCCATGCTACCATCGGGATTTATCCTACCAACACCGTTGTTGGGCCAACCGATCAAGACAGGAAACTTCATCTCGCCCATGGAGGTTTCCCGCACCTTAAACCCTTTAACCTCCACCTTGGTGCCATGGCAGTATAAACAAGAGTCGGCCATGGTTTTTGCGTCCGGTTTGGCGTAAATGAGGGTTTTACCGTCAAAAGTTTGGACTCCATCAACAGAATCAAGGAGGCTATGATATACAGGATTAGCCATTAGGTTTTTGTAAGCATGGGACATAAGATTTTTACTGTACTGTTCTTCTTCCACTTTATGACATACCGCACAGTCTTTGGGAGTCACCACCACATGCACCTTAAAACCATTATGCTCAAAGGTATCTCTGTGAGAATTGGGACTCATAGTATGGCATTCTGCGCATCCAACCACAACCTTGGAAAGCTTTTTAGGAATATGGGAAGATGAAATCTCACGGGAAAGCTTGTCTTTCTTCAATGCCTGAGCTGGGGTAATATGAGCATGAACACTGGCTTTCCAATCGGAAACTATACCCGGAGTGACTTCGGAATGGCAATCTATACAAGTTTCAGTGGCCTCACTCATGGGATATTGGGCAGAATAAGCCACGCTCCAAAGCAATACAGCAAATATGCACAGTAAAAACTGCTTTATACGCACCTCACCATCACCCCCTTTTTCAAGTTTTGATATACTGGGGGGAGGGCTTTCCTCCCCCCACCTTTAATAATTCAACCTGAAAACTACTTTTTCAAGTTAATTATTTTAGAACAAGTGAGGCTGTATTGACCACCATGGGTTTGTACTCAGATTTGGGCAAGCCAAGGAACTTACCCACAGAGGAGGGAACAAGGCTGTAATACAAAGTGGCCTTTATGGTAATTGGAGCCTTGGCATCTTTAGGAACTCTCCAAGTGTATGTCTCCACTTTTGTCTCTCTTGGACCTATACGGTAATCCACTAAAGTGTTGCTTTTGGTGTACCACTGACAGATGGTCATTCTGCCTTTAGGATCAAAGAAAGGACGCCTAAAGATCCTTGCTCCATCAGGAACGTCCCCATCCCTTTTCACACCTTTGAAGTTTTTGATGCCCATAATCTCACCCATGGCTTGATAGGCAAAAACCTTGGAGTTGGCAATGGTGTATTCTTCGCCTTTGAATCCCTTCTTGTCAACAGGGATATGCCACTTTTTACCTGTTGCGTCTATAGCCCAAACCTCAAGCCAGAGCATCCTCTCTTCTGTAGAACCAGAAGGAATGTAGTGACCCACCTTACCATTAAACAGCTGAGCCACTATCTTTACAACGCCTCCAGGGACAGCTTTGCTCTTATTTGCATAAAGGGCAAGATCTACAGCTCCAGCGAGTTTAGATTCAAAGTGTGCACCATGGAAGTTATGGTGGGCCATATCCTTGTGAAATCTTCCCCTTGCAGCCTTACCAGGACCGTGATACATGTGACAATCCTGACACCTCACGCCTTGCTTGGAGTAAGGTCCATTCTTCCACTCTCTATAGGTCTCCTTAACCCAAGCACCGTAAGGGCTGGCTTCGTCATGGCAAGTACCACAGAGCTCAGGGCTTCTCAAAAAGGAGGAATACATAACCTTGTGAGGAGCTTTTATGTTTTTCCTGGGAGCTTGTTTCACTTTGCCTGGTTTTATCACATAGCTGAAGTTATAAGGAACTTTTTCTGTTGTGCCAGTGATATTATGGCACACCTCGCAACTAACTCCTTCATTGGCTCTTGTACCTGCTTTTGGAGATTTAGGAGGAATATCCCCAGAAAGGAAAGCCAAAGGTGAATGGCATCCTATACAGCCTGCCTTAACACCAGCTACCTTTTCAAACTTTAAGGCGTGTGGAAGAGCAAGTTTGAAATACTCCACATCATCCCAAGCATGAACAAAGGATTTCGCCATAAGAGACTGTTTCCACTCATTGTAAATCTGCTTATGACATATCCCACACCTTTTGGGTTTTTTAAAGTCTGAATACTTGAACTTTCCCATTTGAGCTGAGAAGGCGTAGCCAAACAGCAAAAAGAATACCCCTAAAAACAGACTTAATCGTTTCATTACCCACCTCCTTTAAAAAGATTACAAAATTGAACTCTCTAAAGAGATTATAAAAACCTGCGATGTTAAGTGTCAAGGAGAAATTTTATAGCTATTAGATAAAAGATGAACGTTGCCTATATTGATATTTTTTATTCCGTATTTTTTGGCTATTCTTTCAGCCAATTTGGCATGATCCCAGCTTGTGGTAGGAAGATCATTTAAAATAAAAGTGGGATAAAAGGCTAAAAAAGACCAAGGAATGTCTTTATTTACAGAGGCTATTATAGACGCTAAACCCTCCAACTCATAAGAGTCCACATAACCAGGAACAAGAAGGGTAGATGCTATAACCAAAGGAGGATGAGGTCTTTTTCGGGCTAATAAGGCAGCTTTCTTAAAGTTATCAAGGGTCCAGCTATTATCTGTTCCACATAAGGCAAGGTTTAAGGATTTACTAAAAAATTTAAGATCAAATTTAATACATCCTCCCGTTTTCATTGCAAAAGATAAAGCCCTTTCAAGGAACTTCCAGTTTACCGATCCATTGGTCTCCCAGCATATTCTCAAAAACTCTTTCTTCAAGTTGCAGGCTTTCTCGGCTATGTCCAAAGAATTTAATATGTTCGGAGTTGGATCACCTCCAAAAAAGCATATACAATTGGTCTTTTCATCTACAGCATCAACTACATCTTCAGATTTATAAAATCTATGGGTGGTTTTATCCCTGAAATGCCAATTCTGACAGTAAAAGCAATCAAAATTACAACTTTGATAAAAAACGGCAAGATTTTTAAAGCCTACTTCAGGACCTTCTGTGCAGGTAAATTCAGGATAGCCTTCAGAGGTTGAAGCAGGACAGATCCATGAAGCAACACAGTTAGTGGGCAAAGGATCATGATAAAAGGTTAAAGCAGTGAGACCAGGAGATGGTGCATTGATTTTTATTTTGCCATTTTTACAGACAAATCTACCGCAGAAGCCCAATTCTCCTTCGTTTAATTCACATTGGTTTACACAAAAAGAACACCTCACATTGCCACCTTTTGGTGGTTTATGAGGAAGGCCAAAACTGCTTCTTTCCCTGTATCTTATTAAAGAGATGGGCTTTAAGGTTTCCTGAGGGTGTTCTCTAATGCAATTGGCACAAAAACCTATAACATCGGATATTATTATGGATCTCTTTCCACAGAGCCTACAGGTTCCCATAACCAAAAAGGGCACGCCTTATAAGGCGTGCCCTCAAATTTAAACTATTCCCATAAGGATCAATCCTGTGACTACACACATTAAGAGAACAGGCCATATAACCAATTTTAGAAGTTTTGCCTCATCCTTTCCCTTTAACCCTATAGTGGCAGCAGCATTGGTTATTTTTGACGGAGTAATAGCACTTGCTATCCCACCTCCTACAGCGTGAGCTGCATATATCCACATAAAAGCAGCAGCCCCAACTGTTGATGCGGTGGCTTCAAACTGTATCTTTGCAAAAAGCACATTGGAAGCGGTCTCACTTCCACCAACAAAAGCTCCCAAAAGCCCCAAAAAGGGAGCAAAGAAGGGATAAAACTTACCAAAAGCCTTTGCCAATGTTAATCCTATTATCCTGTCCATATTGTACTGGGCAAAATAGGCGGAAGGAACAAGCTTTCCATTTACTATATGCATAGCAGACCAAGCCATTATAAAGGCAACAGCGAAAAACAGAGAATAGGCTATAAACGGGCCTATGATTCTTTTAATCCAGATAACAAATGTATTTTTCAGCTCCTCTTTAGTGGGTCTTAAAATGAATATGGAAAGGATACATGTTACCAAGATCCAGAACCAAACGCTGGAGAAGACATTTAAATCCGTCTTTTTGTTGGCTATTACTGTTATAACCTCTGCCTTACCAAGAACATTGGCCAGTGATTTCTTTATAACAGGTATGTTAACCACAAAGGAGAAGATAACAAGAAGAACGAGAGGGAAAATGCTTCTTATCAATTCTGCATCCCATTTGCCTCCAGCCGCTTCCTTATCCTTTTCCCTTCTGTATATGAGATAAACACAGATCATAGTGGCAAAACCTGCTACAATACCAATCACCTCAACTGGCAGTATTCTAAATTTGGCTATTATAAGAGCAGTAAGGGAAAGGACCAATCCAGATATCAGAGCAGATCCCCAGTTTCTCTTCATAGATTCCTTTCCGTCTATAGTGTAAAGCATAAGAAAAGCAAACATAACAGATATTACAGGGAGAAACACAGTGATCTTGTAAGCAAAATCCCATATAAAATGATCAAGATGAGCTATGCCAGGAGGTCTTATCCCAAAGGGACCCCAAGCGACCTTCGCTGGAAGAGTCACAGGTATAGAAAAGAGGGCAAAAGATGTAAGGGGATCATAACACAAAACAGCTATACCTATAGCCGCCACAGGAGAAAATCCTAGCATAAGAAACACAGGAGGAAACAGAGCCGGTGTAACAATGCCCAAAGCAGTGGCAAGAGAGCCAAACCCCATACCGAGAAACAGTGCCTGCTCCTCTTTCGTCTTAGCTATGCTCTTAATGTACTCTATAACACGATCAAGGGCCTTGGTCTCTTTCATAAGAAATATAAGAAACATGGTGAAGATAACGGCAAAGGTGATACCAAAGGCTTTAATAATCCCCATGGCACTAGCTCCAAGGGCAACCTTTAGTGGAGTTTTAAAATACAACACTGCCACAAAAACAGAAAGAATCCAGCCCACAATAGCCATAAAAGTGCCTGATCTTGAAAAGATAAGCATACCTATTAAGACTATCAGTATAGGTGATATGGCTAAAATGAAACTCATTTTTATAACACCTCCATAAAAAGATTTTTTCCCATATAGATTAAAACAGAAAAGATTTCAATCCCTTAAAGAGTATATTGGATCAATGTCGGCGGCTTTTTTAGCAGGATAAACGCCAGAAAATATACCAAATAGGACCGTTATAACAAAGGCAACAAAGGCTGATTTAACAGGCAAAACCAAGGGATAGCTAAAGATAATGCTAAAAACAATCACCAGTATATAACCTGAAAATAAACCCAACAAACCTCCAAAAAATGTTATAAAAATAGCCTCAAGCATAAACTGAATTACAACAGCTTTTTTGGTTGCCCCCAAAGCCTTTCTTAAGCCAATCTCTTTGGTTCTCTCCTTAACAGAAAGTATCATAACAGCCATAACACCAAAGGCTCCCACCAGAAGGGAAATTACCGAGATGCTGGCTATGAGCATGGAAAAGATAGAGGCTGTCTTTTTCTTGTATTTTAAGATCTCCTCTGCTTTGAGTATGGTATAATCCTTCTCCCTTCCTTTTATCAGATGCCTTTGGGAAAGGATTTTGTCCAAAGCTTTAACCACAGAATCCAAAAGACCCTCATCGGCCACCTGAACGAATATGGATTTTATGTAATCTACATTGAATAATCTATTCGTAGCAGAAGTTATAGGAATTATAACCTGATCATCCTGATCCTTCCCACTTGCATCCACTCCAATCTTATCTAATACCCCTATAACTTCAAAGGGGATCTTGCTTATACGGATCCTTTTTCCTAAAGGATCTTCATTCCCAAAGAGGTTTTCCTTTACTTTTTGGCCTATAACTGCCACCTTAGCGTTATGAAAAGCCTCTTTTTTCGTAAAAATTCTTCCCTCAGAAAGGGAAAACCTTCTTATACGAAAAAAATCAGGGGTGGTTCCCACAACAGATGTGAATGCAGATTCTGTTTCATACTCCACAACCGTTGTGCCATCAAATACAGGAGCAACTCTAACAACTCCAAACACCCTTTTGAGAGCTTTTGCATCCTCCATCTTCAAAGTTGTGGAGATTTCCAGTTGAACAGGTCTTCCCGCTCTTATTCTGGCTTTACCGGCCATAACCACTACAGTATCAGATCCAAAGGTTCTAAACTCCTTGAGTACCTTTATTTTAGCTCCTTCTCCCACAGAAACCATCACCACTAAAGCTGCAACTCCAATAATTATTCCTAAGATGGAGAGAAAGAGCCTCAATTTTTTGAAAAATATAGCACCAAAAAGAAGCTTTAACCTCAATCCATTTTTCATCTAAGAAGCTCCGCAGGTGGAAGTTTAGAAGCTTTTCGAGCAGGAAGTATGCCGAAAATGAATCCCGTGAAGAAAGAGAAGGTCAAAGATGGGAATATGAACCAAAGATCGTATACTGCTTTAATAGGAGAAAATT
>JALVKL010000160.1 GCA_027033775.1 bacterium | reverse complement strand
AGATATTAAAAAACCTATACCCAATCCGCTAAAAAAGCCGATAAGTCCACCAAATAGAGAAACAAAAAGGGAGATAAAAAGATAGTGGAATATTATATCGGAAACTTTAGCCCCTAAAGCCATTCTCAAAGCAATTATCTTCTTCTTCTCCTCCACCACAGCATACATTATATTCATTATAATCACCCCACTAACTATAAGGGTTATTATAGAGATTATGAAAAGCATAAAGGTTAAGGTCTTGGATGCCTTTGTGAGGAAAGCCACTATTTGATCAGGAGTTATAATCCTGAAGTCATTTTCCTCATCCGGTCTTAAATGATGCCTTTTGCGCAGTATCTTTTCCACAACTCTTTTAGCCCTCTTTAAATCCACCCCTCTTACCATTAAAACCTTGGCGGCGTTTATCCAATCCCTGTTAAAAACCCTCTTTTCTGCAGTACTAAAAGGAATAAGCACTCTGTCATCAAGCCTATATCTTCCCACCACTCCTTTTCTTTCAAGAATTCCCACCACCTCAAACTTCACACCCTCTATCTCCACCTTTTTTCCAAGAGCAGATGAAGAGGGAAAAAGCTTTTTGGCAGTTTCATAACCTAAAACACAGACCTTGCTCTTTTCCCTTATATCCTTCCAAGTGATAAATCTTCCCTCGGAGGCTCCCCAATTGTTTATCTGAGCATATACAGGGAAGACCCCCAAGACCCTAGTGGTCTCAGAAACTGAACCGGTTGAAACCTTCATTATACCAAACTGAACAGGGGATATGCCCACTACAAAATCGAGCCTTTGGAGATACTTTACATCGTCCATCTTAAACGTGTCTTCCCTTGTAGTGGCTGGACCAAAAAATTTACCTCCACCTGCAAGTATTAAAAAGCTGTTTGATCCAAAATTTAAACTCTCCAATACCTTTATTATTGTCGCTTCTGTGCCTTTGCCTAAGGAATGAATGGAACTCATGGCGGATATCCCCACTATGAGACCAAAGGACATAAAAAGAACATTTATTTTAGAGGAGAAAAGTTCTGAGAAAGCTTCTTTTATTAAAGAAATATATCTATTCCACGAAAATCCCATCTTTTAAGATTTTGATCCTTTGAGCATAAGA
Source organism: bacterium (assembly GCA_027033775.1). GTDB lineage: Bacteria > Thermosulfidibacterota > Thermosulfidibacteria > Thermosulfidibacterales > Thermosulfidibacteraceae > JAADEW01. Next base: position 25,900 of record JALVKL010000160.1, on the reverse strand, counting down.
GGAGACTTCTGGATCGTGGGTGTTAACCACTATCGTTCTTCCCTCTTTATTTAATTCAGTAAATATCTCCATAACCTCCCTTCCAGCTTTGGAATCGAGATTGCCTGTAGGCTCATCTGCAAGGATTAAAGCAGGATCAACTATTAAAGCTCTGGCTATGGCTATTCTCTGTTGCTGACCCCCTGAAAGTTCAGAAGGCTTGAAATTTAACCTATCTTTAAGACCAAGCCTCTCAAGTAAATGAACCGCCTTTTCCACATCCCCTTTGGTTATACCGTTTCTATAAACCAGTGGAAGAAGAACATTTTCAACAGCAGAAGCCCAAGGAATAAGATGAAAAGACTGAAATACGAATCCTATTTTTCTATTTCTGATTTTGGAAAGCTCATTATCGGATAATTTAGTAACATCTACACCGTCCAGCTCATAATATCCAGAAGTGGGTCTGTCCAAACACCCCATTATGTTCATAAGGGTACTCTTACCAGCACCAGAAGGTCCCATAATGGCGATAAATTCACCCTTTTTTACCTCTAAATTGATACCCTTCAAAACCTCCACCTCTTCTTTGCCCATCTTATAAATTTTTCTTATATCCTTCATTTTGATAATGAGAATCTCGGTATTTACCAAACAGCCACCACCTCTTTTTCCTTTAAACCCTCTTTTATTTCAACCAAACCGGAGCTTTCCCACCCAGTCTTTACCCTTACCCTTTCCCACTTTCCATTTCTTTTGACAAAACAATAGCTGTTGCCCTCAGCATCTATTTTTACTGCTCCTGCTGGAACCACCAATACCCCCTCCTTTTTACCTGCAATGATAGTCACATCGGCAGTCATCTCAGGTTTTAAGTAGCCATAATATGGGGTTTTTATGTCTATAGCCACATCGTAAAAGACAACGTTGTTTCTTATTATAGCCCCTGGATAAACGGCTCTAACTATCCCCTTAAAAACCTTCTCCGGATAAGCATCTACCACAAAGGTTACCCTTTGGCCTGCTTTAACCTTGCCAATGTCTGTCTCATCCACATAAGCGTCCACCTGTAATTTGTGTAGATCTATAACGGTGATGAAGGTGGGGGCATTAAGACCTGCAACCACTGTTTCTCCCTCTTGTGTGGACACAGAAGAGACAACCCCCGATATAGGAGAGTATATAAAAGCATATCCTAATTTAACTTTAGCCTCTTTGTACAAAGAAATAGCTGCTTTATACGAGGCTAAGGCTTTTTTAAGCTCCTTTTCATACTCTCTTTTCAGAGCCAGAAGCTCGCTTTCAGCATTCATTAAATCAGCCCTTTTAACCTTAAGGTCCCTCTCTGCCTTATCCAAATCATCCTGAGCCACAAGCCTTTCTTCCAATAGCTTTTTAATTCTTTTGTATTCAAGCTGTGCAAGTTTAAGCTCTGCTTTTAGTCTTTTCACACGAAACTCCTGAGCCTTTATCTTCTCCGGATATACCTTCTTGACCCTTTCTAAATCGCTTTTGGCAGCTACCATCTGATTTTTTCTGGCTCTAACCAAAGCCTCAAGATCGTCGTGCTCTATAATGGCTATTAATTGACCCTTCTTAACCTCATCTCCCACATTCACAAAGAGCCTCTCTACTTTACCTGAAATTCTTGCTCCAACTTTGACCTGAGCACCAACCTGGGGTTTAACAGCACCGGTTGCTGTTACTTCAAGCACTATGGTTCCCCTTTTCACAACGGCTTCGGATTTAGGGGATATGCTCTCTCTCTTTTTAGAAACCTTACAAGCAAAAAAAGATAAAAGAAAAGCTATTGGAATTAAAAGAGCAAGCCTTTTCATCTTTCCAACCCCGGTATAAAACCTTCAGCTTTAATCAAAGCATAATAAGCCCTTACAATATTGTATTTAGCCTCAACAAATTTGGATCTGGCATCTGCCAAATGAGCCTCAGTTGTGGTGAGATCAACCACAGACGCTAAACCGTTCATGTACTTCCCCCTCATAACCTTCATGTCCTCTTTGGCAGATTGAAGATACCTTCTTGCTGCTTCAAATTGTTTTCTTGCACTCAAAAGCTCCTGATAAGCATTCCAAACATCCCTTTCCACAGAAAGCTCCACCATCTTATAATTGAAACGAGCCCTCTGAAGATTAGCCTTTTCCCTTTTCAACTTCCAGACAGAAGAAAGGCCAGAAAAAATGGGGATTTTAACAAAGGCTTTAACGCTCCAAGCGTATCTGTCGTCAGGAAAGAAAGACTCATCATATTCTCCATACTCTCCCTGAATAGAGACTGTGGGCAAAAATTCCGACTTTACCAGAGAAACCTTTTTTCCCTGAGCGTTAACAGATAATTCAGCCTGTTTTATCTCTGGTCTATTGGAAATGGCATTTTTAAGCACACTCTCAAAATCTGGTATGTTTTCAAAAGAAAAGGAAAGCTCCTCCACATCCACCCTTTTAACCACTGAAAATCCCATGGCAACACTAAGGGCTCCCCTTGCCTTTTCCAATTCCGTTTTGGCTCTTATCAAATCATGAGAAGCACTCTCAAACCTTGATTTTGCACTTATCAGATCAGCATAGGGAGAAAGACCCACCTCGTACCTTCTTTTTACCAACTCATAATTTTTTCTTGCATCTTCCAAGCTTTTTTCCTTTGCTTGCACCAAGGCTTTTTTTGTCAAAAGATCCGTATAAGCCTGGATCACCTGGTAAGCAACCTCTATCATAGTTTCTCTTAATCTCTCTTTAGCCACCCCCAAATTAAATTTTTCTATCTGAAGGCTTCTTAATGTACTAAACCCAGTAAAGATATCCCAAGAAGCAGTTATACCCCAATATGTTTCTGTTTGAGGATTTAAATTTTTGGCTTCGTAACGTCTCCAATAGCTGTTAACGTCAACAACAGGAAAAAACTGAGAAACTACTATATTGACATTGTAGGCTTGAGCTTTCTTTTCAAAGACTGAATAACCTACTTGAGGATTGTTCTTTAAAGCCGCAAGTATACAATCTTTAAGGGAGTAAACCTTTGCCCAACAAGAAAGGGATGAAAAAAGAAAAAGACAAAAAAGCGCAATCCTCATTATCCCACTCCCCTCATAAAAAGATCAAAAGCCATATCACAGGCTTCATCTCCAGCAATCTGAGGAAATCTTATGGCAAACATGGCATCAATATAGATAAGGTAATGAAGAACAACCTCTGCAGGAAGATCTCTTATAATCCCCTTTTTCTGAGCCGACTTTATAACGTTGATGAGCTTTTCAGCTATCTTGTTGAGGAAGGCCTCCATAAACGCTTTTCCAAATTTCCCTCCGCCACTCAATTCCCTAAAAGCAATAACTGCTGAAAATTTGCCCCTCTTTCTCACCACATCTATATGAAGCCTCATAAAATCTCTGATAAATCTCAACTCATCCGAAGAATCCATGCTATTCACAAACGCAACAAGCTCATCAAAATGCTGAGAAAGCACCTCTTTATACAGATTCTCTTTTCCTCCAAAATAGTAGCTTATCAGAGAACTATTCACCTGAGCCTTCTTAGCTATATCTCTTATACCAACCCCTTCGTAAGAGCTTTTAGCAAAAAGCTCAGCAGCAGCTTTCAATATCTTCTCTTTAGTGTCTGTTGCCATAGCTATTTAATCAATCGTTTGATCAATTAGTGTAAAATTAACAGATAAAAAAACAAAAAGCAATATGGACTATTTAGGAGGTCTTATTTTTAAAGGCTTGGCTATGCAGCCTTGAGAGGGAAAATGCTCCACAGGCCAAGAGAGTTCAAACTTGCCAGATTTTATCCAATCCTTCAAGACATTGGCTATCTCTCTTGCCATATAATAGCTTGAAAGAGGAGCAGTAGGAACCTTTTTCCCCATCACTTCTATTTCACCGCTTCTCAGCTCGGCATAGCTCACCTCGCCTAAGACCCTTGGCTCACAGTATGGATAATCATGGCTATAATCCACCACCTGAGTGTATATCTCCTCATCTTTCACCGAAGTGTGCCATGCCATCTCTTCGTTTAAAATGGGAATGGGAATTCCTATTCCCAAAGCCAAACTGACACCGTAGCCCAGAATACTCACCCCTCTTACATAACGGGTATTCATCTTCTTCATATCACCTACCACAGCGAGGGTTGCTGCCGGTTTTTTAACCACACCCTTATTTCCCCTCGGAACATCAGTGGTAAATTGAGTCCCTTGCCAAGCAACATACCCCACAGCTCCACCTATAAAAATCCTCGTTCCTATACCTATGGTCTTTAAGTAAGGATCATTCAAAAGAGGAGAAAGCTGTCCAGCACTGCAGTAGGTGGCATTACCTAACTTTGGCTTTAAAAGACCCATATAGGTGTATATTATTCTGTTTGATGTATTAACAGCACAATTGTAGTTTTGATAACAATTTCTCGGATTATAAAGATAAGCCTCATTTAGATCCTTTATATTAATAAGGGTCTCCAATTCCCTTCTTGGATAACAATCTGTGCCGTAACTGTAAGCCTTTAAAATAACGTCTTTGCCAGCGATAAGATCCTCTATAACATGGCCTCCACCATACCTGAACTGACCAGGATAAACGGCATTTCTGGGATCGTCCTTAGGAAGGGCAGTTGCACCTATGTAAAGATCAACAGCAGCAAGTCCACCATAAGCTGGAACTCCGTTAAGATAGGCCTCTTCAATCTTTATTCTTGGTTTAGGATGGCCTATATTTATAAAAGCCCCCGAAGAGCACATGGGGGCAAAGGTCCCTGTCGTAACCACATCTACCTTTCTGGCCGCTTCCTCAGCGCCAACCTCTTCCACAATGTCTATCATCTCCTCTGCTGTCACAACAACAACTTCACCTTTCCTTATCTTTTCGTTTATCTCCTCAATACTTTTTACCACCTTATAGGACATCTATCTTTCCCTTTCTCCTCTTATAAACTCTTCTACCATTTGCTTTGCCTCAAAATCAGGATACTGTATAGGCGGATGCTTCATGGTGTATGCAGATATTGAATATAAGGGACCTCCAATCTTTCTATCAAGGGCCAGCTTAGCACATCTTATGGCATCTATGGCAACTCCTGCACTGTTAGGAGAATCCTCCACATCCAGCTTGAGCTCAAGATACATCGGGACATCTCCAAAGAGCCTTCCCTCCATTCTTATATAACATATCTTTCTGTCGTTAAGCCAAGGAACATAATCAGAAGGTCCTATATGGATGTTCTCTGGAGGCAAAGGCTTTGCAAGCTGAGATTGAACAGACTCTGTCTTTGATATCTTTTTGCTCTTTAACCTTGATCTTTCAAGCATATTAAGAAAATCTGTGTTACCACCAAAGTTCAGTTGATATGTTCTGTCAAGCCTAACTCCCCTATCGGAAAAGAGTTTGGCAAGAATTCTATGGGTTATTGTAGCTCCCACTTGGGATTTTATATCATCTCCTACAATGGGAAGTCCCTTTTCCTCAAACTTCTTAGCCCACTCTTCATCAGATGCTATGAAAACAGGTATGCAATTGACAAAGGCACAACCAGCCTCTAAAGCACACTGTGCGTAAAACCTTGTAGCTTCCTCAGAACCTACAGGACAATAATTTATGACAACGTCAGCCTTAGAGTCCTTTAACACCTGAACAACATCAACAGGCTCTTTATTGGCCAGCTTAAAGGATCTATCCTCGGGATATTGCTTCATATGCTCGGCATATCCATCAAGAACGTGTCCCATACAAACTGTGACGTTCATTTTGGGAATATCCTTGCAAAAGATGGTGGTGCAATTAGGTTTGGAAAATATAGCTTCCGAAACATCTTTACCCACTTTTCTTTCATCAATGTCAAAGGCTGCTACCACCTCAATATCCCAGGGCTTATAACCCCCAATATCGTAATGCATAAGACCGCTAACTTTTTCAGGATCAGCATTTTTGTAATAGTAAATCCCCTGTATAAGAGAAGAAGCGCAATTTCCAACGCCCACTATAGCCAATCTAACCTTGCCCATACACCACCTCCTTTAAAAGGGAAAAGTCTTCACCAGAAGACGTAAATAGATTTTTATTGCACATTGATAAAAATTGTCAACAAAAAGATAAAATAAAAGGAAAAGGGCTAACCTTGCGGTTAGCCCTCAACCTCCACCTTGATCTCTTTGGGCTTAGCCTCCTCCACCTTGGGAAGCTCTATCTCCAATATTCCATTTTTGAATTTTGCCTTAACCTCGTCTGTTTTGATGTCCACAGGCAATCTTATAGTTCTCACAAATTTACCAAAGGATCTCTCACTGTAATAGTAGTTCTCCTCCTTCACCTCTTCTTCCTTCTTCTTTTCTCCTTTAATCACTAGCTCCCTGTCCTTAACTGTGATCTCCACATCATCTTTGGTCAAACCAGGCAATTCTGCTTTAACAACAATCTTGTCTCCTTCATCATAAACATCTATAGGAGGAAACGCCACAATATCACCTGTTGGCACCCTGAATAATGCAGGGAATCTCTCCTCAGTGAAAAACTCATCAAATATCCTTTCAATCTCCCTTCTGAATCTATCTATCTCCCTTTCAGGCGTCCACCTCATGATTGCCATGGTTCATCACCTCCTTTTAGGATTTGTTGTCATTATTAATTATAGGCAAGCATAAAAACTTGTCAATAATATTATCAAATAATATGATTACAATTTACTCACATTGTGTTTTATACGCTTTTAAGATTAAAGGTAAAATCTCTCCTGCTTTTCCCTCAATGAATATATCCGATATGGTATTGGTGAGGGGTGTTGGCTCCAAATTTATTTCCACCACCTTTGCACCGGATCTTTTAGCAACCCTTGGTATGTCAGCGGCGGGATAAACCTGTGCCGATGTACCTACCACAAGAAGAAGATCACACCTCTCACTTAATTCAAATGCCTCTCTCAAAGCATGAAGGGGTATAGGCTCCCCAAAAAAGACCACATCGGGTTTTAAAATGCCACCACACTCACAAAAAGGGGGAACTTTTTCAAGGTTGATCTCCTCTATCCTATATTTAGCTCCACATAAAATGCATGTGAGGGTTTCGCCTGTTCCGTGAAACTCTATTACTTTTTTACTTCCAGCCTTTTGGTGCAAAGAATCTACATTCTGCGTTATTACAGCTTTAAGCTTGCCTAATCTTTCAAGTTCAGCCAAAGCTTTATGGGTAGGATTGGGTTCAGCTTTTAATGTTATCTCATACAGTTCCTTTAACATACCCCAGACCTTATAAGGAGCTCTCATAAAGGCATCTATAGTGGCGTATTCAGAAGGATCGTATTTGTCCCAAAGACCCTGAGCGCCTCTAAAGGCAGGAATACCACTTTCCACAGAAATACCTGCTCCTGTTAAGGCTATAGCGAACTGGGATTCTTTCAACCACAGAACAACAGTTTCAATTTTATCTTTAACCGTCATTCCTTTAGCTTTTCTATCACTGCTTTTACCTTTCCCTCCATGGTGAGCTCTTTATCTCTTCTCTCATCTATCCTGATACTTGTCACCACCCTCTTCACGCCTTCTTTAAAAAGTATCTCGTGCATCTCCTTTGCCACCTTCAGTATTTCGTCCACATCTCCCTCAACAATGGTGCTCATAGGGGTTAACTGATACTTCAATCCGGATTTCTCTAAAACCTTATGGACCTTAGCCACGTATGCCGAAAGAGAAGGAGATCCTGTGCCTAATGGTGTCACCACTATTTCTGCTACCGCCATGTTTCTCCTCCTTTTTCCTCTTCTCCTTTATACCCAACTTCTTCTCCAACTCCTTCACTTTAGAGGTAACATAATCCCACTTTTTATGAGTGGGAAATCTGTAAAGAAAGAGTTTGTAATAGGCCAAGGCACTATAGTATTCTCCCTCCTCCTCGTAACACTGGGCAAGCATAAGCAATGCGTCATCGGCAAGGTCATTTTTGGGATAGTATTCCACAACATCCCTGAAATACTGAATGGCTCTATCTATGTCTCCGGATCTATAGGCCTCCATACCCTTATCGTAGAGATCCGCAGCAGGATTGAATATGTCCACCCTCATTTTACCTCCACCGTAGGAACAGGCACCAACAAACGCCAAAAGCAAGGCTAATAAAAACACCTTTTTCATAACAACCTCCCTACTTTAATTTTAATATCTTCTGAGCAAAGAGACAAAAAATAGTATACCTGAAAAGAAGGCGATGGTGGCTCCAGGAGGAAGGTTCCAATAAAAGGAAAAAGCTATTCCTAAAAAGACCACCAACAACCCGAGAAAGACGCTAAAAAGCATAATCTGTAAAAATTTTGAAAAAAACTTCAAAGCCACCGACGAAGGAACAACCACCATGGCACTCACAAGAATAACTCCCACAAGTTTTATAGCCACCACTATACTAAAGGTGATTAAAAAGACTAAAGAATAATAAAGAAAAGCTACATTTACACCGTTAACATAAGCCACCTCCTCGTCCATCATGAGAAGAAGAAGCTCTTTTCTTTTAAAAAATAAAAAAAGAAGAGTAAAAAAAGAGGCAAAAAGACACAATAAAAGATCATAAACATCAACGGATAGAAGGCTTCCAAAAAGATAGCTAAAAGCGTTTATCATATAGGTTTTAGAAAGGGAAAAAAGTATCACACCTACAGCCATAAAAAATGAAAACGAAACCCCAATGGTTGTATCTTCGTGAATACCTCCTTTCCTTCTTGCATAGGCTATTATAAAAGCCGCCAATATACCAAAGAGAACCGCGGTTATATCAGGTCTTATCCCTAAAAAAATCCCGAGAGCAACCCCACCAAAAGCAGCGTGAGAGACTCCCACACTTAAAAAAGCCCATCTTTTTAAAACAACAAAAAAGGAAAGCAGAGAAAGGGTCAGTCCCACCACAAAAGCTGTTATGACAGGAATTATCATGAAATCCGGAATACATGACATCCTTTGCACTCCGGATGGTGCACAAATACACTGACATCTGTGCCATAAAGCTCCTTCAAGAGCTGGCAGTTCAAAGCCTTCCAAGGATCACCTTCATAATGCAAAGTTCTGTTAAGACAGGCTATTTTGTCCACAAAGTTGGCTATAACTCCAACATCATGGCTCACCATTAGGAGGCTGATATTCCTTTCTCTTTTGATCTTCCTCAAAAGATCATAAAAGGCATCCTGAGCCACAATGTCTATTCCTGTGTTGGGCTCATCCAGAAGAAATATTTTAGGATTCTTAGCAAGAACCATGGCTATTAGAATTCTTTGCCTTTCCCCACCAGAGAGTTTCGTAAAAGGAACATCCCCTTTGTGAGACATCCCCACAAGATCAAGCAAATCTTCCAATTTTTCCTCATCCTTTACCACCAAAGACAAAATCTCCCTACCAGAGAGGGGCAAAAAGCTTTCTAAACGTTGGGGAAGGTATCCTACATATCCCTTCTTCACAGCCTCTTTGGGAGAAAGACCGTAAATTTCTATAAATCCTGTATCAGGCTTTATTAATCCTAAAATGGTTCTTAAAAGGGTGGTTTTACCACCGCCATTGGGACCCACTATCCCCCAAAACTCACCCTCTTTAACTGTAAAAGATATGTTTTTAAGAACCACCTTCTTCCCAAAAGAGACTGTGACGTCTTTAACTTTAAGGGCTTCCTGTTCCATGCAAGAAAAATTATATTAAAAGACAAAAGTTTACAACACAAAAGTAAATTGCTATAGGACATGCATGATGAAGGATATTCTGGCCTACCTGAAAGACGATCTTTTAGAAGTTGAAAATATCTTGAATGAGAATTTGCATTCAACCATAAAGATAATTCCAGATCTCTCAAAATATATATTGGAGGCAGGGGGCAAGAGATTCAGGCCCATACTGACCCTTTTATCCTCTAAGATATGCGGGGGCAGGCACATAGATAAAGCCAAAATTGCAGCTGCTGTTGTTGAGTATATCCACACAGCCACACTGCTTCACGATGATGTGGTGGACGAATCCGACACAAGAAGGGGAAGAACATCGGCAAACAAGATCTGGGGTAATCAAGCCTCTATCCTTGTGGGAGATTTTTTATTTGCAAGATCTTTCAATATGATGACAGAGAATCTTCCCCCAGAAGCTCTGAATATTATGTCTCAAGCATGTGTGAGTTTGGCGGAAGGGGAGATATATCAGTTAATCAAGTCTTTTGATATAAATACCACAGTTGAGGATTATTACAGAATAATTTACGGTAAAACGGCAGCGTTAATCCAAGCAGCCTGCGAAATAGGAGCCGTTGTGGAGAACAATAGAAGCTACAGAACCCCTCTAAAGGTGTTTGGGAAAGAGATAGGTTATGCCTTTCAAATTTCAGATGATCTGCTCGATATAACTGGAGATCCTCAAAATACTGGAAAACCAACAGGAAATGATTTTAAAGAGGGAAAAGTAACACTGCCTTTAATTTTTGCACTAAAGAAAGCATCCTCAAGTGAAAGAAAAGTTGTTAGAGATCTTCTTTTAGCGGACAATTTCACATATGAGGATTTCGCTATTGTCAAAGAGATTATATATAAATATGGGGGAATAGAAGAAGCTAAAAACAAAGTGAAAGAGCACTCACAAAAGGCTGTAGAAGCTATAAGTTGCTTAAATAATACAAGGGAAAGGGCGTTTTTAGAAAAAATAGCACTCTTTCTTGTTGAAAGGAATTATTGAAGATGAGAAAAGAGCATCCCTTAGTTCAGCTTGCCCGAAAAGCCATTGAGGAGTATGTAAGGCATGGGAGGATAATAGATCCTCCTGAGAATTTAAGCCCAGAAATGAGAAAAAGAGCAGGTGTATTCGTATCCATTAAAAAAAGAGGAAACTTGAGAGGCTGTATAGGAACCTTTCTTCCCACAAAAAAGAACATAGCTGAAGAAGTAATACACAATGCTATAGCAGCAGCAACACAAGATCCAAGATTTCCTCCCATATCCGAAGAGGAGCTGGACGAGCTTGATATATCTGTTGATGTGTTGAGTGAACCTGAACCTGTTAGAAGCCTGGAAGAGCTTGATCCTAAAAAATATGGGGTAATTGTAGAATCTGGATGGAAAAGGGGACTTCTCCTTCCCGATCTTGAAGGTGTGGATACAGTGGAACAGCAACTGGCCATAGCTATGGCAAAAGCTGGAATTTCCCCTGATGAGCCTATAAGAGTTTATAAATTCACAGTGAAAAGATACAAATGAAACCATTGGCAAGGTATTGGGAATCACTGAACGGCAAGGTAAAGTGTACCCTTTGCCCCAGAGAATGTGTTATACCACCCAATAAAAGAGGATTTTGTAGGATAAGAAAGAACATTGATGGCAAGCTTATTGCCTTTGGCTATGGAGAGGTTGTCAGTATAGCCAATGATCCCATAGAAAAGAAACCCTTATATCACTTTTATCCGGGAAGCTATATCATATCCCTTGCATGTAACGGCTGTAACTTAGCCTGCCTGCATTGTCAAAACTGGCAAATCTCCCAAAGGGACTGCCCTACAGAATTTGTATCTCCAGAAGACCTTGTTAGGATAGCAAAAAGGTATAACTCAGAGGGTATATGCTTTACATATACAGAACCGCTTATATGGTTTGAATACATAATAGATGTAGCCAAGATAGCCAAAAAGGATAATCTACATATTGTGCTGGTCACAAACGGGCAGATTAATCCTGAGCCGCTGGAAGAGCTTATTCCGTGGGTTGATGCCATGAATGTGGATCTCAAATCTATGAAAGATGAATTTTACAAAAAGATAGCGGTAGGTGGATCATTAGAAGCAACTCTTCATACTATAAAGGAATCTTACAAAAAGGGGGTGCATGTAGAGATTACCAATCTCATTATACCTACTCTGAACGATTCTGAAGAAGAGATTCAATCCCTTGTGGACTTTGTTTATGAAATTGACCCAGACATACCGGTTCATTTTACAAGGTTCTTTCCCCACAACAAACTCACCAACCTGCCTCCCACTCCCATAAAAACCCTTTTAAAAGCTAAAGAGATTGCTCAAAAAAAATTGAATTTCGTTTATGTGGGAAATATCCCCGACGAAGATTTAAACACAACATTTTGCCCTGATTGTGGAGAAAAATTGATAACGAGAAGGGGCTTCTTCACTGTGATTAACAGAATAAAGAACAGGAAATGTCCCAATTGCCAGAGGGTTATACCAGGAAGATTTTAAAGGTAGAAGAAGACCATCATAAAAAGAGACTGGATCTTTTCTTAGAAGCACACCTTGACATCAGCCGAAGCCAGATAAAAAAGTTAATAGACAAAGGTCTGGTCTTCGTAGATGAAAGGAGGGCAAAAAAGCCGGGAGAAAAGGTACAAAAAGGAGGCAGTATTACTGTCCTTATACCTGAACCTCAACCTTCCCATCTTGTTCCCAAGGATGAAAAGCTCGAAATCTTATATGAAGATGAGTTTGTGGCTGTCATAAATAAACCGGCAGGTATTCCTGTACATCCATCTGCAGGGCATTATCATGATACATTGGCCAATATACTTATCGCCAAGTTTCCCCTCATTTCCTTTGCAGGAGGAGAAGAAAGGCCAGGAATAGTTCATAGGTTGGATAAGGATACAAGTGGGGCGCTGATCATAGCCAAAAATGAAAAGGCACATGAAATTTTGAGTCAGAAACTGAAGGAAAAAAAGATCACCAAGATTTACCTTGCTGTATGCGAAGGTATTCCTAACCCACTGGAAGGAAGAATAGAAGCACCCATATCAAGACACCCTGTGGATAGAAAAAAGATGGCGGTAAATGTTAAAGGAAGAGAAGCCATCACTATTTATAAGACTATAGCACAAAAAGACAAAAAGGCTGTTGTCTTGGCAAGAATAATAACGGGAAGAACCCATCAGATAAGGGTTCACTTCTATCATAAATCCTTTCCTATACTCGGGGATAGAGTTTATGGCAAGAAGGGGCTTGATCTTATAAAAAGACAAGCTTTACACGCCATTTATCTTGGATTTGACCATCCCATTTATGAAGAAAAGATAGAGGTTTTCTGCCGTCTTCCAGATGACATAAAAGACTTGCTTACCTCTTTAGATATTAAACTGAGTGAGGATTTTATATTAAAAGAGATACTTCAGCTTTCGTCAAAACCTATATAACGAACTCTACCTGGTTTTCTTTTGGGAACTTTGGGAGTCTCATCGGGATAACCAAGGGTTATAAGAGCCACAAAATTTTTGTCCTTTATTCCTAAAAGTTTGTTGAACTCCTCTGCATGGGATATGGGACCTGTCATCCAGCACGTTCCTAAACCCTTCTCATAAGCGAGAAGAAGCAAATTCTGTATGGCAGCTGACACACTCTGAATATCTGTCTTCTCACTCTCAGGACCTGGATCAGCGTAAGCCAAGATAACCACAGGAGCCCCACCCAATGTAGCAAAAAAGCTCTTTGTCTCTTTAACCACATGAGGTTTATGGGAGAAAACCTTCTCCACTTTTTTTCCTATGTACTCCCTATATGCCCTTTCGCAGATTTTAACTATTTCATCCCTCATTTTCCCAGTTACAACCACAAAATACCAATTCTGACGGTTCATACCAGATGGAGCCCAAAGGGCGTATTCAAAAAGCTCCTCAATAACCTCTTTGGGAACAGGATCCGGCTTGTACTTACGAACACTCCTTCTCCCCTTTATAGCTTCTCTAAGCTCCATTTTTGCCTCCTGGATTTATCTTAAAGGTAATTTCGGCAGCCAATCTCTCCAATCTTCTTGCCGCTCCCACAAGTTCAGAAGGATTGCACTTTGTCAATACCCTGCCGTCCTTAAATACAAAACCCAAAGCTCGGGAACCCCTTCTCAGCTCCTTCACCACATAAACCGGGTCTCCCACAGCAGACAAAGCTGTAAGAATAGTGCCGTCATCGTGTATCAACACTTTGCTGTCCTTCTGATTCTCTGCCACAAAATATATTCCTAAATCTCCAAGTTGGTCTTTAGGATATATGAAAATTTTATTTTCTCTTTTTTCAGTTTCAAATATCCCTTCTGGAACTATAGGCACCTAAGTTAACCCTCCTTTACAAAAATGAAAACATTTTGTATCAGCTAATTATGGATTGGAAACTATTTTTTTCAACCTTTCTCTTGGTTTTTTTAGCAGAATTGGGGGACAAAACCCAGATAGCTATAGTGCTCACATCCTCAAGTAGCGGTAAATTCTGGGAAACCTTTCTTGGAGGCGCTTCTGCTTTAATATTAACAACCTTAATAGCAGTCATATTAGGAGAATTTATAAACAAAACTGTACCCTTTAACATCGTAAAAATTCTGGCTGGGATACTTTTCATCGGCATGGGCTTTCTGATTCTTTTAAAATGATTGGGAGGGGAAGTTCCCCTCCCAATCCCTTATTCAACCAGTATGGTTATGTAAAGGGCACCCTCTCCTCTATTAACAAGGAAGGTGGCATATTCTCCCTTTTTGATTCTGGAGAGTATCTCAACGGCATCCTGAGCAGATTTAACATTTATTCCGTTGATGCTGGTTATAATATCCCCTCTCCTGAAACCTGCAGCTGATGCCAGACTGCCAGGTTTTACATCTATTACATAAGCTCCTTCAGAAATCCCTGTTCTTTCCCTAACATTAGGAGGTATATCTCCTAAAACCAAACCGAACTTCTCCAGTACTCCAGCCTTTTTGGATACTACAGACTCTTTCAGCTCCCCTATTTTAACTTTCACCCTCTTAAATTTTCTGTTTCTAACAATAACCAATTCCACCTTTGTCCCAGGGGGAGTGGTAGAGACAGCCACTGTGAGATCGTTTATGTGATTTATCTTTTTACCGTTGTACTCAACAATGACATCTCCTGGTTTAAGACCTGCTTTGGCAGCAGGGCTGTTAGGTATAACTTTGGTGATTATTGCACCTCTGTTCACAGGAAGCTTTTGAGCCTTCACAAGCTCAGGAGTCAACTCTTGGATATAAACGCCAAGCCATCCTCTTATAACTCTTCCATGCTCTTTTAGCTGCTTTATTATCACTTTAGCGAGATTGATGGGTATGGCAAATCCTATGCCCTGAGCACCAGCTATTATAGCGGTATTTATACCAACCACTTCCCCTTCTATGTTTACCAAAGGACCACCGCTGTTGCCTGGATTGATAGAGGCATCTGTTTGGATAAAATTGTCGTAGGGACCTTCCCCTATAACCCTTCCCTTGGCAGAGACAATTCCAGCGGTAACTGTGTAGCTCAGCCCAAAAGGATTGCCTATGGCAAGAACCCATTCACCTATTTTGAGTTTATCGGAATCCCCAAACTTCACCACAGATAGTTTCTTCCCTTTGGGATCTATTTTGAGCAAAGCTATATCTGTTTTCGGATCCGTGCCCACAACCTTGGCTTTAAACTCTGAACCATCCTTTAAGACAACCTTTATCTCTGTAGCCTTAGCAACCACATGGTTGTTGGTAACAATATAACCGTCCCTGCTTATAATGAATCCTGAACCGAGACTTCTTCTTTTAAACACATGGGGTCTTTCTCCGAAAAATCTTTTGAAAAACTCATCACCAAAGAAAAACCTGAACATCTCATCGTCGGGAAAGCTGGGATGGGAAAACTTTATTACCCTGGTAGTGAAAACATTTACCACAGCTGGACTCACCTTTTCAGCCACTTTAGAAAAATCGGGGATACAAATACAGTTCTTGGCCAAAGCGATGGAAATGTTTAAAGAAACAGCCAAAAAAATTGAAAGAAAATAAACTGCGATTCTTTTTTTAAACATAATTACCACCTCCAAAATGGGATAAACTACCTTCCTGAAAGGCTTTTACGCAAAAGCTCAGCTATAAAAGCGCTGTCCTTAACCACAACTACAGGACAGGGAGCTGTTGCCACAATCTTGTTGGCTATAACCCCAATGCTTTCCCTTAAAATGCCTTTTTTGGCACGAGAACCAATCACCAAAAGATCAACACCCTTTTCAATGGATGCAAGAACCACCTCCTCCTCAGGGTATCCTTCCTTTAGAATAAGTTCAAATTCTATCCCCTCTTTCTGAGCTTTAGAACCTGCATTCTCCAGTATCTCCTCTCCCTTCTTCCTCAGCTCCTCTTTTACAGGGGCAGCAATTCCAACATCTTTTAGCAGAGAGGGATATTGAACAACAGTTACGATATAAAGTCTTGCCTTAAGCAATTTTGTAAGCTCAATGGCGTAATTCACAGCCTCCTCTGACCAAGGAGATCCTCCTGTAGCCACCATGATCTTTTTAATTACCATACCGTCACCCCCTACATATGCGATTTTGAAATCAATACTACAACAAAAGTATTCAGTTTTGAAGGATCTGCTACTATATTTAAAGAAGAGATTTTTAAGGAGGGAAAGATGCTATTTTTCTCAGAATTTGAAACACCCTTTCCACCAATAGATATTTATGAGACTAAAGATAGTTTAATTGTTGAAGTGGAAGTTCCCGGAATGACATCGGATGATTTAAAGATAACCTGTATAGAAGACAAGATAGTTATAGAAGGGGACAAGAGAGAAAGAATAAATGCACCGCAAATAAAATTTATAAGGATGGAAAGATACACAGGCCTTTTTAAAAGAACTGTTAAACTTCCTTTTAAACCTCAGGTGGAAAATATAAAAGGGAGCATCAGAGATGGCATTCTAACAATCAGAATTAACAAAAATATTAAAAAGATAACAGTGGAGGAAAACAAACATGAGTGAAATTATATGGACGCCTGGTGGATCTGAAGGAAACGGTGAAAGAGAAAAAGAGGGTGGCTTCACAGATCTTGTAATACCTAAGGAGATACCACTTCTTCCAACAAGGGATGTGGTGGTATTCCCCTATATGCTTATCCCCTTGTTTATAGGAAGGGATATTTCAGCCAAAGCTGTGGATGAAGCTTTATCAAAGGACAGACTGATTTTTATTGCTGCCCAGAAGGATCCATCTATTGAGTTCCCCTCAGCTAATGATGTTTACCACACAGGCACTGTGGCCATGATAATGAGAATGGTAAAACTCCCAGACGGTAAGATAAAGATAATTGTTCAGGGATTAATAAGAGCAAAAGTGGTGGAATTTCTGCAATTCTCTCCATTTATAAAAGTAAAGATAGAACCCATTAAAGAACCTCAAATAACAGAAATACCCCTTGAGGTGGAAGCATACATAAGATCGGTAAAGGAAAATCTGGAAAAGGCCTCCTCCTTGGGCAAGCCTATACCTCCTGAAGTCGTCGCTGTAGCAAACACCATAGATGATCCTGGAAAACTGGCGGATCTTGTAGCTGCAAATTTAGGAATAAAAGCAAAAGAAGCCCAAGAGATATTGGAAACCATAGATCCCATAGAAAGACTTAAAAAAGTAGCCAACTTCCTTTTAAAAGAGATAGAACTTTTAGAGCTGCAACAGAAGATACAAACAGAAGCAAAGGAAGAGCTGAACAGACTGCAAAAAGAATACTTCTTGAGAGAGCAACTAAAAGCCATCCAGAAAGAACTGGGAGAAAAGGACGAAAGACAGGAAGAGATAGAGGAGTTTTTGAAAAAGATAGAAAAGGCAAAAATGCCAAAGGAAGTGAGAAAAGAGGCAGAAAAACAGCTAAAAAGACTCTCAAGGATGCATCCTGATTCTGCAGAGGCTGCTGTTGTAAGAACATACCTTGAATGGCTTGTGGAACTTCCTTGGAAAAAGAGCACCAAAGACAGGCTAGATATAAAGAAGGCAAAAGAGATATTAGACGAAGATCACTATAACCTTGAAAATGTAAAAGAAAGAATTCTGGAGTTCTTAAGCGTACTTAAATTAAAGAAAGAGCTTAAAGGGGCTATTCTCTGTTTTGTAGGCCCTCCTGGAGTGGGCAAAACCTCTTTAGGAAAATCCATTGCAAGGGCTATGGGCAGAAGGTTTGTAAGGGTTTCCCTTGGCGGTGTAAGGGATGAGGCAGAAATAAGGGGACACAGAAGAACCTATGTTGGCGCTCTTCCTGGAAAGATCATACAAGGCATAAAACAGGCTGGGGTAAACAATCCGGTATTTATGCTGGATGAAATAGATAAGCTGGGGGCTGATTTTAGGGGAGATCCAGCATCTGCTCTTCTTGAGGTTTTAGACCCTGAACAAAACTCTCAATTTGTGGATCACTATTTAGGGGTTCCCTTTGATCTTTCAAAGGTGCTTTTTATCTGCACAGCCAATATAACCGACACAATCCCTGCGCCGCTTCTTGACAGAATGGAAGTGATAGAAATACCTGGATACACAGAAGAAGACAAGATAGAGATAGCCAAAAGGTATCTTATTCCCAAACAGCTAAAGGAAAATGGTTTGAAAAAAGAAGAGGTTATCTTTTCCGAGAAGGCCATCTCCTGTATTATCAGATACTATACAAGAGAGGCAGGTCTTAGAAACTTAGAAAGACAGATAGGCTCCATACTCCGAAAGATAGCAAGAAGAAAGGCAGAAGGAGAGGAAAGGATATTCAAGATAACAGCCAAAACTGTGGAAAAGCTTCTTGGTCCCTTTAAATACATACCTGAGGAAGAAAAACCAGAAAAAGATGAGATTGGTGTTGCTATAGGATTGGCATGGACGCCCTTTGGCGGAGAGGTTATGTTTGTGGAAGCCACTGTTATGAAAGGCAAGGGCAAGCTAAATCTTACAGGACAGTTAGGAGATGTGATGAAAGAATCTGCCATGGCAGCGGTTTCCTATATAAGAAGCAAGGCAAAAGAATTGAACATAAACGAAGATTTCTATTACAAAAATGACTTTCACATCCATGTGCCTGCAGGGGCTATACCTAAAGATGGTCCCTCTGCTGGGATTACCATAGCTACAGCTCTTATATCCGCCTTAACAGAAAAGCCAGCAAGAAAAGATGTGGCTATGACAGGGGAAATAACTTTAAGGGGCAGGATTCTTCCAGTTGGAGGATTGAGGGAGAAGATTCTTGCTGCAAGAAGAGCTGGAATAAAAAATGTGATCATTCCCCATAAAAACGCTAAAGATCTTTCAGAAATACCAAAGTATGCCAAAAAAGATATGAACTTCATTCCAGTGAAAAACATGGATGAGGTGATAGAAATAGTTTTTGAAAACGGCAAAATATGAAGATAGTGGCTGTAAATAGAAAGGCAAAAAGGGACTACGAAATTCTTGAAACCTTAGAAGCCGGAATTGAGCTAAAGGGAAGTGAGGTAAAATCTTTAAGGGAAGGAAATGTAAGCATTAAAGATGCCTTTGCAAAGATAGAGGATGGCGAGGTTTGGTTGTATAACTTCAGAATCTCCCCTTATAAATATTCAACAGCCTTTGTTCCTGATCCTGAAAGACCGAAAAAACTCCTTCTTCACAAAAGAGAGATTAGAAAGCTCACAGGTAAAGTGGCGGAGAAGGGATTAACTCTAATTCCCTTAAAGGTTTATTTTAACAAAAGGGGATGGGCTAAGGTGGAACTTGCATTGGCTAAGGGAAGAAAGCTATATGACAAAAGGGAACTTATAAAAAGAAAAACCTTAGAGCGAGAAGCCCAAAGGGCTATGAAGAGGTATAAGTAGCTTATTTTTCGCCAATTAGCTTTTTAATCTTCTCTATCCGCTGTAGGATAAACTTGTTTGCAGGATTAAGCTTATAAGCTTTCTCATAAAAATGTTTTGCTTTTTTATAATTACCTAAAGCATAATTACAATCGCCTAAATAAACATACAAAGAGGGCGAATTATATTTTAGCCACCACGCACGGGATAAATAATCGCAACTTCTCTTATAATCATACAGCCTTAGATAGCTCACCCCTGCTTTGTAATAAACATCTGCCTTCCTTAGATCACCATAAAATTTCGTCAATTTCTTAAAGTACTTAACAGTCCTCTTATAATCACCAAGATCAAAATACTTATAAATTAAAGCTAACAGAGCTTTTCTGTGGCGGGGATTGTACTTTAGGGATTTAAGATAATAATTTATAGCTTCTTGGGACTTACCAAGTTTTTGATAACACAAACCAATGTTAAAATAGATATCAGGTGAATAAGGATCTAAATTTAAAGCTTCTTTAAAGAGCTTCAAAGCTTCTTTAGGCTGAGATTTAGCATCAAGATAAATTCTGCCAAGCATCACTAAAACCTTAACGCTGTGAGGGGAATTAGCACGAATGCCATATAATTCTTTAATTATTTCTTCCATTTTATTTTTGTTGTTTTTAGCGTAATCGACTATATCCCCTTCTAAAAGAGGCTTCCAAAATTTCAAAGGTTTAATCTTAGATTCCCTTGAAAGCACATAGGAAATATCGTCAATGTTTAGAAGATTAAAGTGATATTTTTTGATGAGAAACTCTGCGAGTTTCCGACTTTTGATAATAACAGTGTGTATATTGTATTTAGCCAATAATTTTTCCCAGACAGGTTCAGAAGCTGAATCAGCCATTCTGTAAATCCAATAAAAATTATCGTTATAAAGAGAGGGAGTTCTACCATCTATGAAGACTTTGTATTCTGGATAAAGCTTCCAAATAAGATAACCGCCCCATCCATAGATATTATAAAGATTGGAAGGAAGAGAGTTGCTTTTTATAAAATTGGCGTTATCCACCGGATAAATTCTATTATTCACCCCAAATCCAAAATTATAAAAAGCCAAGGGAGAAGTAAAATTCTTAAACAGAAAGGCAAAAATTAAAATTAACAAAAAAAGAGAACACTTTTTTGAAAATCTTTCCAAATGGGTCCTGTTTTCCTCCAACAGCATTGCCACCATTGGGGCAACACCAAAAGAAAATAACGCTATAAATCTGGCATGCTTTACCGAAAGATATGCAAGGGCAAAAAACCAGATTATCCAAGGTATAAAATTGAGTCTTTTATTTTTAATGCAAATAACTGAATTAAATATTACCAAAGCAAATGATATCCAAAACAAAAGCTTATAAAAAAGGTTTTTTGTAAAGAAAAAAAGAACAAAAGATATTACATCAAAGGATCGCCATTCATTTATATACCTTAAAGACTCTTCCCCTTTATGAGTAAAAAGAACAAATTTAATCAGTTTTAAACCGTAAGGATTTAAAAGGGACAACACTGATACGGCTATAAGACAAAAAAATAGATAATTTAAATTACGATTTTTAATTAGATCTGCAACCTGAACATTTAGATTTAAAAGCAGCTCTTCCATTAAAAACAAAGATATTAATATAATTCCCACAACAAAACTGCCGTGTAGATTCACCCATAAAGGAAACACTGCACAGATTAAGATTAGATATTTAAAATTTCCTGATTTTTCAAATTTAATGAGAAACAGCCAAAACAAAGACAAAAACAAAAAAGAAAAAATGTGAGGTCTAACGAAAAATCTACCAGAAGAAGAGAATAAAACAATAAATAACAAAACATACATTTCTAGAAATGAAATATTTAAATAAGAAACCAGGATAAAAAGAAGGATAAAAGATAGAATAAGTATAAAAGTTTTAAAAATTATGAGTCCAGAGAAAGAAAAAAGTTCATAGATAAAATAAATGATAACTTGAAACAACCACATAGAATCTATCCAAGTCTTACCAAAGAATGTGTAGGAAAAAGGATCAGCTTTTGGGATGGACTTATGAGAAATTATCCATTTGCCTGTGGCAAGATGCCACCATACATCAAAACAGGATATTTTGGTTACAGAAAAATAAAGTAAAATTATGAAGAAAAAAAGCCTTACTCCCCATTTTTCAAAATTTCCATGAGGAGTAAGGCTAAACAAATTTAAATTTTTAAAATTTATTTCTTAACCACTCCTTCACAACTAATCGCATAACTATTTGCCGAAGAAGTACTATAATTTGCTATATGACACAAGGCTTTGTAACTCACAGTTGTTCCTTTAATAAGACCAAAGGCATTCACATTTACACCATCTGCACTATTGCAATCCACGGTTGCCACATTATCACTACTCCCTTGCCCCACATTAACTTCAACATTATTGAGATATTTACCCACATTGTCTGTTTGATTATACGCACATGATTCAAGTTCACTAACAGTTACATTACCTTCTGTATCAATGCTACACTGTGCAATTATCTCCTGTGCACAATTACGGGCTATACCGATCAAATCCTTTGCCTTAGATTTCCTCTTATAAGCGTTGTACTGAGAAATAGCTATTGCCGCCAGAATGGCGATGATTGCAATGACAATCATCAGCTCAATCAGTGTGAAACCTTCTTCACTCTTAAATACCCTCATAACTCAACCTCCTCATTCTATTTTTTCTCTAAATAAATTACAGCAAAGAGTATGCCATCATAAAAATGGCTTGTAAACAGGGTTTTTCAACATTTGGTATGACAATTTTTGTCATAACCTGACAAAAATTGTCACTTAAAGTGATGCAAAGGTTGACCGCAAACTGCAAAAGTGGTGAAATCCCAATATGGATATCGAACATCTATTTTTTATAATCTATCCCGGATACCGACTGGCATTTTTTATTACCCTTTCTCTTTTAATCTATACAAAATCTCCTCCATTTAATCTGTGGTTTTGGCTTCTCGGAATCTATTTTATTTTAGCGCTTTTTTCCTTCAAACTTAAAAACAAAGCATTTCAACTGGTGGTATTAGCTGTTGATATCTCTCTTTCCTTTTACTTTTCTGAAATATTGAATGTTCCTTTAATTACAGTATTCAGTCTTCCCCCTCTTTTTGCCTCATGCTTTTTAACATATCCTATGGGTGCGCTTTTTCTTTTAGTATTTTCTGTAATTCTAGACATAAAAATTATACAGATGTGGCACCTTGCTGTTGTCTCCCACTTATCCACTACACTTGCCTCCTATCTGCTTTTAAGAGAAAGCACATTAGCAAAGGAAAAGAGAGAAAAAGAGAAAATAGAAAAAGACTTCAGAGAAAAGCTTGAAATTGCAAAAAGGCTATCTTTAGAGTTTGCCCATGAGATAAAGAACCCTTTAATGAACATATCCGCTATTATAGAAAGGATTAAAACGTTGGAAATACCAGATAAAGTAAGAGAAAAACTTGAAAAGGCAGAAAAAGAGATTGACAGAATGGCCAAAATGGCTTCGGATTTTCTGAAGCTGGAAGATTACTATATTATTAAAGAGAAAACAAATTTTGCGGATTTCTTGGAAAAAATTAAATCCAGAATGCCTTATGCAAACATAGAAATAAATTGCGATAAAAAACTTAATTTAAAGATTGACAAAGACAAATTCGAAAAGGCTCTTTTAAATATTCTACAGAACTCCATTGAAGCAAAGGCAACCGAAATAAAAATAGAGGTAAAAGAAAAGGACAAAGAGGTTATTATCTACATATCAGACAATGGGACAGGGATAGATGAGAGCATAAAGGATAAAGTATTCATTCCCTTTTTTACCACTAAAGAGACAGGAACTGGACTTGGACTTGCCATAGCCAAAAGTATAGTGGAAAATCATAATGGAGAAATAAAGATTAAAGACAAAAACACCATAGAGATAAGGTTGCCTAAAGATGAAGGAGAAAATTCTTATAGTTGAAGATGAAAAAACCTTAAGGGAGATACTGACAGAATTTTTTGAAGAAAAGGGATTTGAGGTAGAAGGGTGTGAAACCCTGAAGGAGGCCCTAAATGCCAAAAGTGCTGATGTAATAATACTGGATGTAAGATTGCCTGACGGAAATGGCATAGAAGCTGTTCCGGAAATAAAAAGAAGATTTGATCCAGCAGAGGTAATAATTATTACTGCATACGAAAGAGAAGCAAAAACGGCGGTAAAGGCTCTGAAACTTGGTGCCTTTGATTACATAACAAAGCCTTTTAAGCTTGAGGATCTCTTGATTTTTGTCAACAAAGCCCTTGAAAAGACAAGATTAAAGAAAAATTACGAAGAGCTGAAAAAGAGAACCAAAGAGATACAGTTAGGAGATATTATTGGAATAAGTGAGTCCATGCAGGAAATCTTTGAAAAGATGAAAAGAGTGGCAAAAACTAACATCACAGTTTTAATAACAGGCGAGTCAGGAACAGGCAAAGAGCTTGTAGCTCAAACTATACACAGATTAAGCGAAAGATCTGGTAAATTTGTAGCCGTAAATTGTGCGGCTATACCCAAAGAACTGTTAGAATCGGAGCTTTTCGGCTATGAAAAGGGAGCCTTTACAGGAGCAACTGCAAGTAAAAAAGGTCTTATAGAAGAAGCCCACAAAGGAACACTCTTTTTGGATGAAATAGGAGATATGCCCTTGGAGCTACAGGGCAAACTCTTAAGGTTTCTGGAGGACCACAAAGTTAGAAGAATAGGGGCAAGGCAAGAAAAAGAGGTGGATGTGAGGATTATATGTGCCACAAATAAAAATCTTCCAGAGCTTGTGGAAAAGGGAGAGTTTAGAAAAGACCTTTATTTTCGTATCTCAGGATTTTCCATAGATATACCGCCTCTTAAAAAAAGAAAAGAGGATATACCCATACTCATTAGCCATATACTAAAAGAGATAGAAAAAGAGACCAAAACAAGATATCAAATATCCTCAGGTGCTTTAAAGGCTCTTCTCATATACGACTATCCGGGAAATGTACGGGAACTGAAAAATATACTGAAGCAGGCAAGCCTTATGAGCGATGGGATAATAATGTATGAACATCTTCCGGATTACATCAAAAGAGCTGCACCAGTAATAAAAGAGACAAGCTTTGACAAAAACTTAGAAGAGCTTGTTGCCGATTACGAAAAGGAGCTTATACTCCAAGCATTGGAGAAGGCAAAAGGGGTAAAGAAAAAAGCCGCAGAAATTCTTGGTATAAGTTTTAGATCATTAAGATACAAACTGGAAAAATACGGTATCAAATGAAAAAGTATTATTTGATAGAAGTTCAAAGAGGCATACATATTTGGATCTATCACGAAACCCTAAAGGTTTTATGAAGAATCCGATGTGGATTTTGCCTTTTTAGGTCTTGAAAAGGACAAGTTCTTTTACACAGTGGCTTTTCTGAGTAATTACCTTGAAAGGGAAGTGGATGTAGTTGAGATGGAAAAGGTAAAATTTAGAGAAAAGATTAAAAAAGAGGGAATAAAGTGGAAGCCAGAATAGCCCTTTTAATTTTTTATTTTTCTATGCCTTCCCTAGCCTGGACACCTTTGGTGTAATAGTGCTTCACTTCCACCATCTCAGTTACAAGATCGGCAATATCTATTAACTCTTGGGGAGCGTATCTTCCTGTAAATATCAACTCGACTCCTTCGGGCTTTTCTTCAACAAGCTTGAGAAGATCCTCCACACTTAAAATGCCAAGATAACAGGCAACATTGGCTTCCTCTAAAATCACAATGTCATATTCCCCAGAAAGCATGGCGTTTTTTGCAGCTTCCAAGCCTTTTTTGGCAAGCTCCAGATCTTCAGCAGTGATCTTTCCAGAATGGACAAAGTGCGGAGCGCCAAACTGTTCAACCTTTACCAAATCGGAAAGCCTTTCGTTTATAGCTTTTATCTCGCTGTAATCGCTTCCTTTAAGAAACTGAGCTATATAAACTTTAAGACCAGCTCCTACTGCCCTTAATGTTAAACCTAAAGCAGCGGTGGTCTTTCCCTTGCCATTTCCTGTATATACCTGAACATATCCTTTTTTCCACTTCTTCATTTCCTTTCCTCCAATAAATCCATAAGTGCGCCTTTTATAATGTGAAACTCACACATCTTGCCAAACCATATATCCATAGAAAATAGAGCCTGCCAAATAAGCATATCAAGGCCATTGATAGCTTTTAATCCCCTTTGCTTTGCTGAGTTCAAAAAGGGTGTAACTGAAGGATTGTAAATCAGATCGTAAGCCACAAGAGTATCGGAAGCACGCTCAAAATCAATAGGAGGAGCAGAAACACCGTCCATACCAAGAGAAGTGG